>JANPGU010000082.1:0-11389 GCA_031424095.1 Gammaproteobacteria bacterium
CCCTGCCACGCCGCGCCCGCCTGCGTGAAATCGTTGCCGTGCTCGAGAGCGTATTCGCCGGACCGATCGGCGCGGAATTCGCGCATGTCTCGAACACCGACGAACGCCTGTGGCTGCAGGACCAGTTCACGGTAGGCCGCATGCAGAGCAAGTTCAATGCCGAAGAGAAGCTCAATATCCTCAGGCAGCTCACGGCTGCTGAAGGAATGGAACGTTATCTGCACACCAAGTACGTGGGCCAGAAGCGTTTCTCGCTGGAAGGCGGCGACGCGCTGATTCCCATGCTGAACGACCTGGTGCAGCAGGGCGGTCAGATCGGCATCGAAGAGATGGTCATCGGCATGGCCCATCGCGGCCGCCTCAATGTGCTGGTCAACGTATTGGGCAAGGCGCCTTCCGAGCTGTTCTCGGAGTTTGAAGGTAGCTATGACATCTCCCACCTGAAGGGATCCGGCGACGTCAAGTATCACAAGGGTTTTTCGGCCGATCTGCGCACTCCGGGCGGCAACATGCACGTTGCGCTCGCCTTCAATCCCTCGCATCTGGAGATCGTCAACCCAGTGGTCGAGGGATCCGTCCGTGCCCGTCAGGAGCGCCGTGGCGACGCCACTGGCGCGCGGGTAGTGCCGGTACTGATCCACGGCGATGCGGCATTTGCCGGCCAGGGCGTAGTGATGGAGACGCTGCAGCTGTCGCAGGCGCGCGGCTTCTACACCGGCGGCACGGTGCACCTCATCGTGAACAATCAGGTGGGATTCACCACCAACGATGCGCGCGATACGCGCTCCACGATGTACTGCAGCGACATCGCCAAGATGCTCGAGGCGCCGATATTCCATGTGAATGCCGACGATCCGGAGGCCGTGGTTTTCGTCACGCGACAGGCTCTGGCCTATCGCATGAAGTTCCTCAAGGACGTGGTGATCGACCTGGTGTGCTATCGCCGCCTCGGTCACAACGAGGCCGACGAGCCCGCCGCCACGCAGCCAGTCATGTACGCCAAGATCCGCCAGCATCCGACGGTGCGCCAGATTTACGCGGAACGCCTGGCCAGCGATGCAATGATCAGCGCGGCCGAAGCGACCGCCCTCATGGAGCAGTATCGTGCGGGCCTTGATGTGGGCAATTCACAGGTGCCGGCGTCACTGGGATTGATCGGCAATCAATACACCGTCGACTGGTCGCGCTACTTGCGCAATGACTGGTCGGAATCCGCACCCACGGCCATTGACGCCGCGCGCCTGAAGAATCTCGGCACCCGCATTGTCGATGTGCCAGCGGGCGTGAAACTGCAGGCCCGGGTGGATCAGGTGTACGTCAATCGCCGCAAGATGGTGGCGGGCGACATGCCGCTGGACTGGGGCTGCGCCGAAACGCTCGCTTACGCCTCGTTGCTGGAAGACGGTTGCCCGATCCGTCTCACCGGGCAGGACACCGGCCGTGGCACGTTCTTCCATCGCCATGCCGTGCTGCATGATCAGACCACGGGCGACTGCTTCGTTCCCCTGCAGCACATCAGCGCGGGTCAGCCACGCTTCATGGTCACCGACTCCGTGCTGTCTGAAGAGGCAGTGCTCGGCTTCGAATACGGTTACTCGACCACAGATCCGGCGACGCTCGTGATCTGGGAAGCGCAGTTCGGCGATTTCGTCAACGGCGCGCAGGTGGTCATCGATCAGTTCATCAGTTCCGGCGAGTCCAAGTGGGGTCGTCTCTGCGGCCTGGTGATGTTCCTGCCGCATGGCTATGAAGGTCAGGGGCCGGAACATTCTTCCGCGCGTCTCGAACGCTTCCTGCAGCTGTGCGCCGAGAACAACATGCAGGTGGTGGTGCCGTCCACGCCCGCGCAGATGTTCCACATGCTGCGCCGCCAGATGCTGCGGGCGCTGCGCAAGCCGCTGATCGTGATGACGCCCAAGAGCCTGCTGCGTCACGAGCTGTCGGTGTCGTCACTGAACGATCTGACCCAGGGCGGTTTTGCCACGGTCATCGACGAGGTCGACGAAATCGCGCCGGCACAGGTGCAGCGCGTGGTGTTCTGCAGCGGCAAGGTTTACTTCGATCTGCTCAAGGCGCGGCGCGCCGCGAGCATGCGCGAAGTGGCGCTGGTGCGCATCGAGCAGCTCTATCCGTTCCCGACACAGGCCTATGAGGCTGTGCTGCGCCGCTATCCGCAGCTGCGGGAAGTGGTGTGGTGCCAGGAAGAGCCGCAGAACCAGGGCGCCTGGTACTCCATCCGCCATCGCCTCGAGGGACCGCTGCAGAAGGACAAGCACACGCTGCTTTACGCTGGCCGCCAGCATGCGGCAGCACCCGCCACCGGCATCAGCAAGATCCATGAGGCCGAACAGCGTGCGCTGGTTGATGCTGCATTGAGCGCGGCGATCCGCGAAAGCGCGGGCAGCGGCACCATCACCACCCGGGTCAGTACCGAGACGGGCGCGCCTGCGCCGCTGCGCAAGAGCTCCTGAATTCCAAACTTGAAGAACGAAAAAACATGACCACCGAGATCAAGGTTCCCAAGCTGCCCGAATCCGTTGCCGATGCAACGCTCGTGACCTGGCACAAGAAGCCGGGCGACACCGTCGCACGCGACGAAAATCTGGCCGATCTCGAGACCGACAAGGTGGTGCTGGAAGTGCCGGCACCGGTGGCAGGCATCCTGAAAGAGATCAAGGTGCAGGCCGGCGCGACGGTGGTCAGCGACCAGTTGCTCGCCATTGTCGAGGCGGGCGCTGTTGCGGCAGCCGCTCCAAAAGCAGCGGCTGCCAGCACCACAAAGGAAGCCACGCCAGCAGCGGCTGCCAAGCCGGCAACCCCGGCGGCGTCACCAGCACCGGCCGGAAAGGCAGGTCCTGCGGCCCGTCGTGTGGCGGCCGAGACCGGCGTCGATATGGCGGCAGTGACCGGCAGCGCCCTGGGGGGCGCCGTGACCAAGGCAGATGTGCTGGCTCAGCCGGTTCCTGCCAGCGGGCGAGTTGAGCGGCGGGTGCCGATGACGCGCCTGCGCGCCCGCATCGCCGAGCGACTGATCACGGCCCAGGCTACCCAGGCCTTGCTGACCACCTTCAACGAGGTGGACCTGCACGCCGTGCAGGAACTGCGCGCCCGCTACAAGGACAAATTCGAGAAGAACCACGGCGTGAAGCTTGGCTTCTCGTCGTTCTTCGTCAAGGCAGCACTGGAAGCGCTGAAGCGCTATCCGGTCGTCAATGCGGCCATCGACGGCAGCGACATCGTCTATCGCGAGTTCTATGACATCGGCATGGCGGTGTCGACCGACCGCGGGCTGGTGGTGCCAGTGCTGCGCGATGCCGATACTCTCAGCTTTGCGCAGGTGGAAAAGGGCGTCGGCGATTTTGCGGCGAAGGCGCGCAATGGTTCGCTGACCATGGACGACCTGACGGGCGGCACGTTCAGCATCACCAATGGAGGTGTGTTCGGCTCGCTGCTTTCCACTCCGATTGTGAATGCACCACAGAGCGCCATCCTCGGCATGCACAAGATCCAGGAGCGACCCGTGGTGGTCGAGGGACAGATCGTCATCCGCCCGATGATGTATCTCGCGCTCACCTACGACCATCGCATCATAGATGGCAAGGAAGCCGTGCAGTTCCTGGTCACCATCAAGGACTGCCTTGAAGATCCGGGCCGCCTGCTGATCGGAGTCTGAATCATGGCTGATCGTTACGACGTGATCGTCATCGGTGGCGGCCCCGGTGGCTATCCGGCTGCCATCCGTGCGGCGCAGAACAAGCTTTCTGTGGCCTGCATCGATGGCTGGCAGAACCTGGATGGCAGCTATGCCTTCGGTGGCACCTGCCTCAACGCGGGCTGCATACCATCCAAGGCGCTGCTCGAATCATCCGAGCTCTACCATCGCGCCGGCCACGAGTTCAAGACGCATGGCATCGGCGTAGGCGCGCTGCAACTGGACCTTGCGGCCATGCAGAAGCGCAAGGCCGGTGTGGTCAAAGGCATGACCGGTGGCATCGCGGCCCTGTTCAAGTCGGCTGGTGTGGTCGGTCTGACTGGCCATGGCAAGCTGCTGGCCGGCAACAAGGTCGAATTCACCGCGATCGACGGCAGCAAGCAGGTGCTTGAAGCCGGCGCGGTCGTGCTCGCGTCGGGCTCCACGCCGGTGGAACTCAAGAGCGTGCCGTTCGATCGCAAACTGGTTGTCGATTCCTGGGGCGCGCTCGAATTCGATGCGGTGCCCGCGCGCCTGGGCGTGATCGGCGCCGGGGTCATTGGTCTGGAACTCGGCAGTGTGTGGCAGCGCCTGGGCGCCAAGGTCACCGTGCTGGAAGCAGCCGATGAGTTCCTGTCGGTTGCCGATCGGCAGCTGGCCACCGAAGCGCTGCGGCAGTTGCGCAAGCAGGGTCTCGACATCAAGCTCGGTGCCATGGTGAGTGCCGCCGTGGTTGCTGGCAATGAAGTCACGGTGAAATACACCGATGCGCAGGGCGAACAGAGTGCGGTCTTCGACCGTCTGGTGGTGGCGGTGGGCCGACGCCCCTATACCCAGGATCTGCTCGGTGAAGGCACCGGCGTTGAAATCGACGCGCGTGGCTTCGTCATGGTCGATGAGCTGTGCCGCACCGGTGCTGCCAATGTCTATGCCATCGGCGATTGCGTGCGGGGTCCGATGCTGGCTCACAAGGCCAAGGAAGAGGGCGTTACCGCCGCGGACCTGATTGCAGGGCGCTATGGCCATATCAATTACGATGCCGTGCCATCGGTGATCTACACCGCGCCCGAAATCGCATGGGTTGGTCAGACTGAAGCCCAGGCGCGCGCCGCCGGAATCAACGTGAAACTCGGCAGTTTTCCCTTCGGCGCCAGCGCGCGAGCGCGGGCGATGGAAGCCACCGCCGGTTTTGCCAAGATCGTGGCCGATGCCGACAGCGACCGGATTCTTGGCGTGCATATCATCGGACCCATGGCTGGCGAGCTGCTGGCTGAAGCAGTGCTGGCGCTCGAATACCAGGCCAGCTGCGAAGACCTGCAGCGCACGATGCATTCCCACCCGACCCTGTCCGAGGCCATGCACGAAGCGGCACTGAACGCGGACAAGCGCGCCATCGATAACGTCAACCGCTGATGCTGGGGCGACTACTCGGCGGCTTGCTTGACCGGGTGGCGCTTGTAGGTGGCACGGTTCTCGGCGGTTGCCTGCCGGGCTTCGTGGCGCACTACCGGCAGCGTGTGGGCGGTCGGCTCGATCAGGTGGAGATCGACCTGCAGCCCTTCCGCGAGATTGCCGCGCGATTCCATGACGGCAGTCTGGAAGCGCTGATACAGCATCACCTCAAGAGCCCCGACAATACCTTTTACGTCGAAGGCCAGGCGATCCAGGCGATGGTCGATTCCGAACTGCGACTGCGCACCATGTTCGAGGCATTGCAGGGCAATGTCTTCGATCAGCTGGCGTATCTGGCGATCCATGGCGATCGCGGCATTGCGCGCGCCACCTGGGATTCCTTTATTCCTGCCTTCAACCTCGAAGCATCCAGCATCGCGGTTGCGGTGACCGTGGGCGTGGTGCTGTGGCTATTGGTCATCGGCGTCTGGCGCGCAACCGGCCTGCTGCTGTCACCCACGCGTGGCAGGCCTATTTCGCGCGCCGCACCTTGAAGACATTCGGGATGCGCGCCAGACGCCGCTGCAGTTTCGACAATTCGCTCGCATCGCGAACCGTCAGCCGCACCTCGAAGCGCGCGATCCGGTCCTTCGGATCGGTATGACTTGATACACCTTCGATGCTGAGGTGTTCCGCCGCGATCAGATCCGAGATATCCCGCAGCAAACCGCGGCGGTCAAAGGCTTCGATTTCGACGCGCGCCGAGATCCTTGCAGAATCTCCCTCGCGCCATTCGACCTGCAGCAACCGCTGCGGCTTCTGCTTCACCATCCTGGCGAGGCCGGCGCAGTCGGCAATGTGGATGGTCACACCCCGGTCGAGTGTCAGGTAGCCGCGGATCGGCTGCGGACTGACCGGTGCACAGCAGCGTGCCAGCGTAATGGGCAGGTCGCCCACGCCATCGATCTCGACCGGCGAGCGACTACCGCTCTGGATGGCCTTGCGCGCCCGTGCCGGACGTTCAGGACGCGCAGGTGGCTCCGCTCGCGGAGCTGGCGTTATCGGCTTCGGCGGCGCAGCCGGTGCGGGCGCAGCCGTGGCATCGTCGATGCGCCGGAAGTAGGCACGCAGCTTCGACTTGCTGCGCGCGGATTTCAGGTATCCGCCGGTGGCGGAGAGCCAGTCGCGGCTGGGCGCGGGCTGCTTGCCGGTGATGATCTCGACCACATCGCCGCTGTGCAGCGCATGGGTGAGCGGCGCGATGCGGCCGTTGACCTTGGCGCCACGGCAGCGCTCGCCCAGGTCGCTGTGCACGTGAAAGGCGAAATCCAGCGGCGTTCCCCCGGTGGGCAGATCGACCACCTCGCCCTTGGGAGTCATCGCATAAACGCGATCATCGAACAGGCCGCTGCTGAGCCGGGCCAGTTCGTCACCATTGGTGGCCTGGCCGTCGCCCTGCAGCAGCTCGCGCACCTGCTGGATCTTCTCGTCATAGCGGCGGTCGCCGCCGCCTTCCTTGTAACGCCAGTGCGCAGCAATGCCGAGTTCGGCCTGGTCCTGCATCTCCCGGGTGCGGATCTGCACTTCGAGCGGCCGGCCATCCGGGCCGCTCACTGCCGTATGGATGGACTGGTAGTTGTTGTCCTTGGGCGTCGCGATGTAGTCGTCGAATTCGCTGGCCAGGAACGGCCACAGGTTATGCACCAGCCCCAGCGCGGCATAGCACTCGGCCACCGAGCCGACGATGATGCGCACGGCACGCACGTCGAACATCTGTTCGAATGCGAGCTGCTTGCGCTGCATCTTCCGGTAGATGCTGTAGATATGCTTGGGCCGGCCCGCGACCTCTGCATTGACGCCGGCACGCGCAAGTTCGGCTGCCAACACGCGCTTGACCTCGTCGATGTACTGCTCGCGGTCGCGGCGCTTCTCGCTCAGCGCCTGCGCGATCTGCTGGTATTCGACTGCATGCAGCTCCTTGAATGCCAGGTCCTCGAGTTCCCATTTGACCGACCAGATGCCGAGCCGGTTGGCCAGCGGTGCGTACAGTTCCTGGATTTCCAGCGCGATCTGCAGTCGCTTGGCCGGCGCCTCGTCGCGCACATGCCGGGCGCGGACCAGCTGCTCGGCCAGCCGTGCGACGACCAGGCGCGGATCGCCAACCACGGCCAGCAGCATCTTGCGCAGCGTCTCGGCCTGACCGCCGGCCAGTGACCGGCCCGCGGACCATTGCGCGTCGAGATTGAAATCGCCCAGCCGGCCAAGATTGTCCGCCAGCTGCACGGCCTGCGTGCCCAGTTGCGAGCGCTGGGCGGCAGTGAGCGGTGGCGGTTCGTCGTGCAGCTGGCGTGCGGCATGCAACATTGCAGCGCTGGCCAGCGGTGGTTCGCCCGTGAGTTGCTGCACCACTTCGCCCACTTCCTGCGCCCGTGGCAGCACGGCTGCCGAGTAACCGGCCGCTGCCAGCACCGCGAGCGCAGACCCCAGTGGACCGTCGGGCGCAGCAGCCTGCGATGTCGATGTAGGGATCACCCGCAGCACGCTATCATATTCAGATGCCACGTTATGCCAGCCGCTCCTGGAGATCGTATGACCCCGGCGCCGTGGTCAGTGACACCGCTGCGCCTGCGGCCTTCGTGTTTCCGCGCCGTGTGCTGGGGCTCGATCCTGGCTCGCTGCGCACCGGCTTCGGCGTGATTGACTGCAATCCCGCAGGAGAGTCCCACGTGGCCAGCGGCTGCATGCGCGCCAGTGGCTCCGACCTCGCAGTGCGGCTGCGGCAGATCCATGAGCAGGTGCTGGCCGTGGTGGCGCAATACCAGCCGGATGAAATCGCCATCGAGAGCGTCTTCATGCATCGCAACCCCGACAGCGCGCTGAAGCTCGGTCAGGCACGCGGCGCTGCGCTGTGTGCGGCGGTGGTGCAGGGCGCGGCCGTTTATGAATACGCACCCCGTGCCATCAAGCTGGCCGTGGTGGGCACGGGCGCCGCCGACAAGGCACAGGTCTCGCACATGGTGCAGGTGCTGCTCACCATCGCGGCTCCGGCCACTGCGGACATCTCCGACGCATTGGCCATTGCCCTGTGTCATGCACAGACACGGCGCGCGGCCGGTCGCCTGACGGCAATGGGAAACAGCCGGTGATCGGATCGCTGACTGGAATGCTGGTCGAGAAAGATCCGCAGCGACTGCTGATCGAAGTGCAGGGGGTGGGCTTCGAGGTGGAAACCCCCATGTCCACTTTTCTGGCATTGCCAGCGGTTGGAAAGACTCTGCGCCTGCGCGTTCACCAGGTGCTGCGCGACGATGCGTCGCTGCTGTTCGGGTTTGCAACCGAAGACGAGCGCGCGCTGTTCCGCGCCCTGTTGAAGGTGAACGGCGTGGGCCCGCGCATGGCGCTGGCCATTCTCTCTGGCGTCAGCGCCGATGCCTTCCAGCAAGCCGTTGCCGGCGACGATCTGGCCAGCCTCACGCGCATTCCAGGTGTGGGCCGCAAGACCGCCGAGCGCCTGCTCATAGAGATGCGCGACTACTTCAAGGCACTGCCCATATCCAAGGGTGGCCTGGCCGAAGCGCCGACGCCGCGCGGTGAAGCGCTGCATGCGCTGCAGGCGCTGGGCTACAAACCACAGGAAGCACAGCGCATGCTCGACTCGGCCACCAGCACCGACGGCACCACCGAAGACCTGATCCGCGCCGCACTGCAGGGCGTGGCGCCGAAGCAGGGGCGTTCATGACCTCGGAGCGTCTGGTGAACGCCGGCGCTTCGCGCGAAGACGAGACGCTGGATCGGGCGATCAGGCCAAAGCGGCTTGCCGAATACATCGGTCAGCCCGGCGTAAAGGCGCAGCTTGGACTGTTCATCGAGGCGGCCACAGCGCGCGCTGAGGCGCTGGATCACGTGCTGATTTTCGGACCACCCGGCCTCGGCAAGACCACGCTGGCGCAGATCATTGCCACGGAACTGGGCGTCGGGTTACGGCATACCTCCGGCCCGGTGCTTGAACGCCCCGGCGACCTCGCGGCACTGCTGACCAACCTGCAGGCGCGCGATGTGCTCTTCATCGATGAGATCCACCGCCTGAGTCCGGTGGTGGAAGAAGTGTTGTATCCGGCGATGGAGGACTACCAGCTCGACATCATGATCGGCGACGGGCCGGCCGCGCGTTCGATCAAGCTCAATCTGCCGCCATTCACGCTGGTTGGTGCCACCACACGGGCCGGATTGCTCACCGCCCCGCTGCGCGATCGCTTTGGAATCGTGCAGCGGCTGGATTTTTACTCCGACGGCGAGCTCGCGCAGATCGTTGCCCGTTCCGCGTCGATTCTCGGTGTGAACACCTCGGATGAAGGGGCCATCCGCATTGCACGGCGCTCGCGTGGCACCGCGCGAATTGCCAACCGTCTGCTGCGCCGGGTGCGTGATTTCGCCCAGGTACGTGGCAACGGCACAATCGACGCGGGCATTGCCGATGCGGCGCTGGACCTGCTCGACGTGGATCCGCAGGGCATGGACGCGCTGGACCGGCGGTTGCTGGCGACCATCATCGAGAAATTCGACGGCGGCCCGGTGGGCATCGAGAGTCTGGCGGCCGCCATTGGTGAAGAGCGCGGCACCCTCGAAGACGTGGTCGAACCCTTCCTGATCCAGCGTGGTCTGTTGATGCGGACCGCACGCGGACGCATGGCCACGCGTCAGGCCTATCTGCACATGGGCCTGACAGTGCCCGAACGCATCGGCGCGGCGCTGCCATTGTTCGAGGAACCGCGGTGAGTGAATTCAGCTGGCCGATCCGTGTCTACTACGAAGACACCGACGCGGGCGGCGTGGTCTACCATAGCGGCTACATCCGGTTCTTCGAGCGCGGCCGCACCGAGTGGCTGCGTGCACTGGGCTATTCTCAGGCGCGACTCGTGGAGGAAGATGGCGTGTTGTTTTCGGTTGTGAATCTGGATATCCACTATCGCAAGCCAGCCATGCTCGACGATCTGCTGCAGGTCGTGACGCGCGTGCGCCCGGGCGGTGGCGCGTCGGTGCAGTTCGAACAGCAAGTCCTGCGCGATGGCGAGGTGCTGGCCCGGGGCAATGTGCTAGTGGCCTGTGTTGACACGCAGAGCTTCAAGCCACGGCGCCTGCCAGCGGATTTGCGTACAAGGATCCCTGATGCCAGCTGAACACCTTTCGATCCTCAAGCTTGTTGCCGATGCCAGCCTGGTGGTGCAACTGGTGCTGGCCGTGCTGCTGGCAGCTTCCATCGGCTCCTGGTCCATCATTCTTGGCAAGCGCGCCGTGCTGTCGAAGGCAAGCTCCGAAGCGGACAAATTCGAAGCCAGCTTCTGGTCCGGTGGCGATCTGGGATCGCTGTATCGCACGCTGGAAGCCAAGGGTGGCGCAACCGGCATGAGCAGCATCTTCGAACTGGGCTTCCGCGAGTTTGCGCGGCTGCGGCAGAGTGGCGTGCCTTCCGATCAGCTGCTCGAAGGGGCGCGACGCGCCATGAAAGTGGCGCAGCTGAAGGAACTCGAGCGGCTCGAACACAATCTCGCAACGCTTGCCACGATCGGGTCGGTCAGTCCGTATGTCGGGCTATTCGGCACCGTCTGGGGAATCATGGGCACTTTCGTGGCGCTGGGTGGCGTGCAGCAGGCGACGCTTGCGACTGTGGCGCCTGGCATTGCCGAAGCGCTGATCGCCACGGCATTTGCACTGGTGGCGGCGATTCCGGCGTTCATCGCCTACAACCGCTATGCCGACAAGGTAGGTCGGCTCGAACTGCGCTACAACGCATTCATGGAAGAATTCTCGACCATCCTGCAGCGGCATGCGAGCAGGCCCGGGGCGGCGATCCCGGAAGCAGGCTAAATGGATGCCGCCCCGCGCAAGCGTCGGCTGATGTCCGAGATCAACGTGGTGCCCATGATCGACGTCATGCTGGTGCTGCTGGTCATCTTCATGGCCACTGCGCCGCTGCTGACACAGGGTGTGAAGGTCGAGCTTCCGAAGGCAGGCGCCGAACCGTTGCCGGTACGCAGCCAGAAAGAACCTCCGCTGATCCTTTCGATCGACAGTGAGGGCCGTCGTTTCCTGAATACCGGCAGCAGAACGGACGATGCGCTGGAGGATGCCCAGTTGCAGCAGTCGGTGCGCGCGGCGCTCGCCGCTGACGCCAATCGCGATGTCCTGATCCGTGCGGATACCCGCGTTCCCTATGGCCGGGTGGTGGGCGCGATGGTCATCCTGCAAGCGGCAGGCGCTAGCAAGCTGGGCTTTCTGACCGATCCCCTGCCGCAAGCCGCAGCCCGG
>JANPGU010000083.1:0-2614 GCA_031424095.1 Gammaproteobacteria bacterium
GTTCGCCGCGGAAGACGACCTCGCCCTCGCCTATGGCAGAGTGATCTCCCCGGTCGAACTCTGGCAAATTGGATTCGTTGCCACATTCGAACCACCCACCGAGGTCCGTTACCAAGCGCGGCTGCCGCGGCCGATGGAGCCCTGGGGCATTGGCGCCAACATGGTTCTACGCAGACGCATCGCACTGGAACTTGGCGGCTTCGATCCGCATCTCGGAGCGGGCACAAATCTGCATGGGGGCGAAGAGCTGGACCTGACGATGCGGGCCATCGGGGCGGGCCGCACTGTCGCCTGCACGAATGCGTTCGAGGTTACCCACCTTGGCGTGAGGCCACATGCCATCGCCCGCATCCAGTATCGCAACTATGCAATCGGCGCCGGCGCCGCATATGCGAAGAACATCCGCCTCGGCACACCTGGTGTCGCTGCACTCTTTGCACGCACGTTTCTCATGCAGTTGCGCACCGCCATGGTTTCCGCATTGTCCCTGAAGAGACCCCGCGGCCTTGGGTTGATGCTGGCAACAATGAGTGGTGCTACCCGGACGCTGCGTATCAGACTGGATCGCAAATCGAGCAGCTTCGTGGCGACCAGACGTTGACCGCAACGTCTCCAAGTATCGCGTACGGTGCTAGGATGCCGAATCGGCAACGTCCCAATCGACACAACAATCAACCCTCACTTCAGGAACAACCGCCGTGTTCGTGACTCGCATGCTGTCCAAAGCCGCGCACAAGTCGCCCTTGAAGGCCACGCTTCTGGTGAGTGGCTATTCGATAATCATTCTGGCGGCGGGAATAGCAGCGGGGAAGTGGGCCGTCGACCATCATCTGCGAGGACAGGTGGTCGACAAGTTGCAGTCTTCCATTCTGGGTCGACTGCTATCGCGCGGCGGGGAACCTGCGAAAGTCGACGTGGTACCTGATGTCCAGCACCTGGACTGGTCATCGTCTCCCGCGCTGGTATCAAACCTGTACTTCCCTCAAGTTGTGAGGGTGCGGCTCGCACCGTTCGAAACCTACGGGGAAGGTGGCGCCATTGAAGAGGCTGGGGGAAATATTCTCTATGCCTCTCCTACCGGAATGCTTGGATACTTGAGCAGAAAGAACGTTGTTCACGCCATTGCAACGCGAGTTCCGATGCGTCAGGACCTGTTGCTGGCGCATGCGATATCGCGCGACCCGCGGTTTGTCATGTCTTATTTCCGGACACTGGACATGCTGGTCGTAACTGGCTCAGCGGGCTCGTTCCAACTCTATGTCAGTCACCACCGTTTCAATTCCGCCGGATGCTTCGAATTCGTCGTCAGTCGCACCGAGGGGCACGTTGCGGGCGACAGCGTCGATGTTGCGGATGACTGGAAGGACGTCTTCGTCGCGCGCCCCTGCATGCAGACCAAGGAGATCGATCTCATCTGGGGCGGATTGGAATCCGGAGGGAGACTCGCGCTTCTGAACGCGCAGACGTTACTTGTTTCAATTGGCGATCACCAATTCGATGGCGTTCGCTCGAAATTGCAGGCCGCGCAGGATCCTGACATTGATCTCGGAAAGGTAGTTGCTGTCGATCTCCAGTCGCGGCATTCGCGGATTTTCACGAGCGGCCATCGCAATCCTCAAGGGTTGCTCGTGGCACGCGATGGCACTGTATGGGAGGCAGAACATGGCCCGCAGGGCGGTGACGAGATCAATCTGCTGAAGGAGGGCCGCAACTACGGGTGGCCTAAGGTGACCTATGGTGTGGAGTATGGGCCACGGCAAGGGCCGCGCAGGGACTGGCCTCTCAATCCGGAGCAGGGTCGACACGATGGCTTCGAGCAACCAGCCTTTTCGTTCGTGCCGTCCATCGGCATATCGAACCTGATCCAGCCCGATACGCGCGAGTGGCCGCTGTGGCGTGATCATCTGCTGGCGATTTGTTTTGGCGGCTATTTCCGCGAAGGTGGCGGAAAGCTTTATCTGGTTCGCCCAGAAGCGGACAAGCACATCCTCTATTCCGAAGAAATCGCGATGCCGGTAGCTGGAGGCGAAAAGCTGCGGGACATCATTTCGCTGTCCGATGGCAGGTTCGCGGTTCTTTCCGAAAGCGGCTCGTTATTCCTGTTTCGCAACGGCGAAGTACAAGCCGCGTCCGCAGCCAAACGAGAGGACAAATTCGACGTGACGCTGGGTGAAGACGCCAAGCTTGCGAGACAGAAGAGCTCGTTGGTGGAAGCAGCCTCGTCGGTGGACATAGGACGCCAGCTATTTGTTGCCAAGTGCGCCTCATGCCACTTGCTCAATGGTCAGATCAAGGTGGGCCCGCCATTGAATGGTGTGGTTGGCCGCCGTATTGGTTCTGTCGAGGGCTTTGCCTACTCCAGCACGATGAAGGCGGACAGGGGCACCTGGAGTGAATGGAGCATCGCGGAATTCATTCAGACACTCGATGAGCCATACGAGAATTCCCCCATGCCAAGTCCCATGCTGAGCGCCAGATCAGCACGAGCAATCGTCGCCTTCCTTCAGGCACAGTAGGGCAAGGCGTGGCGGTGCGCGTCCGCAAGCGCGGCCTCGGGCCGCCTGGCGCTGCGGCCGCGCATATCAAACCGTGAAGCAGTCTGCACGCCGACAAC
>JANPGU010000084.1:0-10828 GCA_031424095.1 Gammaproteobacteria bacterium
GCCCGCGGCTTCACTTTGCTCGAACTCATGGTCTGCACCGGCATCGTGGCCATCCTGACGGCGATCGGATGGTCCTCGTACTTGCAGGTGCTGCACCGGGTGCGCAGGACCGATGCGAAATTGTCGCTGTTGAAGATCCAGCATTCACAGGAGATCTTTTATGCGCGACATCACCGTTACGCCGGAACGCTGGCGCCGTACGGCCTCGCCCTGTCTTCGCGCAGTGAATCCGGTGACTATGAACTGGCGGTGATTCCCGGCGCGGACAACCAGGCTTACATGGCCACTGCTGTCGCCAGCGCCTCCGGCCGGCAGTATGGGGACGATGCATGCCACAGCCTGTCCGTCGATGCGGTGGGCAACAGAAGTTCGACGAACGCGGCCGGACAATCTGCCGCCGATGCAGCGGCCTGCTGGTAGCTCAGATCTTCTGGCGCAGTGTCCGTGGCAGGCTGAAAACCACGTTCTCGGCGCGACCCACGATTTCCCGCGGCACTTCTCCGCCCCAGGCGCGCAGCCGCTCCACCACCTCCTGCACCAGCAACTCCGGCGCGGACGCGCCGGCCGTCACACCCACTGCGTTGCGTCCTGCAAACCATGCGCGCTGCAGGTTGTCGGGGCCGTCGACCAGGTAGCCGGGAATTCCGGCGCGGTCTGCCAGTTCCCGCAGGCGGTTGGAGTTGGAGCTGGTCACCGAGCCCACGACCACCAGCACGTCGCAGTGCTGCAGCAGGCGTTTCACGGCGTCCTGCCGGTTCTGCGTGGCGTAGCAAATGTCTTCCACGCGTGGCGCCTGCAGTCCGGGAAAGCGGTTGCGCAGCGTATCGACGATCGCCTGTGTGTCATCCACCGACAGCGTTGTCTGCGTAACGAAGGCCAGCGTCTCCGGCCGCTGCACCTGCAGGCGCTGTGCTCCTGCCACATCTTCCACCAGGTGTATCTGGCCGCCTTTGGAGGTATCGAAGCGGCCCATGGTGCCTTCCACTTCGGGATGACCGGCATGACCGATCAGCACCACATCGCGGGCGTCGCGCGCATACCGGGCAACCTCCAGATGCACTTTGGTAACCAGCGGACAGGTGGCGTCGAATACCTGGAAGCCACGCCGCTTTGCCTCGATCTCCACGGCGCTCGAAACGCCATGCGCGGAGAAGATCACCGTCGCACCGGCCGGCACCTCATCGAGCTCTTCGACAAAGCGCGCACCCAGCGACCGCAACCGGTCCACCACGTGCCTGTTGTGCACCACTTCGTGCCGCACATAGATCGGTGCACCGAACAGCTCGATGGCGCGCTCGACGATGTCGATGGCGCGGTCCACGCCGGCGCAGAAGCCGCGCGGACTGGCGAGCAGGATCTGCATGCTGCTCAACGCACCCGCCTCTTTGACACGCGGCGCTCGCGCAGCCACTGCAACAGCGCATCGAGGATCATCAGGCCGGCGCCCACAGTGATGCAGGTGTCTGCCACATTGAAGGCTGGAAAGTAGGCCGCGCCCCAATGGGCTGCGACGAAATCCACCACATAACCAAAGCGCAGCCGGTCGATGGCATTGCCCAGCGCACCGCTGACGATCAGCATCAGACCGCTGCACTGCAGGGCCTGCCCGAGCGGCGCCATCCTGCGCAGCGCCACCAGCAGCACGACGCTCACGCCAGCAGCAAATGCCGAGAACAGCCAGCGCTGCCAGCCGCCGGCATTGGC
Organism: Gammaproteobacteria bacterium; assembly: GCA_031424095.1. Lineage (GTDB taxonomy): Bacteria > Pseudomonadota > Gammaproteobacteria > Steroidobacterales > Steroidobacteraceae > ZC4RG30. Next base: position 1,705 of record JANPGU010000084.1, read on the forward strand.
CAGGATGCTGAAAGCGACGCCAGTGTTGCGCGCGTGCAGGATGTCGAGCATGGGAAGCACGTAGATGACTTCATGCAGGGCGAGCCGGCTATGAATCAGCATCTTGGTGAACTGGTCCAGCAACAGGGTCGCGATGCCCAGTGGCCACCAGATCAGTCCCGACTGCTTCCAGCTTGCCGGTGCATCAGACATGTTTGCGCACCTCAGGCCGGTCCGACACGTTGCCGGCACAACGGCCGCAAAGCCCGGGATGGATTGGATCGCTGCCCACATCGTCAGTGAGATGCCAGCAACGTACGCACTTGGTGCCGGCGCTGCGCTGCGCGCGCAGCCATACACCCGGGATGACGGCCGCGCCCGTTTCAGCGGCAGTGGCACCAACCGGCTCCGAATGCGCCACGTGCACGCGCGTAGCCGAGGTAATGGTCAGGAAGCGCAGCTCCATGCCGATGACGGCATAGCGTTCGGCATATTCCGGCAGGCAGTACACATCCACCTCCGCCTCCAGCGGCGCGCCGATGGTGCCGGCCTCGCGCAGCTTTTCCAGTTCGCGCTGCACTGCCTGGCGCAGTCCGATCAACGCGTCCCAGTCGATGGGGGTGCCGGGCACTTGCGGGAATTCATGCCAGCCCGTGAGGAATACCGATCGGGGAGCCTGTGCATAGCCTGGCAGTGCCTTCCAGATCTCTTCGGCGGTGAACGAGAGGATCGGCGCCAGCCAGCGCACCATCGCCTGCAGGATGTGGAACATCGCGGTCTGCGCTGAGCGTCGCGTGTGCGACTCTGCCGGCGTCGTGTACAGGCGGTCTTTCAGCACGTCCAGATACAGACCACCAAGGTCGGTCACGCAGAAATTGTGCACGCGCTGGTAGATCACGTGAAACTGGTAATCGCGGTATGCGGTGACCACCTCCTGCTGCAGGGATACCGCGCGACGTACTGCCCAGGCGTCAAAATCGATCAACTGGTCCATCGGCAGTGCATGCACCGCGGGATCGAAGCCATGCAGATTGCCCAGCATGAACCGCACCGTGTTGCGCATGCGCCGGTACGAGTCGGACATCCGCTTGAGGATCTCATCCGAGCAGCTCATCTCGCTGGTGTAGTCCGTCGCCGCCACCCACAGGCGCAGGATGTCGGCGCCGAGCGAATTCATGACCTTGTCCGGCGCCACCACGTTGCCCAGCGACTTGGACATCTTGCGGCCCTTGTCATCCACGGTGAAGCCGTAGGTGAGCACGCTCTTGTAGGGAGCCCGTTCGTACAAGGCTTCGGACATCAGCAGCGAACTGTGGAACCAGCCGCGATGCTGGTCCGAACCTTCCAGGTACATTTCCACCGGCGCCGCGATTTCCGGACGCTCCTTGCCGACGCATTCGAAGCTCACGCCCGAGTCGGCCCACACGTCCATCACGTCCGTCACCTTGCGGTACTGATCGGCTTCATCGCCAAGCAGCTCACGGGCATCCAGATCGAACCAGGCGTCGATGCCGCCTGTTTCGACCCGCGTGGCCACCGCCTCGATCAACTCGGCAGTACGCGGGTGGAGCTTGTCAGTCTGGTTGTGGATGAACAGCGCGATCGGCACGCCCCAGGTGCGTTGCCGCGAGATGCACCAGTCCGGCCGCATTTCGATCATGCCGGCGATGCGCTGCTGGCCCCAGGCGGGGATCCATTTGACCTTCGGGATGTCGCGCAGTGCGTTGCTGCGCAGCCCTGCACTCTCCATCGAGATGAACCACTGCGGCGTGGCGCGGAAGATCACCGGCGTCTTGTGTCGCCAGCAATGCGGATAACTGTGCAGCAGCGGCGCGTGATGCAGCAGGTGGCCATTGCCGGCCAGCGTCTCGATGATGAGCTTGCTGGCGTCGTCGAGCTTCATGCCGCCGACCAGCGGTGTATCCGCCTGGAAACGCCCGTCGCCCAGTACCGGGTTCACCACGGGCAGCTTGTAGCGGCGGCCGACGATATAATCGTCCTGACCATGCGCGGGCGCGGTATGCACGGCACCGGTGCCCGCTTCCAGCGTCACGTGATCGCCGAGAATCACTGGCACGCGGCGATCCTGGAATGGATGCTGCAGCTGCATGCCTTCCAGCACGCGGCCACTGAAACGCGCGAGTTCGTGCGATTCCGTCACGCCGTAGCGCGCCAGGCAGGCAGCGGCGAGCCCTTCCGCGAGCAGAACCCGCTGCTTGCGATTGTCGCGCGTGAATTCCACCAGCACATACTCGAACTCCGCACGCAGCGTCACCGCCTCGTTGGCCGGCAATGTCCATGGCGTCGTGGTCCAGATAACCACCGAACTCGGCGCGGAGGAATCAAGCGCAACACCGATGCGATGGCTGAAATCATCCAGATCCGCCACGCGGAATGCCACATCGATGGCAGGCGAGGTCTTGTCCTCGTATTCGACTTCCGCTTCCGCCAGTGCGGAACGGCAGTCCAGGCACCAGTACACCGGCTTCGCACCCATATAGAGGTGGCCGTTCTGGATCACCTTGCCGAGCGCGCGGATCTGGTTTGCTTCGTACCGCGGATCCATCGTGATGTAAGGACGATCCCAGTCGCCCATCACACCCAGACGCTTGAAATCCCGGCGCTGCAGTTCCACCTGCTCCATGGCATAGGTGCGGCACGCGGCGCGGAAGGCCCGCGCATCGAGCTTCTGCCCGACGCGGCCATGCTTCTTCTCCACCTGCAGTTCGATGGGCAGTCCGTGACAGTCCCAGCCGGGAATGTATGGCGAATCGTAGCCATCCAGCGTGCGCGATTTGACGATGAAGTCTTTCAGGATCTTGTTGGCGGCATGGCCGATATGGATGGCGCCGTTCGCATAGGGGGGACCATCATGCAGCGCGAAACGCGGGCGGCCTTTCGCCACGCGCCGCAGTTCGCCGTAGACATCGCCTTCTTCCCACCACTTCTGCATTTCCGGTTCGCGCCGCGCCAGATCCGCCTTCATCGCGAAATCCGTCTGCGGCAGATTCACCGTGCTCTTGTAGTCAGCCACCCGCAACCACCTTGTCTGCTCAGATCAATCCGCGCGCAATGCCGCGCGCGCAACTTCCGCATCGCGATGTATCTGCATGACCATCGCGTCCACACTCTCGAAGCGCAGTTCGTCACGCAGCCGCGCCACGAATTCCACTTCTAGCTCCCGGCCATACAGATCGCCGGCAAAATCGAACAGATGCACTTCGAGCAGCGGCGTACGGCCACCCACCGTAGGGCGCGTACCCAGACTTGCCACGCCGCCCAGCGCATCGGTGGCTGCATGGCCGTTGCCGACCCCGCGCACCCGGACTGCAAAGATACCGTCCATGGGGGTCTGGCGTCGCGCCAGTCGCAGGTTGGCCGTCGGATAGCCCAGCTTGCGGCCCAGTTGCTCGCCCTGCACCACCCGGCCGCGCATGGAATAGCGCCTGCCCAGCAGTCGCTGCGCCGCGTGCAGGTCGCCGGCGGCCAGCGCCGCGCGGATCACGCCACTGCCGATGCGCACGCCATCGCCCAGCAATGGCGGCACCACGTCGACTGCAATACCGAGCTTCGCGCCCTCAAGCTCGAACCACTCGGCACTGGCCTCACCCTTGTAGCCCGCGCGAAAGTCATGCCCGATGACCACGAGCCGCACGCCTGCGCTGGCGAGCATCTGCGCGAATTCCAGCGCCCTGAGGCTGCGCAGGCGGTGATTGAACCGCAGCGCACAGAACACATCGGGCCCATCCGCCGCAAGCAGCCGCCAGCGCTCGCGCAGATTGGTGAGCCGCGCCGGCGGATTGTCGGGCGTGAAATATTCCTTCGGCAGCGGTTCGAAGGTGAGCAGCATGCTCTGCAGCCCGCGCGCACGCGCCGCGACGCGCGCACGTTCGATCAGCAGGCGATGCCCCAGGTGGATGCCATCGAAGCCGCCGATGGTGGCAACAAAACCCGCACCACCCGGCACTTGCCCCTGCAGTCGCCGCAGCAGACGCATCAGGCCGCCGCGGACCGCAGATGCCGGTAGCGCATGCCAAGCACGAACAGCACTGCGAAATACACCGCAGCAGCCAAGGCAATGCCGGCGGTGCCTTTCAGCAGGCGCTCGACAAAAGGCATCTGCGCCCAGACTACGGTATCGCCGGCCAGCCACCACAGCAGCGCACCCATCGCTGCATTGGCAACCAGCACGCGCAGCAGGAATTTCGGCCAGCCAGCGGAAAGCCGCAGCACGCCCTCGCGCATCAGTCCGCGCCACAGCATCCAGGTGTTGAGTGCGGCGCCAATGCAGGTAGAGGTGGCGATGAGCACATGCGGGTTCGGAAATCCGAGCTTCGACGCCGGCAGCACGATCAGCACATTGATCGACATGGTCACCGCGAGCGCAGTAAGCGCAATGCGCACCGGGCGCCTGGTGTCCTGGCGCGCGTAATAGCCAGGCACCAGCACCTTCACGAAGCTGAATCCCAGCAGGCCCCAGGAATAGGCCATGAGCGCATAGCTCGTCTTCTGCACATCCTCGGGGCCGAACTGCCGATAGCCGAAGATCATCGCGGTCATCGGGCCGGCAAAACACAGCATGCCCACTGCGGCGGGAGCCGCCAGCAGCAGCACCAGTCGCAGGGCCCAGTCCAGCGTGGCTGAAAACTGCTCGGAAGATTTCGCCGCGTGATGCGCAGACAGTCCCGGCAGGATCACCGTCGCCAGGGCAATGCTGAATACGCCCAGCGGAAATTCCATCAGCCGGTCGGCGAAATACAGCCAGCTCACGCTGCCGGTAACCAGCGCGGTGGCGATCTGCGTATCCAGCAGCAAGCTGATCTGCGCCATCGAGGAACCGACGATGCCCGGCACCATCAGTTTGGCGATGCGGCGCACGCCCTCCAGCGACGGGCGCCAGCGTGGCCAGGCGAGCAGGCCCAGTTTCGCCACGGCGGGCAGCTGGAACGCCAGCTGCAGGGCACCGGAAACGAACACGCCGATGGCCAGCACCAGGCCCGGGTTGCTGCTTCCCGAGGCGAAGAAGATGGCGGCAATGATCATCACGGTGTTCATCACCACCTGCGTGAATGCAGGAATGAAGAACCGGCCGTAGCTGTTCAGCACGCCGGAGAACAGCGATACCAGCGAGATGAAAAACAGATAGGGGAAGGTCCAGCGCAGCATCTGCACGGCCATGTCGAACTGCGTATGCTGGTTCACGCCCCAGTTCAATGCGAACAGATAGATGATGACGGGGGCAGCGATCACACCGATCGCGCTGACTACCAGCAGCACTGCGCCGAGCGTGCCGGCCACGCCCGCCACCAGCTCGCGGACCTCGCCCTGTTCGCGCTGTGTGCGGTATTCGGAAATGACCGGCACGAAGGACTGCGAGAAGGCGCCTTCGGCAAACAGCCGGCGCAGGAAATTGGGAATCTTGAAGGCCACCAGGAAGGCGTCGGAAACAATGCCGACACCCAGCGCCTGCGCCATGAATGTGTCCCGCAACAGCCCGGAAATACGCGACAGCAGGGTGGCAAGTCCCGTGGTCGTCGTATTCTTTAACAGGGGGCGGCTCATGGCCGCGGCAGCCTAGCAGAAAGACCCCTATTCGGTTGACTTCCGGGCCTCCCCTGCCCACACTACGCGGCCCTGAAACAGGGTCAATTTGGCGGAGACTTCAGAGCGTGGCGAATACCAAGTCAGCGGAAAAAGCAGCCCGGCAGGCGATCAAGCATCGTGGAGTCAACGTGGCCCTGCGCTCACGTCTGCGCACTGCATTGCGCAAGGCTGGCGATGCCGCAGCCGCTGGCAAGAAGGATGAAGCCACTGCCGCGTTCAAGGACGCACAGCCGGTCATCGACGGCATGGTCACCAAGGGTCTGATTCATCGCAACAAGGCCGCTCGCCACAAGAGCCGCCTGAATGCGAAGGTCAAGGCACTGGCTGCCAAAAGCTGAGGCATCGCCTCAGATCCGATCAGGCCCGCCGCGTGCGGGCCTTTTCATTTGTGGCAGTCTATTTGGCGCGGGCCGCTGTCTTCTTGCGTTTCGCCGGAGATTTGCGGACCGGCTTCCTGGCCGCCGCCTTCTTCGGAACTGCCTTCCTGGCAGGCGCCTTCTTCGCGGCCTTCGTCGCGGTCTTCTTCACCGCTTTCCGGACCGCTGTCTTGCGCAGCGTGACCTTTGGCGTCGCCGCCGCCACCGGCAGCTCATAGCCGCCGCGAATCTCCGGCTCACGGCCTGCAGCGAGGTCCTCGATCAGGGTCATGATGGACTGACACAAAGCCTTCGTGCCCTCGCCCGTGGCGCCCGAGATCAGGAACACCGGCCCCGGGAAACGCAGCTTCTTCACGATCTGCGCGGCCAGCAGCCTGGCATCGGCCTCCGGCAGCAGATCCATCTTGTTGTGCACCAGCCAGCGCCGCTTCAGCCCCAGGTCGGCGCTGTATTTCTTCAGTTCCTCGACAATGTCCTTCGCGTCCTGCACCGGATCCGCATCCGGATCAGGCGGCGCGATGTCGATGAGATGCAGCAGCACGCGCGTACGCTGCAGATGCTTCAGGAAGCGGTGCCCAAGTCCGGCGCCATCGGCAGCACCTTCGATAAGGCCAGGGATATCCGCCATCACGAAACTGCGGTGCTCACCCACATCGACCACACCAAGATTCGGGTACAGCGTCGTGAACGGATAATCCGCCACCCGCGGCTTCGCCGCCGACACCGCACGGATCAGCGTCGACTTGCCCGCATTCGGCAGACCCAGCAGGCCCACATCAGCGATGACTTTCATCTCGAAGCTCAGCGTGCGCTGTTCACCAGGCAGACCGGGGCCGAAATTGCGCGGCGCGCGATTGGTGCTGGACTTGAACTTGGTGTTGCCGAAGCCGCCCTTGCCACCCTCGGCGACCTTCATCGACTGGCCGGCCACTTTCATGTCACCCAGCAACTCGCCGGTGTCGGCATCGCTGACCGTGGTGCCCACCGGCACTTCGATATAAAGATCTTCGCCGCTGGGCCCGGTGCGGTCGTTGCCGCCTCCGGTGTCGCCGTTGCGCGCCTTGAAGGTGCGCCGGAACCGAAAATCGGCCAGCGTGTTGATGCCCTCTTTCGCAATCAGGTAGACGCTGCCGCCGAAGCCGCCATCGCCACCATCCGGACCGCCGAAGGGAATGAACTTCTCGCGCCGGAAGCCGACACAGCCCCGTCCGCCGTTGCCGGCCTGGACCTTGACGATTGCTTCATCGACGAACTTCATGGGGAATCTCTATTTGCCGAATTACCGGGGCTCTAGACGCAAAACCCCGGCACGGTGGCCGGGGTCTGCTGCAAATCGACCGCTTTAGAGCGTCGATCTATGCGGAGATAACGCTCACAAACGTGCGCTGCTCCGCTCCCTTCTTTTCGAACTGCACCTTGCCGGTGACCAGTGCGAACAGCGTGTGATCCGTGCCGACACCGACGCCGGCGCCGGCGCGCATCGGCGTGCCACGCTGGCGAACCAGGATGTTGCCGGCCAGAACCGATTCGCCGCCGAAACGCTTCACGCCCAGACGCTTGCTGTGTGAATCGCGACCGTTACGGGTACTGCCGCCTGCTTTCTTGTGTGCCATGGCTCAATGACTCCTTAAGCAATGCCCGTGATCTTCACCAGCGTGTACTGCTGGCGATGATTGCCGCCGCGCTTGTAGTGCTTGCGGCGACGGAATTTGACGATGACCTTCTTTTCGCCCTGGCCGTGGCTCTCCACAGTGGCGCTGACCTTGGCGCCAGCGACCAGCGGCGTGCCGATCTGGATGTTCGCGCCATCAGCAACCAGCAGCGCATCGAACGAAACGGTTGAGCCAGCAGCCAGGTCGAGTTTCTCGATCTTCAGCAGACTGTCTTTTTCAACCCGGTACTGCTTGCCACCCGTGGCAATTACGGCGTACATCTGAGGCGGACTCCCATCGGAAAGGCCGCGCATTCTAATGGGCCGGGCAGATTCGGTCAAACCCGGATGAGGCCATTTTTCCCACGGTCAAACAGACACTTGGGCGCCGGCCCGAAGGGCCGCTTGCTGGTACCATTCGCCGCGGATTTTTGCGGGTTTCGGGATGACCAGATGACCTTGGACGAGATACGCGCGCTGGTGGCTGCCGACATGACGGCCGTGGACGGCGTGATCCGCACCCGGCTGGCAAGCGCCGTGCCCCTGGTCAGCCAGGTGGCCGAGCATATCGTGGCGGGCGGCGGCAAGCGCCTGCGGCCCCTGATCGTACTCCTTTCTGCCCATGCCGCTGCCGGTGGCCGCCCCCAGGGGGCCCGCCACCTGGAAGCGGCCGGTTTCATCGAATTCATCCACACCGCCACCCTGTTGCACGACGACGTGGTGGATCACTCCCACATGCGGCGCGGCCGCCTGACCGCCAATTCCCTGTTCGGCAACGAAGCCAGCGTCCTGGTGGGCGATTTCGTCTATTCCCGCGCCTTCCAGATGATGGCTGCCATCGGCGTGCCCCGGGTCATGGAAATCATGGCCGACGCCACCAATGTGATTGCCGAGGGCGAAGTCCTGCAACTCATGAATGCGCAGGACCCCGACACCACCGAGGAACGCTATCTCGAGGTGATCTACCGCAAGACCGCGCAGCTGTTCGAGGCCGGCGCCGAAGTGGCCGCGCTGCTGTGCGGGGGCTCTCCCAAGGTGCAGCGCGCGCTGGCGGCTTATGGCAAACACCTGGGCACGGCTTACCAGTTGATCGATGACGTGCTGGATTACCGGTCCGACCCCACGACCCGCGGCAAGAACCTGGGCGAGGACCTGGCTGAAGGCAAGCCCACGCTGCCGTTGATCCATGCGCTGCGCAATGCGGGTGGCGCCGACCGCGAACTGATCCGTACCGCGATAACCGGGGCAGGAGAAGAAGATCAGCCCGAGCCAGATGTGGCGCGAATCATTGCCTGCATCGACGCCAGCGGGGGCATCGAATACACGCGGGAACGGGCATTGTCTGAATCCCGCGCTGCGGTTCTGGCGCTGGCGCCTGTCCCGGCCTCCCCCTGGCGCGATGCCCTGGCTGCTCTGGCCGAAGTGGCCGTGCAAAGAGATCGGTGACAGGGGCGCTGCGCCTCAAGTAAACTCCCGCGCCCATGCTGTCGGGATGTAGCTCAGCCTGGTAGAG
>JANPGU010000085.1:0-3474 GCA_031424095.1 Gammaproteobacteria bacterium
CCGTTGAGCTTGGTCGCGGCGGAATGGGCACGGTCTATCGGGGCGAGCGTGATGATGGTTCGTTTGCGCAGACGGTCGCGGTCAAGCTGATCCGCGCGGAACTGGTATCGGGCGAGCTGCGGCGCCGCTTCGATGCCGAACGCCGCATCCTCGCTTCGCTCGACCATCCCAATGTTGCTCGCCTGCTGGATGCCGGAACAACCATTGAAGGCATTCCCTATCTGGTCCTTGAGTATGTCGATGGCGTTCCGATCGATGCATTCTGCAACGCACATTCGCTGGATGTTGGCGAACGCCTCAAGTTGTTGCAGCGGGTGTGCGGCGCGGTCCACGCCGCGCACCAGCGACTTATCCTGCATCGCGACCTGAAGACAGCCAACGTGCTGGTGGACGCCACCGGAGCTCCCAAGCTGCTGGACTTCGGCATCGCCAAACTGCTGACTACCGACACGCAGCACGACGATCTCACCAGGGTCGGCTTCGCCCGTCCGCTCACGCCGGAATGGTCGAGCCCGGAGCAACTGCGCGGCGAGCCGCTGAGCACCGCCGCAGATGTATATGCCCTTGGTGTGTTGCTCTACCTGTTGCTCACCGGACGTCGGCCGCATTCGTATGCCGGCAAATCGCCAGCGGCCTTCGCTAATGCCATCGAGGCGTCGAGTCCGCCGCCGCTGCACCTGGCTGCACGGGCGCAATTGCCCGCCGGAGTGAGGGTGCACTTATTGCGGGGTGACTTGGGTCGCATTGCCCAGAAGGCTCTGGCCTCTGATCCACGCGAACGCTACCCCTCCGTGGCCGATCTGAGCGCGGATGTGGGGCGACTGCTTGCCGGCCTGCCGATCGAGGCGCACCCGCGCTCAGTTACGTACCGGCTGCTGAAGCTGGTGCGCCGCAACCGCGTTGCCAGTGCTGCGGTGGCCCTGGCCGCGGTGGGCCTCATCGCCGCCACTGCATTCAGTCTGCGACAGGCCACGCTTGCGGATCGCGAACGTCAACGCGCGGAACGCCGGTTCAACGACGTGCGCCGCATAGCCAACGTGGTGTTGTTCGACCTGAACGATTCGCTCGCGAATATTTCCGGCACGCTCGCCGTGCGCAGATTGCTGGTCCAAAAGGCGTTGCGCTATCTGGACGACATGGCCCGAGAGACGGGCCGCGAGCCGGAGCTGCTCACCGAGCTTGCTACTGCCTATGAGCGGATTGCTGAGGTCCAGGGGATGCCTTCGTGGCCCAGCAATGGACAAAGCGGCAATGCGCTGGCCAGTCTCGAGCGCGCGCTCGACCTGCATCGACGCTCGAATTCCATCGCCGGCGCCGCATCGATCGCAGAAGCGCGCGTGCTCAGCAATATGGGCTCGATTCTCGCGGCACGTGGCGAATCGTCCGCCGCCCGTGACGTGCAGCTGCGCTCTGAGGCGGCGATGAACGTTGTTGCACCGGACAAACGGGATGCCGCATGGGAATTGCAGTTCGCGCGGATTCTGGTGGCGCAGGGTGACGCGATCTGGGAACTCGGCGATGTTCCGGGCGCAGAACGGGAGTATCAACGCGCGCTGCACGCCGTGCAGACAGGTAGCGCAAGGCATGCAGACTCGGCAGCACTGATGCGCCAGGTCGGCGTGGTCGAACAGCGGCTGGGAGACGCGGCAGCGACGCGCAGCGACTGGCAGCAGGCTGGTCTGCACCATGGCGCGTCGCTGGCGGCAGATTCTGCGCTGCTGGAACTCGAACCGGACAGCCTGGAGCTGCAGCGCGATCTGGGCACCGACCTTTCCCGTGTCGGCGCTGTGGCATTCATGCTCGGACAACACCGCGACGCGCTATCGGCGCACGAACGCGCACTTGCACTGCGCAAGAGACTCGCGCTTGCCGATCCAGGTGATGCGCGCGCGCAGGACGACGCCGCCGAAAGCGAGCTTCAGATCGCGCAGTCGCTGCTTGCACTGGGCCGCACGAAAGAGGCACTGGAAGCCGCTACTCTGGCAATGAATGGCTGGCGCGGCCTTGTAGATCGCGACCCGGACAATGCGCGGATGCAAAGCTCGCTCGCCAATGCACTGGTTGCACTTGGTCACTGCGATGCCGCGGGTGCCCACCGCGCTGCTGCGCTGTCGCGCCTTGCAGAGGCGAGAAAAATACGCAAGTCACTTGCCGCGTCGAGTCCGGAATTCAAGCTCGCTGACAACGCATTCGCCGGTCTTGATACCCTGGAGGCACAGATTCGCTCTGGCAGTGCCCTGCCACTTACCGTCGCATTCGTCGATCCATGGCAAAACTAGCGTATCGGGGATCGCATTGAAGACCTGCGTTCTGGCGCTGGTCTTGATTTGGGCACCGTTGTCGTGGCCCGCTGCAGGGTCGAATTCTGACACGGTTCCACGCCTTGCGGCGATCGACGACCGCAGGGCAAGCCCGTCACCTCGCACTACCGCCACATCGCAGGAGGGCAAGGACTTCTTCGATTTCACATTGGGGGGTCGTTCTAACTTGAAACCTATTCTTCCCTGCAAGTTTAAAGGTAGAGGTGTGAGCCGTCTGGTCTCTCCGCACTCTCGCCCTGATAGAGCTCTGCGGGTCGCGGCTCTGTATATGCCGCCACAAGCTGCGCGCGCTGCTCGTTGAACACCACACCCAATCCAGGCTGATCGGTCACGAGCAGATGCCCGTCTTTGAACACGGCACCTTCGCCCAAGTAGGTGGGCAGCGCAGGCCGATACGCCTCATTGAGCACCTCCCCACCATGTGACATCAGGCAATGTGCCACCGCGCTCGTTGCAATCGGCGAAGTGAAATGCGGCGTCAGCACCACGGAGTGCGCCTCACACAGTGCTCCAATCTTCCGATATGCCGAGATCCCACCCACATTGGGAATGGAGCAGCGCAGGAAATCGATCAATCCCGCTTCCACCAGCTGCAGATTGGCATCGCGCATCTCGCCGAATTGTTCTCCCGCAGCCAATGGCACCTTCACGCGTTCGCGCAGGCGCTGGTACAGGGTCACGTCATCCATCTGGTGCAGCGGATCCTCGACGAACAGCGGGTCCAGCGGCTGAAGCGTGTCGCACAGCCGAGCGGCATCGGGCAGTGACAGGCGTGTATGCGCGTCAAAGATAAACTCGCCCTTCGTGCCACAGCCTTCGCGTAGCTCACGGCACATGGCCACGATGTTGGCGATGTTCTTGCGGCCATCGAACATGGTGTTTTCGCCCGCCACGCCATGCGAACGCACGGCCTTGTAGCCCTCGGCCATGGTTTTGCGCGCTTCCTCGCGGGCCTGATCGATGCGCAGCAGGCCATAGGACTTGTAGCACTCGATGTGGTTGCGCGTGCGGCCACCCAGCAGCTGGTACACCGGTACTCCCAGCAGCTTGCCTTTGATGTCCCACAGCGCGCAGTCCAGCGCACCCACCGCCGTAAGCTTCTCGCGCCCTGCGGGATAGATGGAGCTGCGATACATGCGCTGCCAGTGATGCT
>JANPGU010000086.1:0-18185 GCA_031424095.1 Gammaproteobacteria bacterium
CTGCTGGAGCGGGTGCGTGACCAGCTCCAGCGCGACCTGGTTTAAGGTGCGGTGAGCTTGCCGCCCGTATACGGATTGAACTGGTAGTTGCCAGGAAACGATTCACCGGTCTTTGCATCGACCCTGCCCGGCCATGCTGGCCAGCGCTGGCTTGAGCTGCGAAAGCACCAGCTGTGCACCCGGCGCGATCTGTTCCGGAGGCAAGGGCGCAATGGTCCTGCCATTGATTGTGAACTGCGCGTTCTGGAACAGTTCGGCCGTTGACTGCACCTCTGTCAAACCGGTGATGCCGACCTTGGCCCGCAGCATGGCAACAATGGTGTAGTCACTGGGTGCGGCCAGCACCTGATCGCGCGCAGCATCCATGCGCCGCGATGCGATGTCGATGTTCTGCTCATGTTGCCCTCGCTTGTCATTTCTGCACGACCTTGTAGCCCTGCTTGCGCAGCAATGCGACCAGACCGTCGCTGCCGACCATGTGCAATGCACCGGTCACCACCAGATAGTCATTCACGGGATCGGCCAGCATCTTTTCCAGCTGCGGCAGCCACCGCAGATTGCGATCGGTGGTCAGCGTCTTGAAGAAGGCGGGCGATTCCTCTGCACCCTGGCGCAGCAGGGATTCCAGCAGCGACAGATCGCCGCGCCGCCAGGCGGCCGTGATATCGGCCAGTTCCTTGCCGGCATCGGGTTCATCCAGCGCAGCGAGCAGGAAATCACGCTGGTCTTCCAGCGGCAGATTTGCAAACAACGAAAGCTGCTCCGCGACGGTTTCCAGCCCGCGCAGTGGCTTGCGGTCACTGCGCGCACGTTCGGCGATCTGGTAGTCGACGCCGTCCGTGGGACTGAAGCCCTGCTGCAGCAGACGCGTCTGGGTGAGTAGCATGGCTACGTACCAGGGCTGCATGCTCGTCAGGAAGTCCGTGTCGATGTGCAGCGCCGCCGCGTCTTTCTGCAGCCGCGCATGCAGTTCGGGACCGAGCACTCCGGCCAGTGTCTTGCCGGCTGGCAGTGTCTGGAGAGCAAGTCCAGGGCCACCTGCCAGGTCGGCGGTGGCTGCAAACAGGTCGACCTCCTCGACCACTGTTTCCGCGTCGAGGTAGGCCGCTTCGGTAACCGCTGGCAGTGCCCGATCGGTGTTGTGCAGCAGGTGCACGGAACCAAGCAGATAGAGTGTGTTGTGGCGTCCGGTCACTTCCCAGAAGACATGCTTGCCTTCATCGGCATGCGCACCCGCGCACAGCATTGCGAGCAGGCCGAGGACGAACGGGCGGTAATTGAACACGCGACGCCTCCGGGCAAAATGCCCGCAAGACGCAAGTCTAGCGTCTGGCGATGCCGCGCGGTTAGGCCGCGGCAGCTATCACCGGCGTTCGGATCATGTGTTCGAATGCGCCGAGCGCCGCCTTGGTGCCTTCACCCATGGCTACCACGATCTGCTTGAACGGCACCGTCGTGCAATCACCGGCAGCAAACACACCCGCCGCGGAGGTCTGGCCGCGTGAGTCGACCTCGATCTCGCCGCGGGGCGAAAGCTTCACGATGCCTTGCAGCCAGTCGGTGTTGGGTATCAGCCCGATCTGCACGAAGATGCCGGCCAGCGTGAGCTCGTGGCTCAGACCCGTGCCGCGATCCTTGTAGCGCATGGCGGTGACCTGTGTACCGTTGCCCACCACTTCACTGGTCTCGGCATTGGTGATGATCTTCACATTGGCCAGACTCTGCAGTTTGTTGACCAGCACTGCATCGGCGCGCAACGAAGGGGCAAACTCGATCAGCGTCACATGCTTCACGATGCCGGCGAGATCGATGGCCGCCTCGACACCGGAATTGCCGCCGCCCACCACTGCCACGTCCTTGCCCTTGAACAAAGGTCCATCGCAATGCGGGCAGTAGGCGACGCCCTTGTTGCGATATTCATCTTCACCGGGCACGCCCAGATTGCGCCAACGCGCACCGGTGGCCAGGATCAGCGAGCGCGCCTGCAACGTGGCGCCACTCTGGAAGCGGATCTGGTGCATCTCGCCCGGAACCAGTTCCGCGGCGCGCTGCAGGTTGAAGATCTCCACATCATTGGCGCGCACGTTCTGCTCCAGCGCGCGTGCCAGCTGCGGGCCTTCAGTCTCCTGCACGGAAATCAGATTCTCGATACCCATGGTGTCGAGCACCTGGCCACCGAAGCGTTCTGCGGCCACCGCAACACGGATGCCCTTGCGTGCGGCATAGATGGCTGCCGCAGCGCCGGCCGGACCGCCGCCGACGATCAATACATCATAGGGCGCCTGCGCACTGAGCTTGGCGGCGGCACGATCTGCCGCGCCGAGATCGAGCTTGGTGACGATTTCTTCCACCGTCATGCGGCCCTGGCCAAACTGCTTGCCGTTCAGGAACACGGTGGGAACCGAGCGGATGTTCTGCGACGCCACTTCCTGTTCGAACAGGGCGCCATCCACCATGGTGTGCCGGATGCGTGGATTGAGCACCGACATGAGATTGAGCGCCTGAACCACATCGGGGCAGTTCTGGCAGCTCAGCGAAATATAGGTCTGGAATTCGAAGTCGCCTTCCAGCGTGCTGATCTGTTCGGTGATGGCCTGCTCGACCTTGGGCGGATAGCCACCCACCTGCAGCAGTGCCAGGATCAGCGATGTGAATTCATGACCCATGGGCAGGCCGGCGAACGTGACGCGCGCCGGCTCACCCGGGCGCGCGAGTGCAAAGGACGGAACGCGCTCGCCGCCGGTGCGGCTTTCCTCGATCGTTACCCGCGGCGTCAACGAAGCAATGTCTGCCAGCAGCGCAAGCATGTTGCGCGAGTCGGTGCTGTCGTCCACGTACGCCGTGATTTCCACGGGCGTGACGAGGCGCTCCAGGTATGCACCCAACTGCGCTTTCATCTCCGGCTCTAACATGACACCACTCCGTTGACCGACAGTACCGCGACGTATTCTTAGATCTTGCCGACCAGATCCAGCGACGGCTTCAGCGTCTCCGCGCCTGGCTTCCAGCTGGCCGGGCACACTTCGCCGCTATGGGTGGCGACGTACTGTGCGGCCTGCACCTTGCGCAGCAGTTCCTTCGCATCACGACCGATGCCCAGGTCATGCACTTCCATGACCTTGATGACGCCTTCCGGATTGATGACGAAGGTGCCGCGCAGCGCCAGACCTTCCTCCTCGATCAGCACTTCGAACGCGCGTGCGAGTGTCGCGGTGGGGTCGCCCACCAGTGGGTACTGCACCTTCTTGATGGTGTCCGAAGCGTCATGCCAGGCCTTGTGCGTGAAATGCGTGTCGGTGGATACGCCATAGATCTCCACACCGAGCTTCTTGAACTCCGCGTAGTTGTCGGCTAGGTCCCCCAGCTCCGTGGGGCAGACGAAGGTGAAATCGGCGGGATAGAACACGACAACCGACCATTTGCCCTTCAGATCGGCATCGCTGACGGTGATGAACTTGCCGTTGAGGTAGGCCTGCGCCTTGAACGGTTTGATCTGGGTATTGATGAGAGACATGGAATGGCGATCCTCGAGTTGGTGGTAGACGGTGAATGCGAAGATTAGAGCGGTATGGGAGGAATGGGTAGTCAATTGTTGTTATCGATTCAATAGACACTGTCTATCAAGCGTTCTGGCCGCTGTCTGTATTTGCCCGGGCAGGTAACGCACCGTTGTGGTTCTTTCACAGACTGATAATGGTGCATATGTTGGCTTCGCCAACCAAATTGAGTAGTCTCAATACCCCCCGTTTTTAGGTCGGAGGCCAAAAAACAGAGGTGTAACAGAGCTTGTTCAGACTGGCACGGGTGATGCATTAGCCCTAACGGGAGCTGACACACCCGCAGGAGACTCGAACATGACTTCGCACAAGATCCGTCCTTTGATGTCCAGCGTGATTTCCTTGTTCGCCACGGCGACTGCTATCGTCATCGCGCTGATTCCCGCGTTGCTTTCTTCGGCCGCCTGAATCTTGAAGGTCAGGCTGGCAGCGCACCCGGGCTGCCAGCCTCCACGACAAATGAACAGAGCGTGTGGCGTCCCGATCCGGGCTCGTTCACATCGTCCACCGCAACCAGATCCACCTGCATCCGTTGGTCGGCGAGTTTCACTGCCAGGTAGCCGCGCTTGCGTCCGTCCACCAGCAGCACATTGGCGTTGTTGTCGCGCCATACATCCAGTGATTCCTGTGGCCGCGAATCGGAACTGACCGATGTGCCCACGAACTCCGTGGCCACCAGCGGCGTATCCAGCCGTTCCGGCACCGCGTTGACATTGCCGACAACGAAAGCATGCAGATC
The DNA here is from genome assembly GCA_031424095.1 of Gammaproteobacteria bacterium. Lineage (GTDB taxonomy): Bacteria > Pseudomonadota > Gammaproteobacteria > Steroidobacterales > Steroidobacteraceae > ZC4RG30. The sequence goes on from JANPGU010000086.1 coordinate 4,297, forward strand.
GCCCGACAGGATCACCGGATTCTCGCTGCGCGCCTGTTGCAGTGAATCCAGCACGCGCTGACGCGCGGCGGGATATCCCGTCCACGCATCTGACCAATAGCTGCTCGCAGGTCCGGGATCTTCATCCACATGAGAGAACGCCGTGCCCTGCGCAAGCACGGTCCAGCGGGATTTCATCTTCAAGCCCTGCGCCAGCCATTGCTCCTGCGCTGCGCCCAGCATCGTCCGCTGCGGATCGAGTCGATCGATGCAGTCATCACCCAGGCGATTGCCGCCGCTGCGGCCCGGCTGCGGACAGGCCTGTGGCGAGCGGTATTGCCGCTGGTCCAGCAGATGGATGGTGGCCAGGGTGCCAATGCGACGGCGTGCATAAAGCGTCATTTCACCGGCGCGCGGGCCGGCAGTCGGCGGCAGGGGCTGATGCTCGAAATACGCTTGATACGCAGCCGTACGGCGCAGCAGAAAGCTGGCCGGATCTTCCGCGCGGCCGCTGTCCTTTCCCGAATAATCGTTGGCGACTTCGTGGTCGTCCCACATGAGCAACCACGGCGCCACCGCATGCGCTGCCTGCAGCGCGGGATCCATCTTGTACTGCGTGTAACGCTGCCGGTAATCGTCCAGGGTTCGGCACAATGCACCGCCGTGCCGGCGCACGCGATTGGCGGTTGGTGCGCCCTCGTAGATGTAATCACCGACATGCACGATGCAGTCCGGCGCGTCGTCGGCAATATGCCTGAAGGCGGCGAAGTGACCGTGCTCATAGTGCTGACAGGCGGCGACCGCGAGGCGCAGCGACGCAACGCGCGCACCCTCCGCCGGCATGGTGCGGGTACGAGCCACGGGGCTGCGCGCATCGCCAGCCGTGAAGCGATACCAGTAATCGCGATCCGGGGCGAGGCCGCGCACTTCGACATGCACGCTGTGCCCGTACTGTGCCGATGCCAGCGCTTTCCCCCGCGCCGCGATGCGACGGAAGCGCTCATCGGTCGAGACTTCGTAGCTGACCTCGTAATCAAGCGGCGCCATGCCGCCATCCGGCTGTGACGGCTCGGGCACAAGGCGTGTCCACAGCACTACCGACCGATGAGTAGGAAATCCCGAGGCGACGCCGAGCTGGAAGGGATAGGAAGACCAGGGCGGAATCTGCGCCGCCAGTACCTGCTGCAGGACAATGGGCAGAATCGCCACGCCACCGGCAGCCGCCATGCATTGCAGTACCCAGCGACGATCTGCTGTCATGTGCTCACTGCTTTGCGCAGTCGCCCTGCAATTCCAGCTGCGGCAGATCCTGCTGTGCCAGACCCTGGATCTCGCCGCCCACGCCCAGCAGTGCAGCCTTGCCGGCCTCGAGCTGTTTTTCGCGGCGCGCCCAGCGCTGCAGGGTCTGGTTCTTCTCTGACTCCAGCTCTTCCCGCATGCGCTGGAACGTTTCCATCACGGCCTTCAGCTTCTGCGCGAACTGCGGCGAGGTCACGTAGTCGTACATCGCTTCCATTTTCTCGCCCTTTCCGGCCGAGGCGAGGCGCTGCTTGTGCACGTCGAGCAATCCCGCGCGCAACACTTCAGCCAGCTGCACCGACAACGGCCAGGTCACCACCCAGACGTCGTCGATCAACCCGAAATGCGTACCGGCAACCCATTCTTTTGGTGCGGCATTGGGCATGGTCACCAGCACGCCGGCATCGGCACCGCAGCCACGCATGTCTTCCTTCAGCTTGGCCAGCCATTGCGCATTCCACACCGATGCGCGCTTGGTCTCCCACAGCAATAGGCCCGCAGAACTGCCGCTGCGCGACTGCACGCGATGGATCACATCGCCGCCGCGTTGCCCCTTCTTCACCTCCTCGATGATGTCGAGCGGAAAGCAGCGCCGCAGACCATCTTCCAGCGCCAGTTCCAGCACCTCTCCCTGCAGCTGCTGCGAGCCCTGCTCGGCCTTGCGCTGCATCTCCGCCATCTGTGCGGACATGTCGTCGAGCTTCTTTTGCAGCTCGGCATTGGCAAAGGCGTTGCGTTCATGCTCCTGCGCCCGCACCTGCGCTTCGCGCTGGGTGAGCTGCGCGTCGACCTGCTTGCGCACCTCCAGCGCCAGTGCGTCCTTTTCATCCTTCAGCCGCTGCCGCTCTTCGCGCAGCTGCAGCTGCTCGCTGCGCAACTGGGCAACCTGCTCCTGGGCGGTGGCGAACTGCTTCTGCAGCCCTTCGAGCTGCAGGCGCGATGCCTGGGCGGTCTGCTCTGTCACCTGCCGGCGGACTTCTTCCAGTGCCCGTTGCTGGGACTCTTGCTGCGCCTTGTCGCGCTGCTCGGATCGCTTGTCGGCAGCCTGGCGCTCGGCATCACGTAGCTGGGTCAGCGCCTCGGTACTGGCAGCTTTGATTCCTTCCAGCGCATGGCGGGCGAAGCCCTGCTCCAGCGAGAACTCGTGCTCGCATTTCGGACAGGTGACGAGGGCATCGGGTTTGAGGACGAGCGTGGTATCGGTCATGGCGCCTAGTTTAGAGTAAGGCTCGCGCAAAGGAGATCCGGACATGGCGATGCGAAATTTCCTGCTGGCATTGGTGGTGATTGCTGCTGCGGGTACTGGCGCCGCCGGCGCGGCCGAGCCCGCTGCGCTGGGTGCTTCTGCCGTCCAGCTGGAAACCGAGCTCGTGGCACGGTTCGGCGAAACCCAGCGGGAGCGACTGCACCGCGGAATTGCGCAGGTGGCGGCGCTCTGGCGCAGTGAAGATGGCGATGCCAAGGCCTTTGCCAGCTACATCCGCGACAGCTTCGTGGCAGATCCTGCCCTGCTCACCGCCATGTTCAGCCGCTATGAACACAATCTGGAAATGATCTACGGGCACTCGCACGAGATCAGCCGTGAACTCAACACACCGTCGGACGTGGCTATCGGCACTGCCGCGCCCTATGACGAGACCTTTGCGGCCTGGGATCCCACCGCGCATATGCTGGACGACCTGTTCGAGAACAAGCTCGCCTTTGGCGCATTGCTGAACTTTCCACTGACCTCGCTGGACGAACGCACGCGGCTGGGCAGCACATGGTCGCGGCGCCAGTGGGCCGAGACCCATCTGGCCGAGCAGTTCCGGCAGCGTCTGCCGGCGGCGGCGAACCAGGCCGTGTCGCAGGCTTATTCGGAATCGGGCCGCTATATCGCCGGCTACAACATCTGGATGCATCATCTGGTGGATGCGCAGGGCAAGCGGGTGTTCCCGGCCGGCAAGCGGCTGCTCTCGCACTGGAACCTGCGCGACGAACTGAAGGCCAATTACGCGGACCGTAAGGACGGTCTGGCCAAGCAGCGCACCATCCAGCGCGTGATGGAGCGCATCGTGGCGCAGGAAATTCCCGCGGTGGTCATCGACAATCCCGCGGTGGACTGGAACCCGGTCACCAATGCGGTGGCGCGCTCTGCCGTCAATGATCTGCCAGACGCTGCGCCGGCAAGAGCCGCACTGCCGGCGGGCGCCCTCGATGCCGCGCGCGAGCCGGACACGCGCTATGCGCGCTGGCTGGGAAATTTCCATGCGCAGCAGCTCGTGGATCGCTATTCACCGGGACAGAACACGCTGATTGCGCGTTCGTTCGATCGCGGTCGGCAACTGTCGGAAGCGCGTGTGCAGGCGATGCTCGAACAGGTCCTGAATTCACCGCAGGTCAAGCGCACTGCGGAACTGATCGCGAAGCGCCTTGGCCGCAAGCTCGAGCCCTTTGACATCTGGTATTCCGGTTTCCGCGCCAGCGGCAGCCAGGATGAAGCCCAGCTCGATGCAGTGGTGGCGAAGAAATATCCCACTGCTGCCGCCTACCAGAGCGATATCCCGAATCTGCTTCGATCACTGGGCTTTGCACCCGACCGCGCCGACTATGTGGCGCGGCATATCGTGGTGGATCCGGCCCGCGGTTCCGGGCATGCCATGGGCGCCGGCATGCGTGGCGAGCCTGCCCATCTGCGTACCCGCGTGGAAGCCAGCGGCATGAACTACAAGGGTTACAACATTGCCGTCCACGAGATGTGCCACAACGTCGAACAGACTTTCTCGCTGAACGACATCGACTACTACCTGCTCAGTGGTGTGCCGAACACGGCGTTCACCGAGGCGCTGGCGTTCACCTGCCAGAATCGAGATCTGGAACTGCTGGGCCTTTCGAAGCCCGACGCGAAGAGCCGTGCGCTGCAGGCGCTGGATACGTTCTGGGGAACCTACGAGATCGGCGGTGTGGCGCTGGTCGACATGCGCACCTGGAACTGGCTGTATGCCCATCCCGATGCCAGCGCGCCGCAGCTACGCGAGGCGGTGTTGCAGATCGCACGCGAGGTCTGGAATCGCTGGTATGCCCCGGTGTTCGGTGTGCGTGATGTGAGCCTGCTGGGCATCTACTCGCACATGATCAACGAGACGCTGTATCTGCCCGACTATCCCATCGGCCACATGATCGCCTTCCAGGTAGAGGCGCAGATGGAAAAGACCGGGGACTTCGGTAAGGAGTTCGAACGCGTGGCACGCATCGGCTCGGTGGCGCCGGACTTGTGGATGATCGAGGCCACCGGCAAACCGGTGGGCCCCGATGCGCTGATCCAGGCGGCGACGCTGGCGCTGACCGCCCTGCAATAGCGCCGCGGCGCTATTTCGCGGCCGGCAGTTTCCACTCCGGCCGCACATAGTGGCAGGTGTAGCCATTGGGGTAGCGCTCCAGATAGTCCTGGTGCTCGGGCTCGGCTTCCCAGAAATCGCCGGCCGGCGCGAGCTCCGTGACCACCTTTCCCGGCCACAGGCCCGAGGCATTCACAGCGTCGATGGTGTCTTCGGCAATGTGCTTCTGCGCTTCGCTGGTGTAGTAGATGGCCGAGCGGTAGCTTGCGCCCCTGTCGTTGCCTTGCCGGTCGCGCGTGCTGGGGTCGTGCACCTGGAAGAAGAACTCGAGCAGGCGGCGATAGCTGAGCTGCGCGGGATCGAAGTCGATCTCGATGGCCTCGGCATGTGAGCCGTGATTGCGGTACGTGGCATTCTTGACATCGCCGCCGGAATAACCCACGCGCGTCGAGATCACGCCAGGACGCTCGCGGATCAGGTCCTGCATGCCCCAGAAACAGCCACCAGCCAGAATCGCGCGTTCGGTTGTCATGACAGATCCTCCACCTGATCCAGATAGTCCCCATACCCTTCCGCGGCCATCTGGTCGCGCGGCACGAAGCGCAGCGATGCGGAGTTGATGCAGTAGCGCAACCCGCCGCGGTCGCGCGGCCCGTCATTGAAGACATGACCCAGGTGGCTTTCGCCGTGCTTCGAGCGCACCTCGGTGCGACGCATGCCATGGGTGGTGTCGTGCACCTCGTTGATATGAGCCGGTTCGATGGGCCTGGTAAAACTGGGCCAGCCGCAGCCGGACTCGTATTTGTCCGCGGAGGCGAACAGAGGCTCCCCAGAAACGATATCCACGAAGATGCCGGCGCGTTTTTCGTTCAGCAGAGGGCCCGTGCCGGGACGTTCGGTACCGCTTTGCTGCGTGACGCGAAACTGCTCGGGAGTCAGGGCGGCGATGGCTTCGGGGCGCTTGCTGTAGAGGGTCATTGGAGGGCACCTCTGGTGGGACGGTAGTCAATTGTTGGGGTCGAAGGTGGGTATTTCCAATACGTCGTCAACCAATAGGGTGTTACAGGCCACCCGAAGCGTATGATCCGGAAAAACACCGGGGAGGCAATCGCCATGGATCTGCGGAAGACACTTTGCTGGATGATTCTCGCGCTGGGCAGCGCATCGGCTTTCGCGCAGGACGCGAAGACGGTGGTAGCCAACGCCTCCCGGGCCATGGGGCTCGATGGTCTGACCTCACTCTACTATTACGGTTCCGGTGCGAACTACACCCTGGGCCAGAACAACAATTCGAACATTCCCTGGCCGAAGACGCCATTGAATGAATACGTGCGCGCCATCGATTTTACCGTGCCCGCCTCGCGCGCGACATGGAGCACCTATGCCACACCGGTGACCGGCGGCGCACCCGCACTGGTCAACGCACAGCAGAACATCCTGCCCACCTCGCCCGGCGGCTGGACGCAGCAGCTGGAGATCTGGGTTACGCCCTGGGGCTTCCTGAAGGGCGCGGCCGCCAACAATGCCACCGTGAAGACGCAGGTGGTCGCCGGCAAGCGCTATCAGGTGGTCACCTGGAATGCGCCGCTCAAGTCGCCCGGCGGCAAGGACTATCGCCTGGTCGGCTACATCAATGCCGACAACCTGGTCGAAAAGGTGCAGACCTCGGTGGAGCATGCCGTGTTCGGCGACATGCTGGTGGAAGTCGACTACAACTTCTATCGCGACAACAACGGCCTGAAATATCCCACCGAGATCGTGCAGAAGCGCTTTGGCTGGCCGACGTTTGATCTGCAGGTGCTGGGTGCGTTCAAGAATCCCGCGAAACTGGCGCAGCTGATGACGGTGCCGGCACCGCCTGCGAGCGCTGGTCCGGGTGCAGGCGGTGGCGCACCACCCGCCGCTGCGCCTGCGGCCGCATCGGAGAAACTGGCGGATGGCGTGTATCGCATCCGCGGTGCATACAATTCGCTGGCCGTTGAATTTGCCGATTACGTGCTGCTGATCGAGCCGGGCCCGCAGAATGAGGCCCGCGCGTTGTCGGGCATCGCCGAGACGAAGCGCCTGATCCCCGGCAAGCCGATTCGTTACGGCGTCATCACGCACCATCACATCGATCACACCGGTGGCATTGCAGCCGCGGCTTCCGAAGGCATGACCATCGTAACGCCCGAGGTCAACGTGCCCTTCCTGACCAAGGCGCTGACCGCACCGCGCACGCTGGCGCCCGATGCGCTCGCGAAGAGCGGCCGCAAGCCGCTGATCGAAGGCTTCAAGGGCGACAAGCGCGTCTTCCAGGATGCGACGCGCACGGTCGAGATCCATGTGATCAAGGGCCTGCCGCATGCGGACGGCCTGGTGGTCGCATGGCTGCCGAAGGAAAAGATCCTGGTCTATGCCGACATGTTCAATTTCCAGCCGGCCACGCAACCGGTGGCGGATCCGCCAGTGATCGGCACACGCGTCTTCCTCGAGAACATAACGCGGCTGGGGCTGGATCCGGTGGGCATCCTGTCGATCCACAACATGAACCCCGATCGGCTGGTGACGGTGCAGGACATCAGGGCAACCATGGGTCTGCCGAACTGAGCGACTGGTGCCCGGTTTCCGGCCGGGAAAGTGAGAGCCGGTTCACCTGCCGGCTCTCACTGCAGGGCTAGAGTCGTTCCAGACATCCCGGTCCCGACAATCCATGCTGCACGAAGCGCTCGTCATCCTCGACTTCGAAACCACTGGCCTGAGCCCCGAACAGGGGGACCGGATCACGGAGGTCGGGCTGGTGCGCGTGGACGGCGGCCGGATCGTGGACCGCTATCAGTCGCTGGCGAACTGCGATGTGCATGTACCGCGGTTCATCACTACATACACCGGCATCACGCAGCAGATGGTGGATGATGCGCCGCCGGTCGAACAGGTGATGCGCGAAGTCAGCGCGTTCATCGGCGAGACCACGGTGGTGGCGCACAGCGCCAGCTTCGACCAGCGATTCTTCCTGCGTGAATGCCGGCGACTGCAGATGAGCATGGTGATCGAACCGTTTCTCTGCTCGATGCGGCTTGCGCGTCGCGTCTATCCGGATTTCCAGAGCCACGCCCTGGGTGCGCTGGCGCACTCGCTGCAACTGCCAGCCTGTGGCACGGCCCATCGCGCCGGCGCGGATGCCGAGATGACCGCACTGCTCATGCTGCAGATGGGACGGGATCTCGTGCAGCGGCAGCAGGGCATTCGGCTGACGGCAAAGACCCTGCGACGTGTCATGCAGATGCCCGTGGCAAGGATGCAGGCGGGGCTGGAAATGCTCTGCGCGTGACGCGCGCCTGCGAATCGTAGGCTCCAGCTGACATCATCTGGCGAATCGCACTGCCTGCGCCGCATGGTCGCCGCGAAGCATCCTGCGCTCCCACCTTTTCGAGGAGCCGCCATGAGCAACCTGACCCTGCCGGAAGTCGCGAAGAAAATGCGCGACATCGACATCGCCATGCTGATGACCCATACCGAAGACGGTGCCATCGCCGGCCGGCCCATGAGCAACAACCGCGAAGTGGATTACGACGGCGACTCCTACTACTTCACCTGGGCGCATTCCCGCATGGTGCGCGATATCCAACGCCTGCCGCTGGTGTCGATTGCCTTCCAGGCGGACAAGAACCTGCTGGGCAAGCCCGGGATCAACATCAACGTGGAAGGTCGCGCTGAAGTCGTGCGCGATACGCAGGCGTTCCGCGAGCACTGGTCCGGGTCCATGAATCGCTGGTTCAAGGATGGCGTCGATACGCCGGGCCTGGTGATGATCAAGGTGCATGCCCAACGCGTGCACTACTGGGACGGGATGGACGAGGGCGAGATCTCCGTCTGAACAAGGTGCATCACCCAGACGCCCTGCAACTCAGCGCGTCTGGGCGATTCCGATCTGGATGATCTGACCGCGCGCATTCTGCAGGCTGCGGATGCGCCACGGCCGCAGCAGGGTCCCGCCAAGCTCGCGCTCGATCTCCAGCCTGATGTCGCCGAAGGTTTTCCCCGCCGCCAGCTCGCCGCTGCGGACCACTGCGCCGGTCGCGTCCTGAACCAGCCATACCGAGTGCGGTGCACTACTCTGATACTGCTGCGGGAAATGCAGGCGCAGCAAGGCATCCGCGTCCACTTCGGCATCCTGCGCTGCGCTCATCTTGCCCAGCGCGCGCGCGGCTGGCGCTGGCGCTGGCACCCCCTGCATGGCATTGGCCACTTCCCGCGAAACCGCCGCTTTTGCGGACGATTCCGCTTGCGCAGCAAGCGCCATGCCGGCCGGTGTGGCATCAGCCGCCCTATCCGCCACCACCAGGGGCGGCGCAGCGGGTGGCTGCGAAACAGCAGGCGTCGGCCGCGGCGCCCGGGCTTCCTTGATGAGCGCGGGCTTCGATTCAGCCGCAGCGGCAGGTGCCGGGGTTTCCAGCAATACCTGTCCCGGCGCCTCGGAACGCGCAGCAACTACCGAAGCCTCACCCGGCAAGCGGTGATCCACCTGCTTCCACATCAGGATCGCGAAGCCCAGCACCGCGACACCCGCGATGCCGCGCCATAGATAGCGCGAGTCGTTGGACGCCGGTGTGCGTCGATTTGCGGCAGCAGCCGCCTCGGCCAGAATCGCCTTGCGCACGGTTGCAGCGGGCCGCCCGGCCTCTGCCGCGCTCGCGCGCCGGTATTCATCGGTGAGCGCATCGCGCTCTTCGTCTGATGGGTTCATGGTGCGTGTTCCCGCAGCAATGCCTTGAGTTTATCGCGCGCATAGCGCAGACGACTCTTGGCGGTTTCGAAAGTGGTGCCGGTGATGCGCGCGATTTCGTCCACGCTGAGGTCGGCTTCCGCCTGCAGCACGAAGGCTTCGCGCTGTTCCGGCGGCAGGTGACGCAGCGCGGCGAGAATAGCCTTGCCCTGCTCCATCTGTTCACTGGCAGCCTGCGGTGAGGGACTGTGCACGTCTTCGATCCCTGCGCCGAATGGTTCTTCCGCATCGATCGGGGCATCGAGACTCTGCGTCGGATGCTCGGCACGATGCCGGTCGATCAAACGGTGACGTGCAATGGTGTAGAGCCACGGCAGGAATCGGCCTTCGGATCGAAAGCGCGGCGCCTCGCGCGTGACCGCGAACCACACCTCCTGCATGAGTTCCTCGGCGGCGGCACGGTCACGGCACTGCCGCAGCAGATAGCGCCACAGGGCCAGTTCGTGGCGCTCGTACAATTGCTCGAATGCAGCAACGTCGCCGGCTGCATAGCCGGCGACCAGTGCTTCATCGGAAATCGCCGCGGCGGACATCCGCGGCATTATGGCCCATGCGCCGTCGGCCATCAGGGATCCAGCACGTATCCCAGACGCGGCGAGTTCGGGAAGGGATCCAGCTGCCGTGGCCGCGGCGCAGGTTCGTGGATCACGCCCATCGCCACCAGGTTCTCGCGGCTGTCGTAGCGGATGCGGATGACCTCATTCGGCCGATCGCGCTCGCGCTCGAATGCCACCTGCGAGACCCGTGATTCCTCGCGTCGGCCATGGCCGGTGCCCAGACTGGGCGCAGGGGCCGGCGCGCGCGCCAGCGCCCCGCTGCTTGCCATGTCTGCTGCAACCTCATTCGCGGCCTTGGATTCGGCGCGTGCCATCGGTGCTGCGGAAGCGTCGGCTTCTTCGATGTAGCGTGCAGGCGGCGCCAGCTGCAGCACCACCGGTGCGCGCTCCCGAAACAGCGCCACGCCAATCACGCCGACATTCTGCGCACGGCCGGTGCGTGCGGCATAGGATTTTGGAATTGACGTGAAGGTGAATGCCGCGATCTCGGAATCACTCTTGCGCCAGCCGGCGATACCGTAGCCCGACCAGGGATCGAACACATAGCCGCGCTGATCCACCGCGGCAGTTTCACCGGTCACCACATTCACACCGTCTACGGAAGTGACTGCCAGCAGCCGCTGCCCATGCTGACTGCGGATCTGTATGGCGTAGTGCGCGCCAGGACGTCCCGCGACCCATTGTTCGCCGCGGTGGTAATAGATGGGCAGCGTCTGGCCGGTGTCACGATCGACGACGGTGACTTCCGCAAGACGGCCGACCGCAAGGGTCGGTGTGGACATAACGGCCGCAAGGGCCAGCAGGGGCAGGTGACGCATGATCCTCTCCTTTTGATGAGGGTTGAGGATTCATACGGACCAGCCGCTGGAACGGGGTTAATGCGCGAACGAAATCTTCGCGCCTGGTTTGTAGCCGTTCGCATCGAGGATCGTGGCAACCAGGCCCAGATACTCGGCATCGCTCAACGCACCGCCGCGCCCGGGTGGCATCGTGCTGCGGGTGCATTCGAGCAAGGTCTGGGTAGAGCGCCCGGTCCATGCGGCCCGAAAGCCCGCATCGGCCAGAGCCGGCGCACCTGGAGAACCGCCCAGGTTCGCACCGTGGCAGGTAATGCACTGCTGCTGTGTGTAGACGCTCTTGCCCAGCTGCACCTGTGCCGTCGAGAAGCGCAGTGGGGGCGGATCGGCTGCTGTCTTTGCTGCCGTTTCTGGCTTGCGGCAGATGGATGGTGGCGAGGCAGCGATTGCCGGCGTGGCCATCATCGCTGCAACACTGGGCGCTGCGCTGCGCGGTGCATTGCGTGCTGTCTGCCAGTTCGCAGGCAATGCAAACACGTACAGATTGTTGTTGATGGTCGACTTGATCTCAGGCGTCAGCAGGAGATATCCGGCTGTGTTAACCGCCGAACCCACACTGACCGCAATGTACTGGCGTTCGCCCACGGCATAACTGATCGGAAACCCGGTGACACCGGAGCCGAGATTGGTTTCCCAGAGGATCTGCCCCGTGCGCTGATCCAGCGCGCGGAAACGCCCTGCCACATCGCCGCCGAACAACAACCCGCCGCCAGTGGTCACCAGCGACAGCAATGCAGCGCGCTGCTCGAACTTCCATTCCGTCTTGCCCGTGACCGCATTCACCGCATGGATGGTGCCGACATTGGTCGAGCCCGGTGTGATCTGCTGCGAAGTGCGGAAGCCATACGCAGACTGCTCCTTGCGCGAGGCAATGCTCACCGTGAAGCTGGCGCAGGTGTTCTGCAGCGGGAAATACATGGTCTGCGTCAGCGGGCTGTAAGCGCCGGCCGGCCAGTTCTTGCCACCGATGGCACTGGGGCAGACGGTCGCCGTATCACCGCGCGCATGAAACAACGACGCTGGATTTTCCGTCACCGCACCGGTCTTGCCATCGATCGATGTCACCACGTTCTGCTGGATCGTTGGCCGCGCCCACAGGAACTTGCCCGTGCGCCGATCCAGTGTGTAGACAATGCCGGTCTTGCCTGGAATGCCGGTGACGACTTTGTATTTCTCGCCGGCCTTGATGTCCGGACTGATCCACGCTACCGCGGCCTTGTCGGGTGCAACTTCGGTATCGATGAGAATCCGTTCGAAGGGATGATCGAAATCCCAGTGGTCCACCAGGTGCTGGTAGTACCACACGATTTTGCCGGTGGCGGGATCCAGCGCCAGCGTGCTGTTGTGATACAGGTATTTCTTGTCATTGCCGCCCAGCAGGAACTTCGGGGCTGGCGAAGTGACTGAAGTGCCAATGAACAGCAGCTTCAATTCGGAGTCGTAGCTCGGCGGCATCCACGCACCGACATGCTTGCGCTCCGCAAAAGGCACATCGCCCCAGGTTTCGTTGCCGGCTTCGCCTGGTCCCGGAATCGTGCGCCGGCGCCACAGTTCGCGACCGGTCTCGGCATCGTGCGCCGTGATGACGCAGTCATTGGGGCCCGCGGATGAAATCGGCTCGCAGCCACGGCCGGAAAACACCTTGCCGTCGGCGACGATCGGGCCCGAGGTCTGATGGATGCCGGTCTTGTAGTCGAGCACCGATGTCGTCCACACCTCGGCACCCGTGCGCGCATCCAGTGCGTACAGCGCACCATCTGCCGTGGTGTCGATGATCAGGTTGCCGTGAATCGCGATGTTGCGATTGATGAACGGCGCATTGATGAATTTCGCGATGTCGGTGGGCTGCTTGTGGCGATGCTCCCAGATGAGATCGCCGGTGACGGCATTGATGGCCTGGATGGTGTCGCCGGGATTCGGAAAATACAGCACACCGTCATGCACCAGCGGCGTGCCTTCCTGCGGGCCGGCATCCAGGCCGCGCGCCCACACCAGCTGCAGCTGCGCCACGTTGGTGGCGTCGATCTGCTGCAGCGGGCTGTAGCCCCAGGAGTCCAGCGTCCGCCGCCACATCAGCCAGTCCTGGGGTGGCGGGTTCGCGAGCATGGCATCCGTGACTGGAGAAAGCCTGGGGCCCGGCGAAGGAGTCTGCGCAAGGATCAATGCCGTGGCAGCATTCATTGCGAAAAAGAATGCGATCGCGCGATGGATGTTGCGCTTCATCAAGGCCCCCGATTCTTTTGTTGTGCGGCGTGCTGATCCTAACAGTCGCAGGGCGACAAATTCAGCAAGCAGCACCTGGCAATCGGGAGCTGGCCGGTAACGACGAGGCTTGGCGCCATCCGTACAACGGCATGGCGCCTGCGCCGCGTGACATTCAGGCCTTGGTCATGCCGAGCTGTTTCAGCAGCTCCTCACCCTTGGCCTTGGCCGCCCTTCCCTGCTCCACGGCATCGATCGCATTGCCGCCCTGGAATGCCGCTGCCGCAGCGGCCCAGTCGGTCTTCAGCGATTCCAGGCCGGTCTTCACGGCCGCGAACGCTGCCTTGTCCATGCCCTTTGGCAGGCCCTTGCCGGCGGAGAGCGTGTCTACCCGGCTTTGCAGCGCCTGCACCATGTTCGGCACATCGGTGGCATACCTGCTCCACTGCGCGGTGGCGTTCTGCGCTTCGACGATCTTGCCTGCCACATGGGTGTTCAGCGTATCGATGCTGGTGTTCACCGCTGGCGCATTGGCTACGACGGTCTTGTAGTCACCCTTTGCGGCACTGTCCTTCAATGCGGCCAATGCCGATTCGACACTCTTCAATTCGTCGGGCAGGTATTTCGCGGCGTTGTCCTTCATCGGCGCCAGCGCGCTCTCCGCCGCTGCGATCGCTGCCGTTGCCGGACCCTTCTGTGAGCAGCCAGCCACTGCGAGCAGTGCAACTGCCATCACTCCAACCATCACGCTCTTGACGTTCATCGCAGACTCCTTTGCTTTCAGGGGATCAGCAATTTCTGGCCGGGCTTTATCTTGTTGGGATCCTTCAGGATGTCCTTGTTGGCTTCGAAGATCTTGTTGTAGAGCATCTTGTCGCCGTAGTACTGGGCGGCGATCTTCGAGAGCGTTTCG
>JANPGU010000087.1:0-3226 GCA_031424095.1 Gammaproteobacteria bacterium
ACGGCGCGGCACATTCCAGCCGACCGACAAGCTGCTCGCACTTCTCAAGCGCGCCTCGTAATGGTGAGCGGGCTGGCGGCGAAAGGCACGACGAGAAGAACAACTCGCCGCCAGCTCCCCATTACTGGCCTTGCCCATAAGGCAGCTAATGGGCGACGCCCATTAGCTGCCGCAATCGCCACTGCCCGAAGTGCCAAGGTTCGCAGGCACGCGAATGGATGGAGGATCGTGCGGCGGAGCTGCTGCCGGTGCCCTACTTCCACGTCGTGTTCACGCTGCCGGCCGAGATCAGCGACATCGCCTATCAGAACAAGGCCGTCATCTACGACGCCCTGTTCAAGGCATCGAGCGAGACGATGCTGCGCATCGCCGCCGATCCCAAGCACCTCGGCGCGAAGATCGGCATCACCTCGGTCTTGCACACCTGGGGCTCGGCGATGACGCATCATCCGCACGTGCACATGATCGTGCCAGGCGGCGGGTTCTCGCCTGATGGCACCGCGCCGGTTAGTCCTGCTGAAAGCAGGCTCGCCTCCGGCAAGACTGGGCAACCGAAGGCGCCACAAGAGAGATGGATTGCCACGAAGCCGAACTTCTTCCTGCCGGTGTTCGTGCTCTCGAAGCTGTTCCGCCGACTGATGCTGGAGAAGCTCACCGCGGCCCACGCCGCCGGCAAGCTCGCGTTCTTCGGCCGACACGCACATCTGAAAACCGTGCCAGCGTTCACGAAGTTCTTGGCGCCGCTGCGCCGCAAGCGCTGGTTCGTCTACGCCAAGGAGCCGTTCCCTGGGCCGAAGGCCGTGCTCGCCTACCTGTCGCGCTACACGCACCGCGTCGCCATCTCGAACAGTCGGTTGCTGAAGGCCGACGACACGGGCGTGACGTTCCGGGTGAAAAATTATCGAGTCGACGGTGCGGCGCGCTATACGACGATGACGCTCGACCCGTACGAGTTCATCCGCCGCGTGCTGCTCCACGTGCTGCCGAAAGGCTTCCACCGCATCCGCCACACCGGCTTCCTGGCGAGCGGCGGCAAGGCCGACAACATCGTCAGGGCGCGCGTGTTGCTCGACGAGCAACCACCCGAACCTGCACCTGTCGAAACGACGGAACAGGCGAACATTGCGCCGTCGCGCACCTGCCCCTGCTGCGGCGGGGTGATGCACATCATCGAGACCTTCGAGCGCGGTGCACCCCCCCGCCATCGCGCCGAACCCTCGCGCATTGTCATTCGGATCGACACGTCATGACCGAGCCGATCGACACTCGTCGGAACACTGTTGCAACGCGCTGGTTGGCGCCCGGCATGCGCCGGCTGTTGCCGACCCGCAGCCGGCCCTGCGGTCGGCCGCCGCAACAGAGACCCTGCGCAGCCTCTTCGGATCAATTGCGCAGGCCAGAACACGGCTTACGCACATCCGGCCGCGGACTGACCAGCAACCGCCACGGTCGTCGCAAGCCGCAATCCCCATAGAGCGCGCGGCGCCACCGCAGCACACCGTCACGCGGGTTCATTCCCTGAAGGCTTCCGGACGACGGCCCCGGTGCGCGTGGCCAGGTCGGTGAGGGCCGTCATCCGAAACCCTCTACAAAATGCACGATCCGCTGACTGAGCGCCGACCGACGCGGTAGGATCGAAAGCGGTCGCCAGAAGCAGGAATTCACCACAAGCGTGATGCAACGCAGCGATCTTCGCGACGACGACTACCAACTTGACGTGCACGGAAAGCACACGGGGTCTGATCGTCTGTGTCTTGGGATTGCGCATTCCGGGGAAGGTGACCGCTTGTTTCGGCGCATGGTGACCACCCGATCCGGATCTTGGTGACCGGGGGTGGCGCGGTGTGGATAAGCGCCGTTGGATAGGAATGCAGCTCTCAGTGTTCGCGGTTTTGGTCAAGCTTGCGTGTGTTCCCTCATTCCCCGGCTAGCGTCGGCCGAACCAGCCTGAATGCCACCCGGGGCGCGTCGGCCAGAGCCCGGGCGACGGCATCGGCGCAGCGCAACAGGGTCTCGCGGGCATGCCGAACGACCTTGCCGACCGTGTTCAGCACCAGAAAGCGCAGCCGCTTCGGTCGCGCATCGTGCATTTCCTCGGGTAAGCCGACGCGCTTGAAGGCCGACAGTAGATTGTAGAGCAGCACGTTCATGCGCAGCCACGCCGCGTTGGCACCGAACTTCTGGCTCGGCAGGCACCAGCCGGCGAGTTCGTTCATCAGCACATCGTGAGTGTGCTCGATGGTGCCGGCCTTCTTGCGTTGCCACTGGATCAAATCGAGGCCGGTGCCGCCCTCCGGATCGGAGCGGTTGGTCACGATGGCGAAGTGGCGCACCGACGAGCCGTCGCCCAGCAGCTCGCCCTGGCGCGGCCGGATGCGGATCGCGAGGTAGCGGCGTGGTGTCGCGAACTCTTTCGACCAGTTGTTGTCGCTCGGCACGTAATTGACCTCGGCCCACTCGCGGATGGCATCGACCTCCTCGCCCGCCGCCTTCCAGTGGCCCGCGGGCAGTGCCTCGATGCACGCCTTGATCTGCGGGCTCATCCGGACAGAGATCGCGTAGGCAATCGCTTGGCTGTCCATCCAGGCCATGGCGTCGTGCTCATAAAGTGCGCTGTCGCCGCGAACGTAGATTTTATCGAACTTTCCGGGCAGCGCCGCGACCGCCTTCTGGATGATCCGCAGGTTGCCCATGCCGGCCGGCACGTTTCCGTCACGGAACTCGTCGGCGACGATCACATCCTGCTCCGCCCAGAGCACCAGAACCGGTTGGTAGCCGCGCTCGCCGTCGTAGGCGCGCTTGGCTTTCCGCTTCGAGGAATGGATCACGGTCGCGTCGATATCGAGCGTCGCCGTCCGCACCGGCTTGCGGCATTGCAGATCCAGGATCAGCTCCTTGTTGGCGACGGCCAAGCCCTGCAGCGGCGCGCTCTCCGACGGCACCGATGCGAGCCCGTCCTGAAGCAAGGGCAGATCGTCCTCGTGAAACCGATCCAGGAAGTCGCGCGCCGTCTGCGCGGCAGGAAGCTCATGACCGAGCAACTCGCACAGCGCCTTGTCCTGGCGGAAATGATCGAAGTCCTCCGCGCGCTCGCCGCCCGTCGCCCACAGCGCCAGAAAGCTCTCGACCATTTCCGACGAAGTCAGACCGCGCTTGCGGGACTTGATCCGGATCGTGCGGTCGACAATCGCCGCCGTGCCGGTGAGACGATACGCTTCGATCAGGC
>JANPGU010000088.1:0-3602 GCA_031424095.1 Gammaproteobacteria bacterium
CGGCCGAAGTTGCAGGATGCGCCGACGATCCGGTTGCCCGGATCCAGCAATTCGCGCAGTTGCACAGGATGAACAGCACGCCGACTGTCGTGTTTGGCAATGGCGTCCGCATGGCGGGTGCACTGTCGATCGAGCGGTTGAATCGCATGCTGGACGCGCGTTCGCGCGTCGCCGTCCCGGGCATATCCTCCCAGGTACGCCGCAAAGACTGAGCGCGGGCTAACGCTCCGTATCCGCGTCGCAGGTCCCGAAGATTTCCACTCTGGAATTCACGGAGTGACGGGTCACGAACTCCTGCAGGCACATCACCGCGTGCCGGTATTCCTGGTCTGCAAGCGAGAATTCCATCCACACCTCGCGCCTTGCTTCAGCCAGCAGTGACGCGCGGCTTGAGTCCAGCACCCGCAGCATCCGGTCGCGTTCTTGGCCAGCAGATCGCACTGCCTCCTGCAGTTTCCACAGCTGCGCGCGGGCCCGCGTGGAAAGGAGACGCGAAGCCATGCTCAGCCCATCGAGAGCTGCAGGGACCCGAGCTCCTCGGTGATCTTGCTGAGGTCCGCCACGACCGCCCGGTACTGGTTCCACGCGATCTGCAGGTCGCGGCGATCTGCCGAAGAGGTGGCGACATCCAGATTGCGCAGCACACGGTCGTGATGCTGCTGGATTTCGCGGTGCACGGATTCCAGCTGTGACAGCTGCACCCAAGTCTGGTCGCCGATGGTTGCGGCGATATCTGCCCGAGAGGCATTCATTTTCTTGGCTCACCATCCCTTTGGAAGCCTCACGCTACAGCGCAAGTGCTACAGACTGATTTCAAGACAGTGGTCTCAGAATCTTCACCTGTGGCGCTTCACTGCTTTCAGGTTCATGACTTCGTCACTCGCCGGCAATATATCTGTGCAGGAACCAGTACAGATCGCATTGGTCAGCCGTGCGCACTGCGACTACCGCAATGGCGCCGTCACTTATGTGTCACGCGCCGCCCCTAGCCTCGTCTTCCATAACGCGACCCGAAAATTCGGGCTCGCCCAACTGCGGAGAATGAAGTGAGCCGAACTGCGCTGACCACATTGGGCATCGGACTGCTGGCCACCGGTGGCGTGATGGCTGCTCCGGGCGCAGATGCTCCGGACTTCAATGCCGTCCAGATGACGATCGCAGTGCAGGACCTGAACACCGGCGCAAGTGCTTTCGGCAGCTATGGCTCCGAGCAGGACTGGATTACAGTGCTGGACAAGGAAAGCGGCCGCGTCGACTACATCCTGAACACGGCGCCCAGTTCGACGCGACTCAGCGACGGAAGCTGGGGCCGGTTCAACGCAGGAACGTCGTTCGACCCCGATCCGATGCTGCTGCTCGCGGGCAGTGCGGTCAACAACGGCACCTCTTCCCTGCTTTACACCTTCTCATTCAACGCTCCAATGAGCCCGGCACTCACCGGGCCAATCAACTCCAGCGCCTCGCTGGGCATTACGCTCACCGACGGCGCCGGCGACGGCGCTTCCATCACCCGCTTCGGCAGCGACCCCTACATGCTGCAGTCCGTTGATTTTTACGGCTCGGGGGCAAGCTTCGGCCAGATCTCGAAGAACGTGGACGTGGGCGACGCATTGCAGGTCTTCGCCGGCGCGCTGTCCCCCACCGCAACGCAGGTCTTCAACAAGTCCGGCACTCTCACCTGCGTGATTGCCTGCACGGCCATGAGCGCTCGCATGAGCTTCGTGCTCAGCCCCGGCGATGCCATGTCGTTCAGCGGCCGCATCACCCAGGAACTTGCACCGGTACCGCTGCCAGCTGCCGCCTGGCTACTCCTCTCCGGCCTCGGCGCGCTTGGCACTGTCGCGCGACGTCGCAAGGTGTGACATCCGTGTGACGCCTGTCTTACAGGCGACGCATCAGCTGGCTGTCTGAAAACTGACATATGAGGCCCCTAAACTGCGGGCCATGAGCAAGAGTTCACCCCGCGCTCCTGCCTACACCTTCAGCCGTACGCAGAAAATAGCCGCAGTTGCCGCCATCGCGGTGATCGTCGTGTTCTTCCGGGACACCTTCGGGTTCCTCTCCGCCAGCTGGCAGCGCGCCGAATACAGCCACTGCATGCTGATTCCGCCGCTGAGCGCTTTCCTTCTCTGGCAACGCTGGACCGAGATCAGGCGGCGGCATTTCAGTGTCATGCCCACGGGGCTGCTGGTGGTGCTGACAGGATTCCTGCTTTATTTCCTCGGTTCATATGCGGGCAGCGCGTCGGTAGAAGCCTATGCGCTGGTAGTGGTTATTGGCGGCAGCCTGCTCGCGTTGATCGGATGGAATGCATTCCGGCTCGCACTGGGTCCCGTCGCCCTGCTGCTGTTGATGGTCCCGCTGCCGCAAGTCTTCTATACCCAGGTGTCGGCGGCACTGCAGTCCTGGTCGCTGCAATTGGGTGTCGGCATCATTCGCCTGCTGGGCGTCAGTGTCTTCTTCGATGGGAGGATCATTGACCTCGGCGCCCGCCAGCTGCAGCTCACCGATGCAGTAAGCGGCCTGAGTTTCCTGCTGCCGCTGCTATCGCTCGGCGCGATCATTGCATTTTTCGTCCGCGGCCGGTTGTGGGTGCGCATCGTGATCGTGCTCTCCACGATACCGATTGCCATTTTCATGAACGGCGTACGCGTTGCACTGCTCGCCCTGCTGCCAATTCTAACCGGCAGCAGCTACACGCTCATGCATCTGTTCGAAGGCTGGGCGATTTTCATGGCCTGCCTGTTCATCCTGATGGCTGAGATCCGGCTGCTGCTGTTGCTCAGTGGCGATCGGCGCCGGCTGCGCGAAGCGCTGGCCATCGACTGGCGGGAGTCTGCGGCGAAGGATGTCGCGGACCGTCGGTCCAGGCCACGCACCCGCCTGCTGATCGTCACCAGCAATTTCGCGCCCGAGATGACCGGCATCGGCAAGTACGTCGGCGAGATGTCGGCCTGGATGGCGAAGTCCGGCTTCGAGATCCGCGTGGTGACCGCGCCGCCCTACTATCCCGCCTGGCGTGTGGCCCTCGGCTATTCCTCGCGAAAATATGCACTGGAGCGGCATTCGGGTGCTCTGGTATACCGCTGTCCATTGCTGGTGCCGCGCCAGCCACGCGGTCTGACGCGCATGCTGCACACGCTCTCCTTCTCTCTCTCCACACTGCCCGTCATCCTGTGGCTGTCACTGCGCTGGCGGCCGCAGCTCGTCTTCGTCGTCGAACCACCCCTGACCTGCGCGCCAGCGGCGATTCTCGGCGCGAAGATCGCAGGCGCAAAAGCCTGGCTGCATGTGCAGGACTTCGAAGTGGATGCTGCCTTCGATCTGGGACTGCTGCGCAATGAACGACTGCGACGCTTCGCCTATGGCGCGGAACGATGGCTGATGCGGCGCTTCGATCGCGTCTCGAGCATTTCCGGCGCCATGCTGCGCAAGCTCGCCGACAAGGGTGTTGATCCGCAGCGGATCGGCTTCTTTCCGAACTGGGTCGATGCGCAGCAGATCCGTCCGCTCGCAGGCGAAAACGCCCTGCGTGCCGAGCTTGGCATTGCCCGCGAAACGACCGTGCTGCTGTACTCGGGCAACATGGGCGAGAAACAGGG
>JANPGU010000089.1:0-14579 GCA_031424095.1 Gammaproteobacteria bacterium
TCCGGCTGCCACCGCGCTGGCGCAGACGGCCGCCAAGCCCACGCCGCGCATGGGCTTCATCTACTTCCCGCACGGCGCCGTGATGAAAGCCTGGTCGCCGGCAGAGACGGGCACCGGCTTCACCATGTCGCCCATCCTCAAGCCCCTGGAAGCGTTCCGTTCGCAGATGACCATCGTCAGCGGCCTGCGCAACAAGGGCGGCGAGAGTTCCGATCCGCACGGCATCATGGCCGGCACCTGGCTGTCCTGCTATGGCATCAAGGATCGTGAGGGCGACAAAGGCACCACCGCAGACCAGCTGGCCGCCCGCCACTTCGCCGGTGACACACCACTCCCATCCCTGGAACTCACCGGCGAAGGCGGCAATGCGACCTGCAGCCAGAGCGGCACCGGTTGCGGCTTCGGCACCACCGTGGCGTTCCGCTCGCCCACCCAGCCGCTGCCGATGGAAGACAATCCGCGCAAGGTGTTTTATCAGCTGTTCGGTCAGGGTGACACCAGTCCCGAGCGCAAGCAGATCCTCACCGAGACCGGCAGCCTGCTCGACTACGTGAAGTCCGAGGGCGCGGCGCTGAACAAGCGCATCGGCGCCGCCGACCAGGCCCGCCTCAGCGACTATCTCGAGTCCGTGCGCGAAGTGGAGCAGCGCGTGCAGCGCCTTTCCACCAGCAAGAGCGCGCAGATGGACCTTCCCAATGCACCGCAGGGCGTGCCGGATGCCTTCGGCGATCACCTCGATGCACTGTTCGACATGATCGCGCTGGCCTGGCAGTCGAACATGACGCGCGTGTCGTCATTCATGCTGGCCAAGGAAATCAGCATGCGCACTTATCCGAACCTGCAGATCACCGAGGCCTTCCATCCGCTGTCGCATCATGCGAATGATCCCAGCAAAATCGAACGTCTGATCCAGATTCAGACCTATCACACGCAGGTCTTCGCCAAGTTCATCAAGAAGCTTTCCACCACGCAGGACGGCGATGGCTCATTGCTCGATCATTCGATCATCCTGTACGGCGCCAACATGTCGAACAGCGATCTGCACAACAACGATCCACTGCCCAATGTCGTGCTGGGTCGCGGCTATGGCCGCATCAAGGGTGGGCAGCATCTGCGTTATCCGCAGGACACACCGCATGCGAACCTGCTGCTCACGCTGCTGGATCGCGGCGGTGTACCGCTGCCTGCGCTCGGCAACAGCACCGGCCTGTTCGCCGAGGTCTGATACGCCGATGACGTCACTCTCCCGACGCGGCTTCCTGCAGGCAGCCGCTCTCTCTTCTGCAGGCGCCACGCTGGCGGCCGCGCCATTCGGATCGTTGTGGGCGCGCGAGGCGGCGGCTGCGCTCACTGCGCAGTCTCTGGGCCCGCAGCTTGCGTTCATCACCGGCGCCGGGGGCAATGTGCTGGCGCTGGGTTCGCCCAAGGGCGCATTGCTGGTCGATGGCGGCTCGCGCAAGCAATCGGGTGCACTGCTCAGGCTCTCGCTGAAAACGGTGAATGCGAAGAAGGTGCACACCCTTTTCAACACGCACTGGCATCCGGAGCAGACCGGTTCCAACGAAACACTGGGCAAGCAGGGCGCGCGCATCATCGCGCAGGAAAACACCCGCCTGTGGCTGACACGCAAGATCATCGTCGACTGGGCCGCGGCGCCGTTCCCGGCGCTGCCGAAGATCGCGCAGCCGAACAAGAGCTTCTACACCAGCGACAAACTGGAGTTCGGTGGCGAGCAGATCAGCTATGGCCACCTGGGCCAGGCGCACACCGATGGTGATCTCTACGTTTACCTCGCCAGGTCCAATGTGCTGGTGGCGGGTGGCGTGGTGTCGAGCGCGGGCTGGCCATTGCTCGACTGGCAGACCGGTGGCTGGATCGGTGGCCTGGTGGGCGCACAGGACCGGCTGCTGAAGATTGCCAATGACAGCACGCGCATCGTGCCGGCCAACGGCACGATAATCACGCGCAAGGACCTGCAGGCGCAGCGTGACATGTATTTCCAGATCTACGACCGCTGCGTGAAGCAGCTGATCAAGGGCATGGGCCCGGATGAAGCCTATGCTTCAGGCCCGGCGAAAGAATACGAAGCGCAGTGGGGCGATTCGCAGCAGTTCGTGCTGGCGTCGTTCAAGAGCCTGTGGGGCCATTACTCGCCCGACGCCTGAAATCAGGCCTGCGCTAGCCCACGGCGCTGACTGCTGGCTGCTCGGGCGGCGCTTCTGCACCCGGCGCGGCTACCGGCTTCGGCGGTCGCGCGGCGTCCGGTCTGGCGCGACGTGCAGTCTCGAACATCCGTGGTGGCAGATACGAAGTATCCAGCGCACGCACGATCGACAACCCCGGGCACTGCGACAGGTCGAGCGTGATCCAGTCGCGCAGGGTCGAGCTGTCTTCGAACACTTCCACCACCGGCGACATCCGCGCCGCTTCATTGATGCTCAGCACGCGCGCCACACAGCCATCCGACAGCTGCACGAACGTGCCCACCGGGTAAACCAGCAGCGCCGAAACCAGGTGGCCGAATATCTCCGCCCCGTACAGGCTGTGGAAATTGCGGTGCATGTATGCCAGTGCCACGGCGGGTGAACTCGCGTCATTGCTGCGGATCTGGAAATCGCGCACGGCGCCGAGAATCAGCGCATGCGGGTGAATCGCATCGCCGCGCAGCGCGCGCGGAAAGCCGCTGCCATCCGGTCGCTCTCGATGCTCGCGCACGATGCGCAGCACATCGAATGAAAAGCCGCCGCTCCGTTCGAGAATGCTGGCGCTGAGCAGCGGATAGTTGCGGAACGCGGCGCTGCTGAACTGCCTGGCGCCGGGATCCTCGTCCAGGAATTCCGGCGGCAAACGTGCCAGCCCGAGGATATGCGTGGCCGCAGCCTGCGTCAGCACCCGCAGTTGCGCGGCCTTCAGGCCCATGCGCTTGCCGATGATGGCGACGAGGCTCACGGCATCGCTGCTTTGCAGCGCATAGCGCTTGGTCGAATGCTGGGGCGCAGTCGATGCCGCGAGCGCCAGTGGCGTGGTGCTGTTATTCAGCATCGCCACCAGATAGTCGACGAATTCATCCACGAGCTTCGCACTGGTGGCGTCACCGGAGTTCAGCGCCGACATCAGCGCCTGGCCACGTTCGAGCGTTACCCGGTCACGGGCACGTGCTGCGGCCAGCGCTTCGCGCTGCGCGTTGATGCGCGCCTGTTCCGCAATCTTGGCCGCCTGTTCATCTTCTGCGGGTTCAGCCGCTGCAACGACGTCCGCGGGTGCAGCAACCGGCTCTGCCGCCGTGCCCTCCACCACCGAGCGCCGGTGATCGACAAACATCCGGCTCAGTTCGACATCGCGGATGATCGCGATCTCGCGCTCGGAGGTGAGCTGGAACATGCGGCGCACGAACGGGTGATCGAACCAGCGATGGTTGATCTTGATGTAGTGACCGATCTGTACCTGCGCAGCTTCGATCGGTTCCCAGCTATCCGCGTCTGTGGTCATGGCTACGTACGAAATCGGCCTGATTGACGCGAAATCCTACCTTCCGGCCCCTTTGCAGAAGATGATCCGGGTCATGGTTCCCGGCACTGGCAGCGGCAAATTCATGCCGCGCCGGGATGGGCCGCTTTCCCTATAATCAGCGGTTCCAACAAGGGGGAGCGCACATGCGCATAGGCGTAATCGGATTGCTGGCCACGGCATTTTTTGCCGGGAGCGCCCTGGCGGCCCAGGGTGCCGAAGACGAGCTGCTCTTCAACACACAGTGCGCACTGTGTCACATGGAGACTACGCCCCCCGCCGGCAGCCCCAACGAGAAGGCACCCACGCGCGCCCAGCTGCACCTGTTCACGGCCGAAGCCGTACTGTCCGCACTGACCAGCGGCAAGATGCAGGTGCAGGGATCGCTGCTGAACGATGCCCAGCGCCGCCTGGCCGCCGAATTTGCGTCCGGCAAACGACTGTCCGCGGCCCCCGCAGCAGGATCACAGGTCGTAAATCGCTGCACTGACAGCAATAAGATGAAGGATCCCGCCAAGGGCCCATCCTGGAACGGGCATGGGAACGGCCCGTCCGCCACCCGCTTCCAGAACGCTGCCAACGGCGGCATTACCGCCGCAGATCTGCCGCGGCTGAAACTCAAATGGGCCTTTGGCTACTCCGGTGTCGGTTCGGCACGCACGCAACCCGCGCTCGCTGGTGGCCGGCTGTTCGTAGCCAGCGAGAATGGCGAGGTCCACGCATTGAATCCGCAGACCGGCTGCACCTACTGGACTTTCAAGGCGCAGGCCGGTGTGCGGACGGCGCCCTCGGTTGCGCCATATCGCAATGCCAGCGGCAAACAGGGATACGGGGTGTTCATCGGCGACAGCCGCGCCAATGCCTATGCGCTGGATGCGCAGACCGGCATGCAGATCTGGACGCGCCGCATTGATGAGCACGCTTCGGCGTCCATCACTGGCGCGCCCATCGTTTACAACGGCCGCATGTTCATCGGCGTGCAGGGCCTGAGCGAAGAAGGCCGCGGAGCCAGCAACGGCTACAGCTGCTGCACCTTCCGCGGCTCGCTGTCGGCGCTCGACACCAGCACCGGCAAGGTGCTCTGGAAAACCTACACCATCGATCCTTCACAGCCACGCGCCAGGGACAAGAAGGGCGTGCAGATGTATGGACCGGCAGGCGGCTCCATCTGGTCTGCACCCTCCATCGATGTGAAGCGCGGTGTGGTCTATGCCGCCACCGGCAATGCCTATGCGGATCCGCCGCAGAAGATGACCAACGCCATCATCGCCTTCGATCAGAAGACCGGCGTCGTGCGCTGGTTCCGGCAGATCACGGCTGACGATCAGTGGACCATGGGCTGTCAGGCAAAGAATCCGGACAATCCGGGCTGCCCTGAAACGCTCGGGCCTGATTACGATTTCTCCGCTACGCCAATTGTTGCGCGTGTTGGCGGCAAGGATCTGATCGTTATTCCGCAGAAGTCGGCCATTGCGTTTGCACTGGATCCGGACAAGCAGGGCGCGCCGGTCTGGCAGGCGGCGTTCGGCAAGGGCAGCGGCCTTGGCGGCCAGTGGGGCGGCGCGGCGGATGACGTGAACTTCTACACCGGCACCAATGATTTCCTCGCGCCGGTCGCTGGCGGCATGACGGCCATCCGCCTGCGCGACGGCGGCATTGCGTGGCAGATGCCGCCGCAGCAGCTGCTCTGCGGCGAGAAGAAGCCCGGTTGCGATGCGGGCCAGGGCGGCGCGGTCACGGCGATACCAGGCGCGGTATTCAGCGGCGCCCACGATGGTGGCCTGCGTGCGTATTCCGCCGTCGACGGCAAGGTGCTGTGGACCTTCGATGCGAATCGTCCGTTCCCCACCGTCAATGGTGTCACGGCCAACGGCGCCAGCATGGATGGCCCGGGGCCGATCGTCGCCAATGGCATGCTGTATGTGAATGCGGGTTATGGTGGGCTCGTCGGCCGCCCTGGCAATGTACTGCTGGCGTTCGAACTCGAAACATCAAACTAGGAGACAGACATGAGCGTTGCGCGAGTCACCGAGATCAAGTCGAGCAGCAAGAAGAGCTTTGAAGATGCCGTGGTGGTGGGCGTTGCCCGCGCCAACGAGACGCTGAAAAATGTGCGTGGCGCCTGGGTCAAGGAAATGGAAGTGGAATGCGGCAAGGGTGGCAAGATCACCGAATACCGCGTGCTGATGAAGGTTACGTTTATTCTGGAATAGGCGCGAAGAGGCGCAACACCAGGGGCTTTCTCGCACGGAGAGCCCCTGGACTCTGCGGGCTCAACTACGCGGGCAGCGCGTCCCAGTACTCTTCCATCTTCTTGCGCTGCGCGGCATTCGGCAGTCGCCCGCGGCCACCCTGCTGGTTGTCTTCCAGGAACGCCAGCGTGGTGGTGCCGGGAATCGTCGCCGTCACCGCCGGGTGCGAGATGATGTATTTCAGGAAGAACTGCGCCCAGGTCGTGGCATCGAATTCCTGCGCGGCCCACTCGGGCACCGGCTTGCCGGCCACGCGCGGGAAGAAGCTGCGACCGCGGCCGCCGAAGGGCACGTTGATGAATACGCCCATGCCCTTTTCCTGCGCCAGCGGCAGCACCTTTTCCGCGGCACTGCGGTTGCCCACCGAATAGTCCACCTGCAGGAAGTCGAACTTGTTCCTGTTCACGGCATCGATCAGCTGGTCGTACTGGTTGTCCACTGAAGTCGTGATCCCGATGTAGCGCACCTTGCCCGCAGTCTTGTATTCCTGGAAATGCGGCAGCAGTTCGCCGATGCCGTAGACATTGTGGATCTGCAGCAGGTCGATCTTGCTGACGTGCAGGCGCCGGAAGGAATCATCCAGCACGGCCTTGCCACCCGAGACATCCCCACCCAGCGGCGTCTTGGTGGCGAGGAAGAATTTGTCGCGATTGCCAAGATCAGCCAGCAGCCTGCCGATGACTTCCTCGGAAGTCCCGTAGGCGCGCGCGGTGTCGATCACGGCGCCACCCATCCCCGGCATGGACTGCAGCACGCGCTTGAGTTCGGCCAGTTCCTCGGCAGAGCTCACACCATAGGCGTTTGTGCCCACACCCACTGCAGTCAGTTTTTCGCCCGTCGAAGGAATGGACTTCAAAATCTGCGGTAATGGCTTGGCCGCTGCTGCTGCAAATGCGCCACTGGCGGCGGCTGCGACACCTGCTGCGACGCCAGCCTGGAGCAGGCGACGACGCAGGATATCCGTATCTCTGCTCATGGATGTTCTCCCTTGGTTAAGTAGCTGACCACAGGCCACCGCCAATGTTCCCAACCTAACCCTGGGGCGTTGCCGCGGGCAATGGCTGATCCGCCGGCCACAGCAGCCACAGCGCGCCGTCCTGCCGCATGTGTCCCGCGGCTTCGCCGGCTTCCGCACCCAGCCCCCAGAACAGATCGGCACGCAGTGCACCGCGAATCGCGCCGCCAGTATCCTGGGCCAGCATCAGGCGCTGCAATAACGCGCCGGTTACAGGGTGCGTGGTGGCGAGAAAGAATGGCGCGCCCAGTGGCAGCAGTCGCGGATCGACGGCCAGCGAGCGGCCCGCCGTCAGCGGCACGCCCAGTGCACCGCGTGGTCCCACCGCTGGATCACCGTTCTTCTCTTCGCGGAAAAACACCACGCTCGGATTGGTGTTGAACACCTCGGCCTGCCGCTCCGGATGTGCGGCCAGCCATTCCCGCAGCGCCGGCGCGGTGACCTGTTCCAGCGTCAGCTCGCCGCGCTCCACCAGATAGCGGCCGATGGCGCGATAGGGATGGCCGTTCACATCGGCATACGCCAGCCGCACGGTGCTGCCATCTTCCATCTGCACGCGGCCCGAGCCCTGGATCTGCAGGAAGAATGCGTCGATGGCACTGTCGACCCACACGATCTCCCTGCCGGCAAGCATTTTGCCATCCGCAAGCTGCGTGCGATCCGGGTAGGGCGTAATGCGCTTGCCCTGCAGACGTCCGCGGATGCGTTCGCCCTTGAGGGCCGGATAGAGGTCGCCGAGTTCCACGCTGACCAGGTCTTCGGGCACCGCATACAAGGGTGTCTGGAACTTTCCACCGCGCTTGCGCGAACCATGCAGCACGGGCTCGTAGTAGCCCGTGATCAAACCCTGCTCGAGCCGCTCGTGTCTGCTGTCCTGGCTGCGCGTAACCACACGGTAGGCGCGCAGTCGCGTCTCGATCAGGGCCCGCTGCGCAGGGCCGTTGCGTGCATCGACTGCAAAGGCCGCACGGCAGAATTCGCCCCATGCTGGCGGCATGCGTGGCGCGCGACAACTGGCCAGCAGCGCCGGCCATGCGGCAGCCGGATCGTCCTGCAGCCAGCCCGGCAGGGCATTCCATGCCACGGGCTCGAAATTCGTCGTCGGCGGCAATGCGGCGGGCGCAGTGCCGGTCTGCGTCTTTACCGGCACAGAGCTGCAGGCTGCCAGCAACGAACTCAGCAGCACCGCTGCCGCGCCCAGATGCAAGCCGCTGCCCATCAATCACTGACCGGCGGTGCGCGCAGGTCCTGAATCACCTCACCATAGGTCGTGAAGTCCGCTTCGTGCGGCAGGTCGCGCCAGGTTTCGGCAATGCCGGCGGCGATCCATGCTTTCACGGCGACAAGATCGAGCAGCCGCTGCGTGTAGTCCGCTGCCGCCTTCGGCAAGGACAGTCCGTAGGTCTGCACGCGCGTGGCGACCGGCGCAAAGAACGCATCCACAGCCGTGAAGCGGTCGCCGGCGAGAAACGGTCCGCCATGACGATCGAGTCCTTCTGTCCACAATGCCGCCAGGCGCGACAGCTCCGACTGCAGTCCCGGTGAGATCCGGTGCAGGCGAATGCGCATGCCCACGCTCATTGAACATTCATTGCGCAGCGTGGCAAATCCGGAATGCATCTCTGCCGCGGCGCTGCGCGCCCAGGCTCGCGCCGCCTGATCCTGTGGCCACACGCCGCCATGCCGCTCAGCGAGAATTTCGGCTATCGCCAGCGAATCCCAGACCTTGAGCTCGCCGTCGACCAGGCAGGGAACGCGACCGGACGGGGTGAAATGGCGGAAGTCTCCCGCACCCTGGTTGGTATGGAACGGCAGCAGCCGTTCGCTGAACGGGATGGCCAGTTCCCGCATCAGCACCCATGGCCGCATCGACCAGGATGAGTAGTTCTTGTTGGCGATGATCAGTTCATACATGGCAGATCCTTCAGCCCTCGACCGGTCGCGCCGGCCCGGGCAACAGCAATTGATAGAAGGCCAGGTCCAGCCAGCGTCCGAATTTGTAGCCCGCATGCTCGATGGTGCCGGCATGACGGAAGCCGAGCTGCTGATGCAACGCAATGCTCGACGCATTCGCGGCATCGATGCCGCCGATCATCGCATGGTATTGCTGCGCCTGCGCCCGCTCTATCAGGCGCTGCATCAGCAGGCGCGCAACGCCCTTGCGGCGCTGTCCGGGATGCACGTACACCGAATGTTCGATGCTGTATTTGTACGCCGGCCAGTTGCGGAACGGCCCATAGCTGGCGAATCCGCAGAGCATGTCATTCTCATCCACCACCCCCAGCACCGGATACGCCGCACGCGCCTTGGCGCCGAACCACTGCAGCACGGTGTCCATCGAGCGCGGCTGGTAGTCGTACAGCGCCGTGGTGTTCGTGATGGCGTCGTTGAAGATTTCCCGCACCGCCACGGCATGCGTATCGGGCGTACACTCGATCAGTTGAAGCAACATGCCATCACTATAATCGCTCGCGGCAGCGGGGGAAAACACCTGCAGGACGCAACGGTAGCCAGGCTGGCGGCCAACAAGAAACTGGTGCTCGATTTCTATGAGCAGATCATCGGCAGGAAAGACTTCGATGCCGCACAACCCTTCATGGGCAGCACCTACAAGCAGCATGCGCCCTATGCGGCCGACGGTCCGGATGGCTGCGCGCCTGGCTGAAAGGCTTCAAGGCCGCCTTTCCCCACCATCGCTATGAAGTGAAGCGCGTGATCGCCGAGGGCGATTTCGTCATGCTGCACCTGCATGGCATGGGAGGCCCGAACCCGCATGGTGATTCCGTGGTCGACATCTTCCGCGTCGAGAACGGCAGGGTGGTCGAACACTGGGACATCATCCAGCCCATACCCGACACTGCCGACAACGCCAACTCGATGTTCTAGGGCGGCGGCGCCATCAGCGTGGCCTGGCGCAGCACCAATTGCCAGCCCTTGCCCGCGCGCTCCCACAGGTGCGTGATGCGGCGCTGCTGCTGCCTGCCAGCCTGCGCGCCCTGCCCCGGGATGACCGTTTCGATGCCGGTGCTGACCACGGCCTTGCCATAAGCATGAACGGTCTCGGTCACATGGCTGCCGGAGCGATTCGGAGCACTGGAATCGTGAACACCAATGCAGGATGGCGCAGGTTCATGCTTTGTCGTGCCAGTGGAAGCGATGCAGTATCCGGTGCAGGATCGGCGCAAGAACAAAGGCTACGGCGATCAGGAAGATCATTCCTGAATAGAGCGCAAACAGTCCGGCGAACAGTTTTCCACCTTCCGTGACTGGCGTGTTCACCGGCCCCATGCCACCCAGCAACATGGCGGAATTCAGGAATGCATCGATCCAGGCGAGATGCTCGAAGCTGTGATATCCCAGCATCCCGCCACCGAGCGAGGCCAGCAGCAGCAGCATTGCGACCGAGAAATGCCGCAACAGTCGCTGGTTGAAGCCAGCGCGGGAGAGCGGTGCCTGGTGTCTGTTCTCGTACATGCACTGCCTCTCACCCGGCGTGTTTCATTCTTCTGTCTGGGCATGCAGATCTGCAGCCGCTGCTTCCCAGTTCTTGCCATTGTATGGCGTTATCACCAGCGCCTGTACCGTATTGCCATCGATGCAGCGGGCGTTGACGCTGTATCCATCGGGATGCGAGCGCGGCACGTAGAAGGATTTCACACCGCAGGTGCCGCAGTGGCAGGCGCCATGGTGGGTCACGAGTGTCATCTGTCTTCCCTCAATCGCGGCAATAGCCCTCACCGGCTCGCACCGCAATGCAATCGGACTTGCCCGCCAGCCACTTCATCCCGGTGTCATTGCCATTCGTGGCACGGATCACTTCCTTCACGCCGTCGCGCTCGAACTGGATCTGCGCGTTCACCGCGCTGCCTGCGAAGGTGCGCGGACCATCCAGATTGCGGATCGTGATCTGGTAGCCGCTCGCATCGCCTTCAATCATCAGCAAGGTTCCCTCGGGACCGTTCCACTCGCCGTTCCAGCGAGCCGGTGGCGCCACTGCAGCAGGTGCTGGACCCGGGCTTGTTCCCCCGCAGGCGTAGAGCATGATGCAGACGAGCAGCGCCGTGCTGCCGGAGGTGCACTGGCGAGCTGTAATGTTGTGCCGGGGCATGTGCCGAGAATACCAAACACCGCAGGCGAACCCTGCAGCTGGCCATGCTTTCGTAAGGGGATTCTGACAGCCGGCACAGCCCGTCGACGCATGGTGCAGCTGCCGCGTGGGAGCCAGACTGGTTGTCGTTGATTGGCTTGAAATACAGGCGCCTGCAAGATGAACATCGCAACCCGCATCACCGCCGCGCCCGTGTTGATGCTGTCCCTGCTCACTGCGTGCGCGCTCCCTGCCTCACATACCGAGCCGGTGGCATCCCCGATCTCCAGCCAGGGCGCCAATCCGAGTCTTCCGTCCCCCAGCACCCCGCTGATACCGACGCTGCAGATTGCATCCTCCGGGCCCTGGCCTGCCGGTCTGACACCCATACCTGCGCCGCGACTGCGCGTGCGGGCCTTCGCCAGTGGTCTGCAGCATCCGCGCTGGCTGCATGTGCTGCCCAATGGCGATGTGCTGGTTGCGGAAACCAATGGCCCGCCGCGGCCCGGCGATGGCAAGGGCATCAAGGGCGCGGTGATGAAGGTCGTACAGGCGAAGGCGGGAGCCGGCGCGGCGACTGCCAACCGCATTACGCTGCTGCGTGACGCCGATGGCGATGGCGTCGCGGAGGTGGCAAGCGTCTTCATCGACCACCTGAACTCGCCCTTCGGCATGGCGCTGGTGGGTTCCACGCTGTATGTCGCGAACACGGATGCTGTGGTCAGCTATCCGTACCTGGAAGGCCAGCTTGCGATAACGGGTGCAGGAACACGCGTGACAGATCTTCCCGCGGGTCCCATCAATCACCACTGGACCAAGAACATCATCGCCGGCAGGGACGGCAGGCACCTGTATGCCACCGTGGGATCGAACAGTAATGTCGGCGAACGCGGCTTTGCCCAGGAAGCGGGGCGCGCCGCGATCTGGGAGATCGATCTTGCGACCGGTGCGAAGCGGATCTACGCCACGGGGCTGCGCAATCCCAATGGCCTGGCATGGGAACCGACCACCGGTTCGCTGTGGACCGTCGTGAATGAACGCGACGAACTCGGCAATGATCTGGTGCCGGACTATCTCACTGCCGTGCGCGACGGGGCTTTCTACGGCTGGCCCTACAGCTATTACGGGCAGCATGTGGACCGGCGCGTCAAACCGCAGGACGCCGCGCTGGTGGCCAGAGCAGTAGCACCGGACTTCGCGTTGGGCGCGCATGTGGCGCCATTGGGTCTGGCGGCCGCCGGCACCACCGCGTTGCCGGCGCCCTTCAGCAACGGCATGTTTGTCGCCGAACACGGTTCCTGGAATCGCAAACCGATGGTTGGCTACAAGGTCGTGTTCGTTCCCTTTGCGGACGGCAAGCCCAATGGACTTCCCGTCGATGTACTGCGCGGCTTCGTCAGCGCCACCGGCACGGCCTGGGGTCGCCCGGCTGGCCTTGCCATGGATCAGCGCGGCGGGCTGCTGATTGCCGATGACGTCCGCAATTCGATCTGGCGAGTGGTCGGCGCGCCGTGATTCATGGGCATCCGGGCACACATCATGCGGTGATCCCATGCTGACCGCGGCGATCCTGCAGCGCCTGGCCCTGCAGGCGGACGGCGCGGATCAGGTGATTGATGCCGATCTATGGGACGTTGAACGCCTGGAACGGCACGGGCGATCACTGGCCGAGAGCAGCGGCGCATTCGCCGATGCCGAGCGACTGGATCTCGCGCAGCGGCTGCGCAGCAATGCACAGTCGCTGGCGTCCGCCTACGAAGCGATCGCCACCGCCTTGCGCGCCGGACGCGCCATCACGCCGGCTGCACAGTGGCTGGTGGACAATTTTCATGTCATCACCGAGCAGCTCAGCGATGTTCCGCTGCGACTGACTGCGCGAGTGTGGCGCCGCCTGCCCGCGGCCGATCATGCCGACGCCATGGGCTGGCCACGCATCTTCCACGTTGCCACGGAATACCTGCGACACACGCTGTGGGAATTCAATCCCGAAGCCCTCGCTCGCCTGTTGAAGGGCTATCAGGACGCCACGCCGCTGAAGATGCGCGAGCTGTGGCTGCTGTATCCGATCCTGCGTATTGCGCTGATCGATGAGCTCGTGCGCATTGCCATGCGGGTGGAGGAATCGCTGGCCGCGCGCGCCGCGGCCGACCAGCTGGCCGACCTGCTGGTGAGTGAATCAGCATCCGATCCCGACGGTCCAGATCTGCTCAAGCCGTTGTGGCGCGAAGGCAGGATCATCGCGCCGTTCATGGTGCAGCTTGCCCACCGTCTGCATGGCATGGGCGAACGCGGCCGCCCGCTGCTGGATGGCCTGTCGCAGGAACTGAGCCGGCGCGGCACCACTATCGATGACTACATCCAGCGGCAGCACGCGCGGCGCAGCGCCAGCAACCTGGCGGCACGCAATATCATTACCAGCCTGCGCGCGCTCACCTCATTCGACTGGCGCTCGCTGTTCGAAAAGACTTCGCAGGTTGAACTGCTGCTGCGGGCAGAGCCGACCTATATCAACTGCGACCGGCGCACACGCGACCGCTATCGGAGCTGCATTGAGGAACTCGCCACCGCGACGATGCAGCACGAACTGACGGTCACGCAGAACCTGCTTGCACTACTGACCTCACACCATGACGGCGCCCCTGAAGCTGTCGACCTTGGCAGCTGGCTGATCGGACCGAAGCGGCTGGAGCTCGAATCGGCGCTGAATTTCCCGCTTTCCCCCTCGCATGCTGCGCGCCGCTGGGTGGTCCGCCATGCGCGCCTGCTCTATCTCGGTGGCATTGCTGCCGTGACGCTGCTGCTCACCGCTGGCGCCATCCATCTCGGCACTGACTGGCGCACGGGTCTGCATCCCCTGCTGGGTCTGCTTGCTGTGCTGGCGCTGCTGCCGATTTCGGAAGTTGCCATTGCCTTCCTGAACCGCCAGTGGATCCGCGCATTTCCACCGCAGCATCTGCCACGCCTCGCGCTGGAAGCGGGACTGCGGGACGGCATGAAGACACTGGTCGTCGTGCCCACGCTGCTGCGCACACCCCAGGATGCCGCACAGGCCTGCCGGCAGTTGCAGATCCACGCGCTCGCCAATTCCGATCCTCTGATTCACTTTGCGCTGCTCTCGGACTGGACCGACAGCGCCAGTGAGACTGCACCGGGTGACGATGTCGTCCTCGCTGCCGCGCGCAAGGAAATCGCGGCGCTGAATGCATTCATGCCTGTAGCGGCCGGCAATGACGCCAGATTCTTCCTGCTGCACCGCCGACGGCTGTGGAGCAGTGGCGAAGGCTGCTTCATGGGGTGGGAGCGCAAGCGCGGCAAGCTCGAAGAACTCAACCACCTGCTGTTGAATCAGGGCGGCACCAGCTTCCTGCCTGATTCAGAGGGTGTACTGGCTGTGCCCCGTGACATCCGCTACGTGCTGACTGTGGACTCGGACACGCGCCTGCCGATGGGCTGCGTAAAGGATCTGGTCGGCATCGCCGCGCATCCACTGAACCGACCGGTGATATCGCCGGATCGGCGCGTGGTGCAGGGCTATGGCGTGCTGCAGCCACGCATCACGCCACTGCTGCCCAGCACCGAAGAGCGTTCTCTGTACCGCGAGATCGTGACCAGCGGCAGCGGCGTGGATCCGTATGCAGCGGCCGTTTCGGACCTGAACCAGGACGTCTTCGGCGAAGGCCTGTTCACGGGCAAGGGGCTATACGATCTGCGCGCCTGG
>JANPGU010000090.1:0-4496 GCA_031424095.1 Gammaproteobacteria bacterium
GCGTGGCAGCGGCCGCTTCGTCGGCAGCCGTGTCATCGAGGTGACCGGGGCCGATGGCAAGCAGCAGCTGATCGGGTTCGACAACTGCATCATTGCCGCGGGCTCCGAGCCGGTGAAGCTGCCGTTCGTCCCGGTCGATCCGCGCATCATCGATTCCACCGGCGCGCTGGAACTGGCTGGGATCCCGGAGCGCATGCTGGTGATCGGCGGCGGCATCATCGGTCTGGAGATGGCCTGCGTATACGACGCACTGGGCAGCAAGGTCTCGGTGGTCGAGCTCGGCGAACAGCTGATGCCTGGCGCGGACGTTGATCTGGTCAAGCCACTGGAGAAGCGGCTCAAGGCCCGCTACGAGCAGATCCTGCTGCGCACGAAGTCGACCAAGGTCGAGGCCCTGCCGGAAGGTATTCGCGTCAGTTTCGAAGCGGCCGGCGAGACCACCACGTCCCTCTACGATTGCGTGCTGGTGGCAGTGGGCCGGGTGCCCAATGGCAAGCTCATCAATGCCGAGGCCGCTGGCGTTACCGTGAACGAGCGCGGCTTCATTCCGGTCGACAACCAGATGCGCACCAATGTACCGGGCATTTTCGCCATCGGCGATGTCGTGGGTCAGCCGATGCTTGCGCACAAGGCTTCGCACGAGGCCAAGGTTGCGGCTGAAGTGGCGGCGGGCCACAAGGCTTTCTTCGACGCACGCGTGATTCCGTCCGTGGCCTACACCGATCCGGAAGTGGCCTGGGTGGGTGTGACCGAAGGCCAGGCCAAGCGCGACGGACTCAATTTCCGCAAGGCGGCTTTCCCCTGGGCGGCCAGCGGGCGCTCGCTGTCGATCGGACGCGATGAGGGCCTCACCAAGCTCATCGTCGATGCCGTGAGCAACCGCATCATCGGTGGCGGCATTGTCGGCCCCAATGCCGGTGAGCTGATCTCCGAAGTCAGTCTGGCTATCGAACTGGGGGCAGATGCCGCCGACGTTGGCCTTACGATCCACCCGCATCCGACCTTGTCCGAGAGCATCGGCATGACGGCGGAGGCGCTCGAAGGTACGCTGACCGATCTGTACATGCCGAAAAAAGGCTGACCGCGTGCCGGCCTGCGCAGCGACTCGCCGATTCAATCGAGGCGCGTTGTTCGCGGTATGGCTGGTACTGCTCGGACCGCAGGGGCTGGCGCAGGGCGCGCGCTTTCCCGGC
Source organism: Gammaproteobacteria bacterium (assembly GCA_031424095.1). Classification (GTDB taxonomy): domain Bacteria; phylum Pseudomonadota; class Gammaproteobacteria; order Steroidobacterales; family Steroidobacteraceae; genus ZC4RG30. The sequence goes on from JANPGU010000090.1 coordinate 1,194, forward strand.
GTGATCGGACTACAGGTGGATGTCAGCGACGTGGAGCGCCGCATCTGGCGCGTCAGCGAAACCATCCCCGTAAAGCCCGGCAGGCTGTCGCTGTTCTACCCGCAGTGGCTGCCGGGCAAGCATGCCGCACGCGGACCCATCGACCAGCTTGCCGGCCTGTTGTTTCACGCCGGCGATCGCCGCATCGCGTGGCAACGCGATCCAAGCAACGTGTACCGTTTTGAATTGCAGGTTCCGGCAGGTGTCGCGCAGATCACTGCCGAATTCCAGGTGGCGACGCCGCAGACCGCGGAGCAGGAGCGGGTCGTCGCGACTGCAGGCGTACTGGGCCTGCAGTGGAACCAGGTTGTGCTGTATCCGGAAGGGTATGTGGTGCGCAATATTCCGGTGCAGGCCAGCGTGAAACTGCCGTCCGGCTGGCGCCACGGCAGCGCGCTGCGTCTGGCATCGCCGGATGCGCCTGCGGAATTCCTCAACTTCGCCACCGTGCCGCTGGAAGTACTGATCGACTCACCGCTGTTCGCGGGGCGCCAGTACCGGCAGATTGACCTGACTCCCGCGGGCAGTCCGCCGGTGACGCTGAACGTGGTGGCGGAAGAGGCCGCAGATCTCGCTGCCACGGAGGCGCAGATCGGCCTGCATCGGGCCATGGTGCGCGAGACCTATGCTGCGCTTGGGCCGCCGCGGTTCGAACACTATGATTTCCTGCTGGTGCTGAGCAGCAGCTTCGGCAGCATTGGCCTTGAGCATCATCGTTCCACGGAAATTTCGCAGGCGCCGGCGTTCTTCCGTTCCTGGGATGAAGACCTCGGCTCGCGAGAGGTGCTGGCGCACGAATTCGCACATTCCTGGAATGGCAAGTATCGCCGGCCCGCGCGCCTCTGGACGCCGCACTACAACACGCCGATGCAGGACGATCTGCTGTGGGTGTACGAAGGCATGACGCAGTACTACGGCATGGTGCTGGCCGCTCGCGCCGGCATGTGGCCGCAGAGTTTCGGGCGCGATGACTGGGCGGCCACCGCGGCGGTGCTGGATCGCAAGCGCCCGGGCCGCAGCTGGCGCGCGCTGGCAGACACCACTTTTCAACCCGTCATCACGCCCCGGCGCCCGCTGGCGTGGGTGGGCTGGCAGCGCACCGAGGACTACTACACCGAAGGCGCAATGCTCTGGCTCGACGTCGACACGCGCCTGCGCGAAATGACGGGCGGCCGGCGCTCGCTGGATGATTTCGCGCGGCTGTTTTTCGCGGCGCCCGCAGATCAAGGCCAGGTGTCGACGTATGAGTTCGCCGCTGTAGTGCGGGCGCTGAACGCGGTGGCACCGCTGGACTGGAACGGCTTTCTGCGCACTCGTGTGGACAGCGCGGGCCAGCCCCTGCTCGACGCACTGGAGCGCGCGGGCTTCACCCTGGCCTACAGCAATCAGCCCAATCCCGCGATCGTCGACAGCGAGCGCACCAGCCGCAGCACCGACCTCAGCTATTCGCTGGGCATCGTGATCTCGCGCGACAATGTGCTGACGGAAGTGGTGTGGGAGGGGCCCGCATTCAAGGCCGGACTCACCACCAACACCACCCTGATCGCGGTGAACGGGCGCGCCTACAGCGCCGATCTGCTCAAGGGCGCCATCACCGAGGCGGCTGCCAGCCCTGCGCCCCTTGAGCTGCTGGTGCGCAACCAGGATCGCTTCCGCACCGTCCGCATCGAATACCGCGAAGGTCTGCGCTATCCGCATCTGGTGCCCATCGAAGGCAGGGTCGACATGCTGGGCGCGATCATGGCGCCGCGTGCCGGGGCACCCTGATAACGCCCCCGATGTAAGACAGCGTCGGCCAGGGCGACTAACATGTCGCAGGACTCGAAGGGGGCAGCTTGGCAGACGTATTGAAACTGCAGGGTGTGGAGAAATCCTTTGGTGAGCAGCGTGCGGTCACCGCCCTGGATCTCGCCGTTCCCAGGGGCGAGACCTGCGGATTGATTGGTCCCAGTGGCGCGGGCAAGACCACTTCCATCCGCCTGATCATGTCCATCCTGTTCCCGGATTCGGGCTCGGTTGAAGTGCTCGGGCGCGCCTCCGCACTCGACGCCAAGGATCGCATCGGATACCTGCCGGAAGAGCGCGGCGTCTATCGCAAGATGCGCGTCGAGGCATTCCTCAAGTATCTCGCCGGTCTGAAGGGCATGTCCGAAACGCAGGCCGTGTCGCGTTCGCGCGAGCTGCTCGCGAAGCTCGGGCTGGAGGGGGTCGATCGGAAGAAATGCGAGGATCTGTCGAAAGGCATGCTGCAGCGGGTGCAGTTCGTCGGCGCCATCGTGCATCAGCCGGAACTGCTGATCCTGGACGAACCCTTCAGCGGCCTCGACCCGGTCAGTGTGCGCTTGCTCAAGGGTGTGATCAGCGATGAACGCAGGCGCGGCACGACCATCCTGTTCTCCACCCATGTGATGGCGCAGGCCGAAGAGCTCTGCGATCGGGTGGTGATGATTCACAAGGGCCGCAAGGTGCTGGACGAACCCATGAGCAGTCTGCGGCGCCGCTACGATCCGACGCGCGTGCTGTTCGAACCGCTCGATCCCAGGGCCGATGTGCAGGGTCTGCATGCCGTCGCCGGGGTGCTTTCGACCCAGACCATGGATGGCGTGGTGGAACTGCGGCTTGCGCCAGGCACCGACCCCTCCATGGTGATCCGTGAAGTGGCCGCGCGGGTGGTACCGGCGCGCATCGAGATTGCCCGCATCGGGCTTGAGGATGTCTTCGTCGATATCGTCCGCGGCGCGGCGACCGGCGAATCGGAACACGCGCTGCGGCAGCATCTGCAGGGCCTGACTGGAGAGACGGCATGAAGAAGATGTTGCAGCGCATCCGGCTGGTGGCGGCGCGTGAATTCCTGGTCACGGTGTCGAGCAAGGGCTTCCTGTTTGGCGTGCTGGTGATGCCGGTCATCGGTCTGACGCTGGTCTCCATCATTCCGAAACTGCTGAACCAGCGTGGCGTCCAGGTGAATGTGGAAGTGGCGCTGATCGACCAGAGTGCCATGCTCGGGTCGGCATTGCGGACGGAGCTGCAGCCGGCAGTGATTGCACTGCGGCGCGATGCAGGCCGGCGCGAGCTCACGGAGCAGGTGGCTCCGGGTGCCGGGAACATGACTGCCGCCATGAGCCAGATCGCGCTGCCGGGTTTCTCCCTGAAGGTGCTGCCCGCCGACGCCACCATCGATGCGCAGAAGTCCTGGCTTACCGCGGCAGACATTGGCAAGCGCGAGCGGCGCGCGCTGATCAGGGTTCCTGCCGACGCCGTAGT
>JANPGU010000091.1:0-2996 GCA_031424095.1 Gammaproteobacteria bacterium
TAGGTGCCATCGCCCATGTTCTGGAAGATGTGCTTGGTGTCGGTGAACGGCGCCATGCCGATCCACTGCGCACCCTCGGCACCCATGTGCGTGCCCATCACGACATTGCGGTCCATCCACATGGCCATCGTGTGGCAGCCGATGCCAGCCGAGACGATGCTGCCGTCAGGCGCGGTGGTGGAGGAGTTGTGCGGGCAGCCCGAGCAATACCATGCGGTGCGTGTCGCGGTCGCCAGCTTGTCGCGCACGTGAATCTCGTCGAGCCGCGCCAGCCAGGCCTCGGCCGGCTCGATACGCGCCTTCTGCGACAAACGCTTGGTCAGGGCGCGGCCGATCACGTCGGACTCGAATTCGCCATAGTGCGGCAGCAGTTCTTTCTCTTCCTCGTCGAACTTGCCGACGATGCGCGGCGCGTTGGCCATGCCGTAGAGCACGTTCTTGGCGAACATCTCCAGGAAGGGGCGCTTTTCTTCGATGACGAAGATCTCTTCCAGGCCGCGTGCAAAGTCGCGCACGATCTGCGGCTCCATCGGGAACAGCATGCCCATCTTCAGGATGCGGATGCCGTAGCGGCGCAGCGCGGCGTCGTCCAGGCCCAGTTCGAGGAAACACTGGCGCAGGTCGTTGTAGGTCTTGCCGGCGGTGATGATGCCCAGCCAGGCGTCGGGGTTCTCGAACACGACGTTGTTGAGCTTGTTGGCCGCAGCGTAGCGCTTGGCCACCTCAAGCCGGCGTGTGTAGAGCGACTGCTCCATCTCCAGCGCCTGGGCGCGCACGTTCATGCCCAGGTTCATCTGCGGCGTGAAGAGCTTGCCGTCGAACATCAGGTCGGGTGTGACGAAGGTCAACCGTGCCGGATCGACATTGGCCGTGCCGCTGCCGTCGGCCACGTTGGTGACGATCTTCAGGCCGACCCACAGCCCTGACAGGCGCGACATGTTGTAGCCGTGCAGCCCGAGGTCGAGGATCTCCTGGACGTTGCCGGGGTACAGCGAGGGCATGCCGACGTGATACAGCATCGGCTCGCTTTGGCTGCACAGCGAGGAGCTCTTGCAGCTTGGGTCGTCGCCGACGACCGCGAGCACGCCGCCGTTTTTTCCGATGCCGGTGTAGTTGGCGTGCTTCAAGGCATCACCGCTGCGGTCCACGCCCGGTGCCTTGCCGTACCACATGCCGGTGACACCGTCGAACTTCTGCTTGCCCACGGTGTGCAGCATCTGCGTGCCCCACACCGCCGTGGCGGCCAGGTCTTCGTTGAGGCCGTCGACGAAGTTGATGTTGTGCTTGAGCAGCAGACCCTGCTGCTTGATCAGCGCCGAGTCGAGCATGCCCACCGGAGAACCCCGGTAGCCGGAGACGAACATGCCGGTCTTCAGGCCGCGTCGCGCGTCGGTGCGCACCTGGTCCAGCGTCAGGCGCACGAGCGCGTCGATGCCGCCCATGTTGACCGTGCCTTCCTCTTGGGTGAAGGCGTTGGGGCGGTCTTGTTTGTTGTGTACTTTGGCGGTCATGATCTGATCCTCTGTGCAGGGGCGGCTAGCGGCCCAGGGCCTTGGCCGAGACACCGGCGATGCCCCAGTTTTGCTTCGGTACGTCGTGGATCCAGACGCGCACGTTTTCCTTGGGCGCGCCGATGGCCTCAACCAGCGCCTGGGTCACCTTCTCGATGACCGCGCGCTTTTGCTCCTCGGTGCGGCCTTCGAGCATGTAGATCTGTGCAAAGGGCATGGCAGCCTCCTTGATGTGTTCAGCAGTACCCGACGGGCACCACCCGCGCGGTGAGGCGCATCCGGTGCACGATGCGGGCGTAGAAGTAGGCGTTGCGGCCGGTCTCGTCGAGGGCGTCCAGGTCGACGGCGCCAGCCGCATCGCACGGCAGGTCGATGGTCTTTTCTCCTTCGACCACCGGCTCGATGCGCAGACGGTAGACGCAGCCGCACTGGCAGGGCAGGGCATGCATCTGCGCTGCGTCTCTCAGACGAAGCGCATCGAGACCGAGCCGAGATCCTGGAATCGAACCAGCACGTTGTCGCCCGGATTGACCAACAAGGCCTCGGTCACGCCGCCGGTCATGATGAATGTGCCGGCCGGGATGTGCTGACCACGTTCACCCAGGTGATTGGCCATCATCGCCACGGCCGCCAACGGGTTGCCGAGCACGGCGGCGCCTGCGGCGATCGACTTGATCTCACCGTTGATCTCAAGCACCACGCCTAGCGTGCGCAGGTCAAGATCGGTCAGGTCGCGTGGCCGCCCGCCAATCACAAAGCGCGACGATGAGGTGTTGTCGGCAATCACGCTCTTCAAGTCGAACTTGAAATCCTTGTAACGCGAGTCGATGATTTCGACTGCCGGGATCACGAAGTCTGTGGCCGCCATCACGGCAGCGACGTTGCAGCCGGGGCCCTTCAGCGGCGCCTTGGTGACGATGCAGATCTCAGCCTCCACCTTGGGGTGGATCAACTCGCTGTGCTTGATCTCGCCACCGTCGGGACGCGACATGTAGTCGCTGACAAAGCCGAACACCGGCGTTTCGACACCCATCTGCTTCATCTTCGCGAACGAGGTCAGCCCGGCCTTCAGGCCGACCGTCTTGTTGCCGCGCGCCTCCTTGCGGCGCTTGATCTCGTCCTGGATGGCATAGGCATCGTCCCATTCCATATCGGGATAGTCGCCGGTGATCATGGTCACGTCGCGCACCTGCAGCTCGGCGTTCTCGAGGTGTTCGGCGAGGGCGAGGATGGTCTTCTGGTCGAGGTTCATGGTCGGTCCTTCGCGAAGTCAGATGAAGCGCACCGAGGTGCCGCCGAGGCCGCCGACATCGCAGCGCAGGCTGTCGCCGGCCTTCACCGGCACGAGCGGCGATTGCGATCCCGACAGGATCACCTCGCCGGCCTTCAGGCCGATGCCCAGTCGGCCAAGTGTGTTCGCCAGCCAGACCACGGCATTGACCGGCGAGCCCTGCACGGCTGCGCCGGCCGAGGTGCTGACGATCT
>JANPGU010000092.1:0-7511 GCA_031424095.1 Gammaproteobacteria bacterium
CTATGCCATGAGCAAGGCAGCGGATGAAATTGTCGAAGTGCCGAAACGGCATCGAGTTTGTGGCTAGCTACAGGGTGGCGCGGTACATTCGGGCCAGCGACAAATACGAGTCGTGCGGGTCTGCTGGTTCGCGATCAGATAGATAACTCAAAAAGAAAAGTGGTGGGAACATGCACAGGTTTCGAATTCATGCGCTGCTGCCGATCGTCATCGCGGCCGCCTCTATGGCGGCGCCCGTCCATGCCGCCCCATGCGACACATTGGCGCAGACTCTGCATCTGCCCAACGTCACCATCACGCTGGCCGCCGAAGTAGCAGCCGGCGGACTCAAACTGGGTGGGCCGGGTGCCGGCCCGGGCGGACCGTCGGCCAATTACGCCTCGCTGCCCGCCTTCTGTCGCGTTGCCGGCACCAGCCGTCCCACTGCGGACTCCGACATCCGCTTTGAAGTGTGGATGCCACTCACGGGCTGGAATGGCAAGTTCGTCGGTGGCGGCAATGGCGTGTGGGCGGGGTCCATCGCGTACTCCGACATGGTCGAGCCGTTGAAGCGAGGCTACGCCACGGCAGCCACCGACGTGGGGCACCAGGGCAGCCCCTTGGACGGCACCTTTCTGGTTGGCCATCCGGAAAAGCTGATCGACTTCGGTCACCGTGCCGTGCACGAGACCGCCGTGGCTGCGAAAGCCACCATCGCCGCGTTTTATGGCAATGGGCCAAAGCGTTCGCTGTATGCCAGCTGCTCGACCGGCGGTCGCATCGGCCTGATGGAGGCCTATCGTTATCCCGATGATTACGACGGCATTTCCGCGATAGCACCCGCGAACCAGATGACGTTGCTGATGGTGCAGTCGTTGTGGAGCGGCAACGCCACGATGAAGGACAGTGCCAGCCGCATCCCGGCACCAAAGTTCCAGCTGCTGCAGAAAGCCGCGCTTGCCGCCTGTGATGCCAACGACAGCGTCACGGATGGCATCATCACCAACCCGCCGGCCTGTCGCTTCGATCCGGCAGTGCTGCAGTGCAAGGGTGCTGATGCGGCCGATTGCCTGACTGCGCCGCAGGTGGCGGCCGTGCGCGCACTGTATGCCGGGCCGAGCAATCCGCGCACGGGCAAGCAGATCTATCCGGGACTGTCGGTGGGCAGTGAAGCGCAGATGCCGGTGCTGGCCGTTGGCCAGGAGCCGTTTCCGGTCGCGACCTCTTTTTTCCGCGGTCCGGTCTTCAACGATCCAGCCTGGAATTTCCGCAGTTTCAATTACGACACGGACCTTGAGCGCACGCTGGCTTATGGGCGCGACGCGCTCGATGTACCGCCGGCCGGTCTGGACCGGTTCTTTGCGGGCAAGCGCAAACTGCTGCTGTCTCATGGGTGGGCCGATGGGCTGATCTCTGCGCAGTCGACGGTCAATTTCTATAACGGCGTGGTGAAGAGCATCGGTGGCCGCCGCGCGCGCGATGGTGTGCGGCTGTTCATGGTGCCGGGCATGGGCCACTGCGCCGGCGGCAGCGGGCCATCATCCTTCGATGTGCTCGGTGCCATCGACAGCTGGGTGGAAACCGGCAAGCCGCCGGAACAGCTCATCGCCAGCAATCCGCCGGGTGCTGTGGCACGCACGCGTCCGCTGTGCGCGCATCCGAAAGTAGCCAAATACAGCGGCAGCGGCAGCACCGACGAGGCGAAGAACTTCCGTTGCGCGAATCCCTGATCGCCAGATCCTGCGCGTCAGCCATCGCGAACAGAAAGGCAGGGTACGGGAACGATATGCGGCACAGAACAGGACATCTGCTTCTGCCCGGCATTGCCGCGCTGCTGCTCGTGACGGCATGTGGTGGTGGAGGCGGCAGCAGCCCGGTCACTCCGCCCCCACCGGCGGCGAACATCGCGCCCATTGCGAATGCCGGCGCAAACCAGGTGGTTACCTCCGGCACCGTCGTCACCCTGAACGGCACGGCCAGCGTCGACAACGACGGCACCATCGCGGCCTATGCATGGACGCAGACGTTCGGCCCGCCAGTCACGCTGACCAATGCCAGCACCGCGCAGCCGAGCTTCACGGCGCCGCAGGTGAGCACGTCGACCTCGCTCACCTTCTCGCTCGTGGTCACCGACAATCGTGGCGCGACCAGCAGCGCAGCCACTGCGGGGGTCGCGGTGAATCCGCCGCCGCTCGCCACGGTGACCACTACCGGCGTCATCCGCTTCGCGCGTGTCCCGTTCCGCGATGGGCCCTTCAGGCTCGACTACGCCAATACCGTATTGCAACCCGCTCGTGGCGTGCTGGTGCGCGCCATCGATGCCACCACGCAGATGGTCCTGGCTACGGACACCACGACTTCAACCGGCAGCTACAGCATGGTCGTGCCGGGCAACACAACGCTCACCATCCAGGTGGTCGCCCGCATGCAGCGAGCAAGCACATCCGGACCCCAATGGGACGTGCGCGTGCAGGACGGACTGGCGACAACGGCAATGCCGTACAGTTACACCACCGCTGCGTTCAGCAGCGCCGTTGCGCCGGTGCAGCAGATCGATATTCCGACTGGCATCGGCCCGAATGGCACGGCGATTGGCGTGCGTGCATCGGGACCGTTTGCGATCCTCGATACCCTCTATACGGCCATCTCGGCCGTGGTGGCGGTGGCTCCCACGCTCAATTTTCCGGCGCTGATCGTCGACTGGGGCAGCCAGACGGTCGGGACCCAATTCTCGACTTCCGGCAGCCAGAACATCAAGCTGCGGTCGGACCTGACCGAAGACACGGAAGAATTCGACCAGCACGTGGTGGCGCATGAATTCGGCCACTACATCGAGCACAACTTCTCGCGCTCCGACAGCCTCGGCGGCAAGCACTCGCTGGGAGATCGTCTCGATATGCGAGTCGCGTTCGGAGAGGGATTTGGCTATGTCTTCGCAGCCATCGTGCTGAACGATCCGGTGGTGCTGGACAGTTTCGTCTCGAATGGCGCGCAGGTGGCGGGTCGGTTCATTGTCGAGAACAACCCGCCAGCGTCGGGACAGTCCGCCAATCAGCTCGGTTGCTGGTGCAGCGAGGCCTCTGTCTGGGCAATCCTGTGGGATGTATACGACAGCAACGCCGATGCCAATGACAATATCGCGCTCGGCTTCGCGCCCATCTGGGAGGTGTTGACCAATGGCCAGCGCACCACGCCGGCGGTCACCAGCATATTTTCCTTCCTCACTGCGCTGAAGGCTGCGCGCCCCGCAGAGGCGGCCGCAATCGACTTGCTGGCCAATGCGCAGAACATCGACACACCTGCCATCGATGCCTTTGCCAGCAACGAGACCCACGCCCCGTTCAGCAATGTGCTGCCGATCTTCACGTCCATCACGCCAGGTGTACCGGTGGTCGTGCGCACCAGCGATGATGCCGGCCATTACAACAAGCTGGGCAATCGGCGGCTGTTGCGTTTCGTGCCCACCACCCCGGGCAACGTCACCGTCTCGCTGAGCTCGTCGAACCCTGCCGCCAATGTGGATCCGGACTTCGAGGTGTTGCGCAATGGCGCCACCGTGGCGCTGGGAACGGATCCCCCTGCAGCCGTGCAGACCGCTACCTTCAACGCCACCGTTGGCAGCACCTACATAATCGATGTCTATGACTGCGCCAATGGGTGCAGCGACGTCGAAGGGACTCCTGGTGACTATGATTTGACTGTGACGATCAGCTGAGGCGAAGCAATGGCCATGCTCACTTTCAATTCGAGGATCCGCCTGGCTGTCGGCGTGGCGTTGCTTGCGGCAGCGCTGACGGGCTGCGCCCGCTCGGCCCCGCCCGCGGCAACAGCGCCGACTACATCTGCCACATCTGCCCCAGCTGCCGCTGCATCAGCTGCACCTGCGTCCGCGCCCGCACAGATGGCGCAACCGCCTGCGTCATCGCATCCCAATGCGCCGGCAGGGGAGAACACGATTCCCCAGGCTACAGCCGAAGTGCCCGCGACGCACACCGAGCCTGCGCTGGCATCGATGAGTAGGGCGGAAGCGACGTCGAAGCTCAGCGTGCCCGTCGATCTGCTCTACCAGTTCGACGGTGACGCCTCGACCGGCCAGCCGGTGACGCTCCATCTCGCAGCGGTGCCGCGCATTACGGGCAGCAACCTCAATGTGAGCATCAAGAAGGTGCCGGGCATCCAGACCACTGCGCTGGCGCTGAGTGCGCAGAAGGCCAGCGCCACCACCGCCTATCGTCAGCAGGTGTCCTTGACCAGACTGGCAGACGCCCCCGCGCAGTTGCGCGTGCTGGTGACCATGGACCTTCCGGAAGGAACGACTTTCGGCTGGTTCGGCGTGCCGCTGAAGCCTGCAACCGCGCCAGCCGGCAAGCAGGCGGCGCAGGTGCAGTAGCCCCTGCTACGCCGGGCCTGCAGCGGCTGCTAGGGCACGCTGGCGCGCGGCCCGCGTATGGCGTCGAGCAGTTCGTCGAAATCCCCGGTCTTCAGCACATAGGCATCCGCGCCGGTCTCGCGCGCGGTGCGAATCAATGAGGGGTTGGAGTGCCCGCTGTGGATGATGAAGCGCGTGGCCGGAAACTGCTCCCGCAGCGACGGCAGCCGCTTCAACGCAGAGCCGCCGCGCAATTCGATATCGAGTATCACGACCTGCGCCCGATGCTGCGTAATCAATGGCCCCACCTCATCGAGAAAAGCGGTGGATGCCGGGCAGTGCAGGTCCTCGGCTTCGTTGATCAGGACGGGCATCAATGCGCGCAGGTCGTCGTTGTCTTCGGCAACGATGACGCGGATGGTCGCCGTTTTGTCATTTTCGATGTTGATGTCAGGTCTCCCGCACAGGGGTGCCGCGAGCGCTGGAATCCAGGAACTGTGCCAGCAACTGTTCGATCCGCTCCGGATCCGCCGGCTTCGTCATGTGAAAGTCAAAACCTGCGGTGATCGCACGCTCGATGTCTTCCTTCTGGCCCCAGCCGGTGAGCGCCACAAGGAACACGGACTTGCCCCAGACATGCTGCCTGATCCTGCGGGCGACTTCATAACCATTCATTCCTGGCATGCCGATATCCAGCACGATGGCATCGGGGTGTTCCTGCGCGCCGATCTGCAGCGCCTGTTCACCGGAATTGGCTGTAAGCACGCTGTGTCCGGAGCTGGTCAGCACCATCGCCAGGGAACCGGCCGCATCGCGATTGTCGTCCACCACCAGGATTTTGCCGGTTGGCCCCTGATCCGTCATCACGGGCTCCCGGGCGACCGGTTCAACCGCGGCTTCGCGGATTGCCCCACAGGGAATGCGCATCGTGAACGTGCTGCCCTTGCCCAGGCCAGCGCTGGCCGCCTCCACCGTGCCGCCATGCAGAACCACCAGCCCCTTGACCAATGCCAGACCGATTCCGAGGCCGCCTTCCGAGCGATCGATGGCGGAGTCGACCTGCGAGAACATCTCGAAAATCGTCGGCAGCACGGCGGCGGGCAGGCCGATGCCCGAATCCGTGACGGTGAATGCAATCTCCGTGGCGGAATGCTGGATGTCGAGCGCGATGCGGCCGCCGGGGTCGGTGTACTTGGCGGCATTGGTCAGCAGATTGGACAGCGCCTGCGAAATCCGCAGGGAGTCGACGTCCAGTTCCAGAGGGGTGAGGGGCATGCGGATGGTGAACTCATGCTGCTTGGCATCGAGCAGCGGCTTGCTGGTCTCGATGGCCGCCTTGACCAGGGTTGACAGCAGCACGCGCTCCTTGCGCAGATCCAGTCGGCCACGCGTAATGCGCGACACTTCCAGCAGATCGTCGAGCAGCAGCGCCATGCGGGCGACCTGCCGACTGATGATGTCGCGCGCCGTCTGCGCCTGCGCTTCCTCAAGGCCTTTGCGACCCAGCAGTTTTGCCGCGTGCCGGATCGGCGCCAGCGGATTGCGCAGCTCATGCGCCAGCGTCGCCAGGAAGTCGTCCTTGCGGCGATCGGCCTCACGCAATGCGTCCTCGGTTTCCTTGATGCGGCTGATGTCGAGGTTGATGCCGGCCCAGCCGGTGATGCTGCCTTCTTCATCGCGTATCGGAACGCCCTGCGCGAGCACCGGGTGGTAGCGCTTGTCGGCACCGAGAAAGCGGTGCTCGCGATACCAGGACGAGCCCGTGTCCACGCATTCCTGCCAGGCGGCGATGGTGGCGGCGACATCATCTGGATGCAGCAGTTCACCCCAGCCGATGCCGGAACACTGCTCCTGCGTGATTCCCACCAGGCGCAGGAACGAATCACTGGCGTAGATATTGCGGCCGATTGCGTCGCAGACCCACACGCCGTAGTTGAGGGATTCGCCGATGGCCCGATACAGCTTCTCGCTCTGCCGCAGCGCGAGGTTCAGTTCCTGCAGTTCGCGGGTGCGCGCCTCGGTTTCGTCCAGCACGCTGTTGAAGGCCCTGACCACCAGCGCGAATTCTTCCAGCGGCGTGGCCGGTGCGCGCAACGAGGTATCGCGCCGCGTGACGATGTCATTGGCGACGGCAGCGAGCGCTTCGACGGGACCGGTAATGCTGCGCCCCAGACCGGCGGCAAACGTCAGTGCCACCGCCATGCTCAGCACCAGCATCAGGCCGAGAATGCCGGTGTATGCGCGGACATGACCCCAGGCATCGTAGGTCGCGCTGAGGTAGATGACGCCCAGATACTCGCCGTTCTGCAGCACGTTCTGCGTCACTTCCATCCGGCCGCTGGACAGCTGCGTAGCGACGACCGGCATCTGCAGCTGCAAGGGCGGTTGCCTGGCGCCGGCGCGGACGTAGCGTGCATAGAGATCTCCGTTGGCGGAATACAGTGCGGCAGACAGCACGGCGGGTTTGGCAGTTAGCGCCGCAAGACTGCGCTCCGCCACGCGCTGGTCGTCGAAGGCGATGGCGGGTCCGGTGAGCTGGGCAAGAATGCCCGCCTCGGTATTGAGGTCTGCAGCCAGTGACTGGCGGTAATTATTCAGGTCGCGATGCAGCAGCGCCAGAGTCATCGGCAGCAGCGCCGCCGCAGTGGTCAGCACCATCACGACAGTGAGCTTGCCGCGCACCGAGCGGAAACCGCCGAATATCGAGCGCAGCGCAGCGGACAAGGGCCTGATCATTTCTGCACCCGCACGGCCAGTGCGAGCAGTTCGGAGCTGATCCGCAGTCGGGCCTCGCGGGCCGCCTGTAGCGACACTTCAAAGCGCACGCGTCGATCAGCCACCAGCAGGTTGATGGTGCTTCCCGCTGCCAGTCCTTCCTCTTCGCTGGAAATCGCAAGGATGCGTCGATCGCGCAGCGTGGCGAGCAGCGTGCGCAGATCGGCCCTGCGTTCAGCGCCCACGTACACGATCTGCGCCTTCGCACCCTCCTGGATGTTCACGATCCTGCGCACCTGTACGGGCCGGTTCATGATGGTCCGGCCGGCGGCCAGCTTCTGCAGCCGTACTGCGACTCCATTCGCGCCCAGTACGGCGATGGTAAAGGCAGGCACCGGCACGGAATCTTCCGGCCATTCGACGTAGCCGGCGAAGCGCAGCACGAACG
>JANPGU010000093.1:0-1640 GCA_031424095.1 Gammaproteobacteria bacterium
TGCGCTATGCCCATCCGCTACGCCTGTTGTCGGACCTGCGCGGCATGGGCGAGACTGCAGCCTTCGCCAATCGCGATGCGCCACCGCTGACGCGCACGATCCTGCTACGGGCGATGGATATCTACACGCAGCGTTTCGCCGATGCCGATGGCCGTGTGCGCGCGACGTTCGAATTCGTGACGTTGTCGGGTTGGGCGCCCTCGCCCGATCAACCCAAACCGAAACGGCCCGGAAGCGCCACCGTGCGCCTCGCCGACGCACTTGGCGTCAGGGAGCATGGCACGGGCGACAAGGCTGGCTAGCACGGGGCCGGCTAGAGCCTACGCAGGGGTGAAGCCCGCGTTCGCGGCGTTGAACGAGCCGTTGGCGCTGTTTCCCACAGCCGTGGCGCCGCCGACGATGGCGATGCAGATGATGCCCGAGATCAAGGCATATTCGATAGCCGTCGCGCCCGAGCGGTCCTTGAGGAAGCGGAGAAGGGTCTTGAACCTGTTCATGCGTGAGCCGCCTTCGACCAATCGATGAATCGCGCAAAGAGAGGCACATCGGCTTCGGGCGCTGGATAGCTCCCGATGTCTTCGGCCGATACCCACGCGAATTGTTGCCCCTCTCGAGAGGTGACCTCGCCTTCCCATGACCGGATCAGGAACACCGGCATCAGAAGATGAAATCGTTCATACCCATGCGAGGCGAAGGAAAAGGCCGCCATGTCGGTCTCGGTCACGGTGATGCCGAGTTCTTCCTTCAGTTCGCGCGACAGCGCTCCCTGAGGGGTTTCACCCGCCTCCACCTTGCCGCCCGGGAGTTCCCAGAGACCAGCCATCGGTTTCCCATTTGGCCGCTGCGCAAGCAGCAACCGTCCATCACTACGCACCAGCGCTGCCGCCGCTACCAATACCAGCGGTTTCGCACCCTCATGTTCTCTCATGTTGAGGTAAGCATCGCGTGCAGCCGACGGATCAACTTCTGTAGGCCCCGTTTATCTTCACGTAACCATCGGTGAGATCGCAGGTCCAGACGGTGGCCTTGCCCCGACCGACGCCCACATCGACGCGGATGAAGACCTCGTCGCCGCCCACCGCGCGGGTGGCGGCGCCTTCCGAATAATCGGCCGCGCGCTGGCCGTCCTTCGCCACCTGGTGATCGCCGAACCAGAGCGAAAGCCGGTCGCGCTCGACAGGCTCGGCTGTCTTGCCCACGGCCATGACAACCCGGCCCCAGTTGGCGTCGCCTGCGGCAATCGCCGTCTTCACCAGCGGCGAGTTGGCGATCGAGCAGGCGATGACTTTCGCCGATTCATCAGAGGCAGCGCCCTCGACCGTGATCTCGATGATCTTGGTGGCGCCCTCGCCGTCGCGCACGATCTGCTTGGCGAGATCGAGCAGGACGCGATGCATCGCCTCAACGAATTCCGCGAGGCGCGGGTCGTCCGGATTGTCGATCGGCTCGCCACCCGCAGCGCCGGTCGCGAAAAACAGCAGCGTGTCCGACGTCGAGGTATCCGAGTCGACGGTGATGCAATTGTAGGTCAGGTCGCCCAGCTTCGCGATCAGCGCCTGGCAAACATTCGGCCCCAGCGCTGCATCGGTGAACAGGTAGTTCAGCGTCGTCGCCATGTTGGGCTGGATCATGCCCGAGCC
>JANPGU010000094.1:0-6182 GCA_031424095.1 Gammaproteobacteria bacterium
CACTGCCGCTGAGCGGCTGGCTATACAGTAATGCCACGGGATATCCGATCGTGTTTCTGGGCTGGATTCCGCTGCCGACACTGCTGGGCAAGGACAAATTGTTGGCCGCGCAGCTGGTGGAAGTGCATCACCTGCTGGCGATCGTGCTGGCTGCAACGGTGGCGCTGCATGTGCTGGCAGCACTGCAGCACCATTTCATCCACAAGGATCAGACGCTGCGCCGCATGTTGAGCTGGCGTGGCAAGGCTTGAGAGAGAGGCAATGATGAATTCACGATGGATGACGACGGCGTTCCTGGGTCTGGCATCGACGCTGCTCATGGCGGCACCGCTCAATGTAGGGCCGGTGACGAAAAGCACGCTCACGGCGACCTTCAAGCAGGAAGGGGTGGCGGTGGAGTGTCCGTTCACGGCCTTCAAGGGCACGATAAACTACGATCCGGCCAATGTCGGCGCCGCCACTGCGCTGCTTGAAGTGGACATGGGCAGCCTGGACATCGGTGACCCCGGCTACAACGCCGAGGTTCGCAAGAATTCGTGGTTCGACAGCGCCGCGTTCCCGAAGGGTGTGTTCAAGTCCACTGCGATCAAGGCCGGCGCGGCCGGCAAGTTTGTGGCTACCGGCACGCTGACCATCAAGGGTCGCGTGCTGACGATTGCCGTGCCGGTGACGGTCAGCGCCACGGCGGCGGGAACCGTGTTCAACGGCAGTTTCGTCATGTCGCGCAAGGCCTTTGGCATCGGCGATCCGATCTGGGAGGACGCGATCGATGACAAGGTCACGGTTAAGTTTCATCTGGTGGGCGGCAAGCAGGCCGCGGTTCGATAATTTTCACACAGGAGCTAACATGATTCGTACAACAGCATTCGGCGCCCTGGCGCTGGTCGCAGTGTCGGCAAATGCCGCGCCGGAAACCTACACCATCGATCCGGACCACACCTATCCGGCGTTCGAATCCGATCACATGGGTGGCATGTCGATGTGGCGCGGCAAGTTCAACAGTTCGGCCGGCTCGGTCATTCTCGATACCGCTGCCAAGGCGGGGTCGGTTGACCTGACGGTGCAGATTGCGTCGATCAACTTCGGGCATGCGAAGATGGACGAACACGCGAAATCCGCACAGATCTTCGATGCCGCGAAGTTTCCGACTGCCACTTACAAGGGCAAGTTCAGCAAGTGGAATGGCGATGCGCCGACCGAAGTCACTGGCGACCTGACCCTGCATGGCGTGACCAAGCCGGTGAAGCTCGTGATCAACTCGTTCCTGTGCAAGCCAAACCCGATGACGAAGAAGATGACCTGCGGTGCGGATGCCTCGGCCACCTTCAATCGTGACGACTTCGGCGTGGACTACGGCAAATCGTTTGGTTTCAAGATGAATACCAAGCTGCTGATCTCAGTCGAGGCCGTCAAGGCCAACTGATGGCAGGCGCCGTGGAGACTGCCATCCATCGGCGCGTGCGGCGCCTGCGCGCAGGTGAGGATGCCGGCCTCATCGCGCGCATGCCCTCTGGCTGGGCCGTCTTGGGCGAGCAGCAGTTCCTGCGCGGTTACGCGCTGCTGCTGCCCGATCCGGTGGTCGACACGTTCAATGATCTGGCGCCCGCATGGCGGGCGCAGGTCATGCAGGATGCCGGCGCGCTGGGCGACGCGCTGCTGGCGGTGACCGGCGCACTGCGCATCAACTACGCCATCTTCGGGAACCTCGAACCTGCGCTGCACATTCATGTGGTGCCCCGCTTTGCCAGCGAATCCGCAACGCTGCGCACCGCCCATCCGTGGGCCTACGACTGGAACGCCGCGCCGCGACTTGACGCGACACACGGCTCGCTGCTTGCGCAGCTAAGATCGGCGCTGCAGGGCCTGGATCAGATCCGCCAGACTTGAATAGGGCGCGTCGCAGACGCTGCCGCGACACAGGTATGCACAGGCGGATCCCTGCGGCTTCTTTTCAGCCAGGGACTGCGGGAGCTGTGCGCTGTCCGTGGCGATGGCGATCACGCTTACCTGCGGGCGCCAGACTCGCTGCAGTTCGCGTCGCCACAGATCAAGCTGCGCGGGCTCGCCACGCAGGATCACGAACACATGCTGCTGCAGGTAGTCGTCCAGCGCGTTGGCCATGTGCACCTGGGCCAGCGGTGATTGCGCCAGCGTCGGCCAGGCAGCGCGCAGACCGTGTTCGGCGGCGTCGAGGTAGCGCGCCTCGCCCAGCAGCCAGCCCAGTTTCTGCAATGCACTGACTGCGATGGCGTTGCCAGCGGGAGTGGCGTCATCGCTGAACGTGCGGCTGCGGTGGATGAGCCGTTCAGAATCATGCGCGGTGAAGTAGAAGCCGCCGTTTTCACGGTCTTCGAAATTCTGCAGCAGCGCGTCGGCCAGACTGATGGCGAACTGCAGCGTGGTCGTGCTGAAGCGCACCGTGAGCAGGGCCAGCACGGCGTCCAGCAGCAGTGCATGGTCGTCGAGATAGCCCGGCAGGCGGGCGTCACCGTCTTTCGACGTTGCCAGCAATCGCCCGTCGCGCCAGTGATGCTGCTGCAGCCAGTGGACGGCATCTGCTGCCGCAGTGGCCAGATCATCCCGGCCCAGGGCACGCGCAGTGTCGGCCAGGCCCTTGATGACCAGCGCATTCCAGCTCGTCACGATCTTGTCATCGCGGCCCGGAGCGACCCGTCCGGCGCGCACCTGCAGCAGCTGCAGGCGCGCGGCAGCGAGCTGCTGCTCAAGCTTCTCAGGTTCCGGGCTGAACTCGCCGGATTCCGCCAGCGCGCTTATTTCGCGCGCGGTAACGAGATGCCACTGCCCTTCGAAATTGGCGCGTCGGTCCAGGCCGTAGCGTGCCTTGAGCAGTTGCGCAGACCGCGCACCATGCCCGGGCATTGTCTGCAGCGCAGCGTCGATCTGTGCGGGCGTCCACAGGTAGAACCGACCTTCATGGCCTTCAGAGTCTGCGTCCCAGGAGGAAAAGAAGGCGCCGCCCGGTGCGCGCATTTCGCGCAGGAGAAAGTCGGCTGTGTGGGTCGCCACCTGCGCGAACTCGGCGTCGCCCGTGGCCGCCGCGGCTTCGGCATAGGCTGCCAGCAGCGCGCCGTTGTCGTACAGCATCTTCTCGAAATGCGGGATTTCCCAGCGTTCGTCGACGCTGTAACGGAAGAAACCGCCGGCGAGATGATCGCGGAGGCCACCATCCGCCATGCGTTTCAGGGTCAGTGTGGCCATGAACAGTGCCTGCAGATCCGGCGCGGCCGCATGCGCCGTGGCCTGCCAATGTCGCAGCAGCCGCTGGACCAGCCCGGCATGCGGAAACTTTGGCGCGGCACTGAAGCCACCGTGCTGCCGGTCGAACCGCTGCTCCAGTTGTCTGCGCAGCAGTTGCAGTGGTGCGTCATGCAGCGGCGCGACCCGGGGCGCAGCCGGTGCATCGATGGCGGTCAGTGCGTCGACCAGTGTCTGGGATTGATCGCGCAATTCCTGCTGACGCTCGCCGTAGTACTGGGCGACGCGGCTCAACAGCGTGCGGAAATCCGGCATGCCATGGCGGGGCTGCGGCGGAAAATAGGTGCCACCGAAGAAGGGCCGCTGATCGTCATGCGTGAGGAACATGGTCAGCGGCCAGCCGCCCCCGCGCCGCGTCAGCAACTGGTGTGCAAGCTGGTAGATGCGATCGACATCAGGGCGCTCTTCGCGATCGACCTTGATATTGACGAACAGCGCGTTCATCAGGGCGGCCGTCGCGGGATCCTCGAATGATTCATCTGCCATGACATGGCACCAGTGGCAGGCGGAATAACCGATGGATAGCAGCACGGGTTTGCCGCTGGCGCTCGCGGCGGCGAAGCCTTCCGGGCCCCAGGCATACCAGTCCACTGGATTGTGTGCGTGCTGCAGCAGGTAGGGGCTGGTTTCCGTGGCCAGCCGATTGCCAGGCTGTGCCTGCGGGTCGGATGTATGGGCCATTTGCTCAGGCGGTCATGCAGTAAACTCCCTGCACTATGACAGATTCGCTTCGGCCCGAGCTGCCGCAACTGGTGCTCAAGCGCCATGAAGACAAACGCATCCGGGCCGGCCATGCCTGGGTTTTTTCCAACGAAGTCGATACGGCGGCCACGCCGCTGACCGGCATTGCGCCCGGTGCAGCGGTGCAGGTGCTGGATCATCGCCGCCAGTTCCTGGCACATGCGCTGGTGAATCCGCATGCACTGATCTGCGCGCGCGTGATGAGTACCCAGGTCGATGTGCCGATCACCGGCGCATTGCTACTGGCGAAGGTGCAGCGCGCCCTGGCGCTGCGCGAACGCTATGTGGGCGGCAGGCACTACCGCCTGATTTACGGCGAATCCGACGGCATGCCGGGGCTCGTGGTCGATCGCTACGGCGATGTGCTGGTGGGGCAGATTGCAACACTCGCGATGGAGCAGCGCCGGGAGCTGCTGGAAGCCGTGTTGCGGGAAGTGCTGGCGCCGCGCGTGCTGGTCTGGAAAAACGATGGCAATGCGCGCGACCTGGAGTCGCTGCCACATGTGCTGCAGGCGGTTGGCGGCGAGCAGCCTGCCGCGGTGCAGATCGTCGAGGCCGGCCTGCACTTCGAGGCACCGCTGGCCGACGGCCAGAAGACCGGTTGGTTCTACGACCAGACCGCCAATCGCGCCCAGCTGCGGCAGCTGCTTCGCCCGGGCCAGCGGGTGTTGGATGTGTGCAGTTACGCGGGAGGCTGGGCGGTCTCCGCCATGGCGGCGGGCGCAGGGTCCGCGCTGTGTGTCGATTCCTCGCAAGTCGCGCTGGATGCGGCGGTCGCCAATGCAGGTCGCAATGGCGTCGTCATCGAGACGCGCAAGGGCGATGCCTTCGATGTGCTCGAGGCGCTGCATGCCGAAGGCCGGCAGTTCGATGTGCTCATCATCGATCCACCGGCGTTCATCAAGCGCCGCAAGGATCTGCCGAAGGGCGAGGGCGCCTATCGCCGGCTCAATCAGCTGGCACTGAAGATGGCGGCGGATGAAGCCCTGCTGGTGAGCTGCTCCTGTTCCTGGCATCTGCCGACCGAAGCGCTGCCCTTGCTGCTGCAGTCCGCTGCCAGCAATGCCGGGCTGGAACTGCGCATCATTGCGCAAGGCGGGCAGTCGCCTGACCATCCGGTGCACCCGGCCATGCCGGAGACCCGCTATCTCAAGGCCTTGTTTGCCCGCGTTTGCCGGTAGAATCCCAAGCATGCTGCGATACCCGAATATCGATCCTGTTGCCCTGCATCTGGGCCCCGTGCAGATCCACTGGTATGGAATCATGTATGTCATCGGCTTTGCCGCCGCCTGGTGGCTGGCGCGGCGACAGGCCGCACGCCCCGGCAGCACCTGGAATGCCGAGCAGGTCGATGACCTGATCTTCTGGGCCATGGTGGGCGTGATCCTCGGTGGCCGCATCGGTTACGTGCTGCTGTATGTGCTGCCCTATCAGCGTGAGCTGCTGCAGGCGGACTGGCTCTACCCCATCAAGATCTGGCAGGGGGGCATGTCTTTCCACGGCGCCTTGCTGGGCGTCATCCTGACGCTGATCCTCTATGCGCGCCGCAATGGCCGCCGCGCGCTGGACGTGCTTGATTTCTGCGCGCCGCTGCCCGGCATCGGCATCTGCGCCGGGCGCATCGGCAACTTCATCACTGGCGAGCTGTGGGGTGCCCCCACGCAGTGGCGCTGGGGCTTCCTGGTTGCCGACAGCGGCAGCGGCGAACTGATCGGTCGCCACGCTTCGCAGTTGTACGAAGCGGGTCTTGAAGGCATTGCGCTGTTCCTGCTGTTGGCCTGGTACGCGCGCAAGCCGCGGCCCACGGGCGCCATCGTCGGTCTCGGCCTGGTGTGGTATTCACTGGCACGCATGCTGATCGAGCTGGTGCGCGTGCCGGATTCCCAGATCGGCTACATGGCCGGTGACTGGCTGACGATGGGGCAGGTGCTGTCGGTGCCGATGCTGCTGATCGGCGTCGTGCTGCTGCTGCGGGCACAGATGCAGCCGCGACCATCCGGTAATTTCGCCGCCGCCGCGTGAACGGCTATCTGGAGTTGCTGCGGGCAGTGCGCGAGCGCGGCCAGCCGAAAGGCGATCGAACCGGGACCGGTACGCTGGCACTGTTCGGCTGGCAGATGCGCTTCGATCTGGCGGCCGGCTTTCCGCTGGTGACCACCAAGCGT
>JANPGU010000095.1:0-2711 GCA_031424095.1 Gammaproteobacteria bacterium
CGGCGGCCGGTCCGGCGGCAACTGCGTTGAGGGCCCCGCCGCCGGGCGCGGCCCGCCTGCCCAGCCTCGTTCCAGGTCGGCGACGAAGTTCGTGTAGAAGTGCAGCCGGCTGATCTTCCAGACGCCATCCTGCTTCACGTATTCATTCTCATAGATGCCGCCGCCAATCGTGGCGTCGACACCATATTTGCCTTCCATGCTGAACTCGCGCACGCGCGCCTTGGCGGTGAGCCCATCGGGCGCCACATGCACCACCGGCTGGTACTGGGCATGGTCGAACACTTCGCCCTGATGCAGGCCCTGCGCACCGAAGAGATCGAAGAACTGCCGCACATGCGCCCGGCCTTCGTACACACCACGCTGCGCTATCTCGATGCTGCCGTTGTCGGCGAACAGCTCGGCGGCGTCATCCCACTGCCAACGATCCAGGTAGTAACCATAGGCGTTGTGCAGGTATTCGATGGCACGCGCGTCTTCCAGGCGTGCCAGGCGCGTGGCGAGCTGCGCAAGGGAAGCCGTGGCAGGCGGAGGCACGGCGGCTGAGGCCGGATAGACACTCTTGCCGGTGACTGGATTCTCGTAATGCAAAGGAGCCGTGATCTTGCCCGGATACATGTCGTACACACGCGTGGGCGGCAGATCCGGCGGCAGAGCGGCTTCGGGTCGGGAGTTCGGCCACGCCCGCACGCCCCAGCCTTTTTCCAGCTCTGTGTAGAACACAAACCACGCATGCAGCTTCGCGATCATCCACTTGCCGTTCACCTTGCGGTATTCGTTCTCGTAGATGCAGTCGCCGAACATGCTGACGCTGCCGTAGTCGCCGCCGTAGATCAGCGCGCGCCAGCGGCCCTTGGCCTGCTGGCCATCGGGCGACACGTGGATGATCGGCTGCATCTGCGTGTGGTCATAGAGCCGGCCCTGCACTGGAAAGCCCAGCCATTCCAGATACTGCTGCACGCGCTTGCGACCCACGAACACGCCGCGCCCGCCGATTTCGAGCGTGCCGTCTTCGGCAAAGAGCTGCGGAATCTCGGTCCACAGGTTCTTGTCCACGTAGTAGCCATAGGTGCGCTGCAGGATCTCGATTTCCCGCTCGTCTTCCAGCCGCGTGACCAGTTGCTGCAACCGTGCGAGTTCGCGTGCGGATGCCTTGCCCGCGACGACCGCGCTTGCCGGAACCGCAGACGCCGAGTGCACCGCATCGCGCACCGGGTGCGTGAATCCGTATGGCGGCATGTGCACCACTGGCCAGGGCTGATAGCTGCGCGTCGATGGACGATCTGGCGTCGGGATCTTGCGATCCGCCACATTGGTGGCCGTCATGCTGCCCTTCCAGCCGCCCTTGAAGGGAACGGTGAAAGTCTCATACCAGTGCAGGGCGCTGATCTTCCAGTGGCCATTTTCCTTGCGATACTCATTCTCGTAAGGACCGATCTGCCAGCGGCCGTATTCCTCGAACTGGCCGAGCAGCACGATCGCGCGCCACCTGGCGCGGGCCGTCTTGCCGTCTGCCGAAAGCGTGATGACCGGCTGCAGCTGCGTGTGCTCGCGCAACTGGCGCGGCCGCAGCCCGCGTTCGCCATAGCCAATCGAATAGAGCAGCGCACGGATCGACTGCTTGCCGACGTATACACCCGATACGGCGTATTCCGCTGTTGCATCGTCGGTGAGGAGGTCGACGACGTTATCCCAGTCGGACTGATCGATGTAGTAGCCGTAGCTGCGCTGCAGCCGCTCGATTTCCTTGAGATCCAGTGCGCGCTCGGCACGCTGCACCAGGGAGGCGACCGTGGCATCGGCTGCTTCTGCCGGCACGCTTGCGCCGAGCGACATCAGCGACATCAGCATTGACCAGCCAAGCATGCGCATTTTGAAGCTCCGCATAACCCACCCCATGTACGGCTTGTTTCCGCTCGTTTCGCCCGAGTCTGTCCGCAGGGTATGCAGCTTGTCCATACTCCGCGGAACCCCGGTGACATTCGTCCGAAGGCGCGTCATCATGCACCGCAACGTCCACTGGCACACAACGAGAAGAATATGTGGCAGCAGAATTATCAGCCCCTGATGGACAGCCTTGGGTGGTCGACGGCAGCGGCAGCCGTGCCGATCCTCGTGCCGCTGCTGCTGATCGGCATCCTGCGCAAGCCCGCGTGGATCGCGGGCCTAGCCGGACTTGCCGCGGCGCTCGCGATCGCGATCGGTGTGTACGCAATGCCAGTCGGACTCGCGGCGCGCTCGGCCACGATGGGCGCCGCATTCGGGCTGCTGCCCATTGGCTGGATCGTGTACTGGGCCGTGGTCCTTTATCGGCTCACGGAAGAAACCGGCAACTTCTCCATCATCAAGGACTCAATCGGCGGCCTCACCAAGGACCGGCGCCTGCAGGCGATGCTGATTGCCTTTGCATTCGGCGCGTTCATCGAAGGTGCCGCGGGCTTTGGGACCCCCGTTGCCGTGGCGGCCGCGATGCTGACGGGGCTGGGATTTTCGCCGTTCTTCGCCGCGGGGATCTGCCTGCTCGCAAATACCGCGCCAGTGGCATTCGGCTCGATCGGTGTGCCGATCGTGACGCTCGCCGGGACCACGGGCCTGTCCGAGCTTGAGCTCAGCGCCTGGGTGGGCCGGATCTGCGCGCCGATTTCACTGCTGATTCCGGCGTACCTGGTGCTGGTGATGGCAGGCTATCGCGGGCTCAAGGGCGTGCTGCCGGC
>JANPGU010000096.1:0-5219 GCA_031424095.1 Gammaproteobacteria bacterium
GCGACTTCTTCGTTGCACCCGGATGCACGCTTTCCAGTGGCATCAGGAAAGTAAAGATGGTTACGTCGCTCACACCCTCGAGTGTTTTCTCGAGCTGCTGGCAGTAAGGACACAGCGGGTCGGCGAATACCGCCATCTGCCGGCTGCCGTTGCCCTTGACCGTCTTCATCGCCAGCTGCAGGGGCAGCGTGTTGAACTCGATGCCGTTGATCTCGCCCAGCCGTTCTTCGGTGATATTGGATCGCGTACGCGATTCGATCATCGGGCCCATCAGCACGAATTCACCCGATATGTCGCTGTAGACGATCAGGTTGGCGGAAATAACTTCGTAGATTCCCGCTATTGCGGAAGGTGCAATGGACTGGATCTTCGCATCCGGAAAGCGGGTTTCCAGCAGCGTTTGCAGTGCCGCCATGCGCTGCGCGTCGCCGGCATCTGCGGCCGCGGCAATGCGAACCAGTGTTAGCGCGCCGACTGCTGCCGCCATCAGTATTCCGGTCCGGATCCTCTCTCTCACGGCAGCTCGCTCCTGAATAGAACGGCCGGAAGATAGCCCGGTGTCGTGAAGATTGGATGAAGCCGGCGCCGGATTCACATATTGCCGGCGCAGTGTGACTGCACCGCGCGTCAACTAAACGTAACCCAACCGTCAAACGCGGTCTCTAGATTGCGATCCGCAGCACAGAAATTGTGGAACGGCGTCCCTTGGGGCGCCCAGCAGCATCGGCCGATCAACGCAACAGGGATACACATCTATGAATTTCTCCTTCAAGAAAGTGGCTTTCGCGGTAGCACTGGCGCTGGGCGCCCAGGCCGCGCTGGCTTTCGACGGGCCGTCCACCGGCGGCTCGGGTCAGAACGGCAACCTCGTCCTCACCGTTTTCGATGAGGTGAAGGGCAACTCACTGGTCCAGGTTCTGCAGAACCCGGCCGTCGGCGACGGCACGATCAACTACACGGAGTTCACCCCAGCCGCGGTAACCCCGAATACCGGCCTTAACCTGACTTTCAATGTCGACCTGTCGTTCTTCACGAGCAATGGCAGCAGCCTCAGCAACCTGAAATACACCATCTTCGCGGGTGATGCGCAGGGTGTCGTCAATGCTTCCGGTGGCCAGCAGGGCGTGTTCTTCACTGCCGCGCAGGGCGTGCCGTTCACCGGCGCCAGCCAGATAACCACCAACCTGATCTCGACGATGAACACCCAGTACCAAAACATAGCCAGCACCTTTGGTGCGGCTGCTCTAAGTGGCACTGGGACCAATTTCGGGGCCGGCTATTTCGGTGCCATTACGGGCGGCGGCGCCTGGGGCGAAACCTTCGGCAACGCGCTGCCTGTTTCCGGTGCCGCGGCGCTGAACACCAGCCTCGGCTTCTACTACTCCACCAAGGTGAGCGCCACTTCGAGCACGCCGGCGCCAACCATCGCGTTCGCCAATGCCAACGGTCTGGCTTCCTGGAACCTCTCCAGCGCCGGTCTGCTGACGTATGCGATCGCGGGCGCCACTTCGGAAGTGCCATTGCCGGCCGCCGTCTGGCTGCTGCTTTCGGGCATCGGTGGACTGGGCGTTGTCGGTCGCCGTCGGACCGTTGCCGCCGCGGTCGCCGCCTGATCCTCACACACAATCAAGTCATCCGGAGTCTGAAATGAAGTTCAACAAGTCCACGATTGCCCTGGCAGTCTGCGCCGCGATCGGCAGCAGCGGCGCCATGGCCGCGCAGAATTACGCCGCCGCCGCCAAGATCTACATCGGTGGTGCAACGGCCACTGACAACACGCTGGAAGAAGGCCTGATCTCCAACGTCGGCGGCCTGTGCGACACCGCGCAGCCCATCGACATCTACCGTTCGGGCACCAATCAGAGGGTGGTGATCTGCACCACGCGCGCCACGGTCACCGGTGCCGGCAGTCAGCTGGTCGCCGTGCACAAGGAAAGCAACGGCGGTTCGTCCAACGGCATCGTTCCGTTGACTCAGGGCAATGCCCACAGCCTCGTCTGGCTCAACGTCGGTGCGCTGCCCAATGACTGCACCGTAACCACCGTGGCTGCAACCGCGAACCTGGCCGGCTACACCAATCATGCCGGCTGCGCCAACGTCACTATCGGTGCACCGGCGGCGATTCCCACCGGCGGCATTTCGGACACCGAGCCGGCACTGTCGTTCCCGGCCGTACTGAATGCCACGACCTTCATGACGGTGACCCCGGTGCTGGACATCGTGTTCGGCGTGCCGGTCACCAAGAACGTGTACAAGGCACTGCAGATCGCGCAGTTCGGCGATGTCTCCGCCTGCGACACGAATCCTGCAGCGAATGCCTACACCATCTCCGACACCGACTCGGCCTGCGTGCCTTCGCTGACCAGCTCCCAGGTGCGTGCGCTGTACTCGCAGTCCTACACCGACTGGAACAACATCGTCCGTCGGTCCGACGGCACTGCGCTGAGCGCAATTCCTGGTGTGGTGGGCCCGGCCGGCGGTGATACATCGGTCCGCATCTGCCGTCGTGTTGCCAGCTCAGGCACGCAGGCGGGCGCTGAGTCGTACTGGCTGAACCAGCGCTGCGTGGCGACGACGCAGCAGTTCGCAACGCCGGACGACAACAGCTCGGTTACGGACACCACGTATGTGGCATCCGACTTCGCCAACTCGCTGGTCAATGCGGCACCGTCTTCGGGCAACGCCCGGTCCTGCATGCAGGCCGCGCAGGGCCTGAATCTGTGGGGCATCGGCGTGTTGTCTACTGAAGTGACCGCCAGCAACCTTTCGAATGCCGGCGATTCGTTCCGCTTCGTGGCTATAGATGGTGTGGCGCCGACGCTGGCCAATGTGGCCAACGGCCGGTACACGTACTTCACCTCGAACGTGATCACCAAGGCGAACTCGGCCTCGGGCATCCCGGGTGCGGTGATGTCGTATCTGCCGACCATCCTCGGCAACACGGCGGTCATCGCCAACCTCAACGCAACCTTCGCCAATCGTCCATGGGGCAACGCCGGCATCCTGGCCAAGCAGGGTTCTGTGACCAGCAACACGGCGCCGTACAGCGACGCCGAACTGGCGAGCAGCCCGGTGAACACGTTGACCAAGGGCGGCAACAACTGCCTGCAGCCCTGGCCGGTCAACGCGACCCCGGCGCTGTAAGGCATCGCTCCTTCTGGCCCGATGCGAGCGACGCGCGCACCGGGCTGAAAGGGAGTGTGAGCAGAGAAATGAAAAGCCCCGGCGAAAGCCGGGGCTTTTCTCGTTGGACCTACGGCACGTCGATGTCGCCCGGTGCTTCGCCGCGGTGGTGTCGCGACAGCATCAATTGAAATGCGGTTTCGAGGTGCCGCGTGAATCGTCTGGTGTTGAACAACGGCAGACTGTGGCGATTCAAGTCGAGACGCCGGCGCAATTGCTGCAGATCAGCCGGTGTCAATGCAAGATGGACCGCAAGCTCCTCGTAACGTGCGAGATCCGCCGCTACCAGTTCCGGTAGCTCGAGCGCGCGCAGCAGACTCTCCGCCACGCGCCCCGCGAAGGTGCTGCCGCGACAGGTCAGCACGGGCAGGCCCGCGAAAAGGGCATCACTCGCAGTGCTGTGGGCATTGTAAGGACGGGTATCCAGGAAGAGGTCTGCGAGCTGGTGCCGGGCTACATGCTGCGCATGCGCGTCGACGCGTCGCGCGAATACCAGTCGCTCAGGCGTCACGCCGCGATCTGCCGCCTCGCGCAACAGGTTGGCAGTCGCGACGCTACCGGGATTGCGCAGCCATAGCACGCTGCCCGGCACACGCTGCAGCAGGCGCATCCAGACTTCGAACATTTCGGGTGTGATCTTGTAGCAGGGGTTGAATGCACAGAACACGAAGGCGTCCTGCGGCAGGCCTTCGGTGCTGCGCTGTGGCGCGGGCAGGAGCGGCTGCCGGTCGTCGCGTGGCAGAAAGCACCCCGGCAGGCGGACAATGTGTTCGGCATAGCCTGCCTCGCCGGGCGGAATGACCACGGCATCGGCCAGCAGGTAATCAAAACATGCGGCGCCAGTAGTTCCGGCATAGCCCAGGAAGGTGGCCTGCACCGCCGCCGCCCGGTAGGCGAAGATTCCCGGACGTGCGCCCAGCGTGTGGCCGTTGAGATCGATCGCGATATCGATTTCAAGCCGGGCCAGCAATTGCGCGACCTGCGCATCATCGAGTTCCGCCACCTCGTGGAACGCAGTAAGCGTGCCGCGCAGTTGCTGCTGCATGACGCTGTCTGGATCATGCGCGCCCAGCGAGATGCCGTGTACGTCGAACCGGGTCTGGTCATGACAGGCCAGGAAACCGGCGGCAAGATGAGTGACGGGGTGCTCGCCGAAGTCGGACGAGACGTAGGCGATCCGGATGCGCGCATGCCCGGATCGGGCGCGCACGCCGGGCGAAGCAGCTTTCGGAAACTTGTGATCCATATAGGTCGACGCGCAGCGCAGTTGGGCCAGCGGTGAATACGAAACGGACAGCAGGGTGCCGGGATGGGCCGCGCGACGGCCCGCCAGCACGGCTTGCTCGATCTGCGCCGTATGTGCTGCGAATGGGCGCCATTCGCAGCAATGCAGCTCGGCGTGCAGCCGGCTGCCCAGCGCGTAGGGATATTCCGGTGCGAGCTGCAGCAACCGTTCGTACAGCGGCAGCGTTTCGGCATGGCGCTTCAACTGGTAGAGCGCGCCACACAGGTTGCTAAGCGCTTCGGGATAAGCCGGGCGCAGGAGCAGGGCCTGCTCGAAGCAGGCGATGGACTCGCGCGAATGCCGCAGCATGCGCAGTGCATTGCCGCGGTTGTTGTGCGCTTCGGCAAACTGCGGGTCGAGCGCCAGCGCGCGGTCGGCACTTGCCAGAGCATCAAGTGGGCGTTTGAGATCCAGCAGGCCGCTGCAGCGGTTGTTGTGGGCCGCGGCAAACGCCGGTTGCACGGCGAGCGCAGCATCGTAGTCAGCCAGCGCCTCGCGAGGTCGGCCCAGCTCGCACAGCAGGTTTCCCCGGAACAGCCGCGCATCCGCAAAGGCAGGCGCGAGCTGCAGCGCCGTACCCAGGCTGGCCATGGCGGCTTCCCGCTGCCCGGAAGCCGCCAGGGCGCGCGCCAGGTTGGCGTGGGCCATCGGCTGCCGCGGATTGTGCCGCAACGATTGACCGAGCAACTCGATGCCCGCCGCGCTGCGATCCTGCTGCAGGGCGATCAGGCCGAGCATGTGCAATGCGTCG
>JANPGU010000097.1:0-11591 GCA_031424095.1 Gammaproteobacteria bacterium
CCCTTCATCTGCTCGAAGAAGCCCGCGGACTTCACGTTGCGCAGGAAGAACACGCACTCGATGGCCTTCACGTCCGTGCCGGTGGAGATCATGTCCACGGTGACAGCGATGCGCGGGTAGTAGCTGTTGCGGAAGTTGGAAAGGATCTCGTCTGGCGTGAGGCTCGCAGTCTTCACCCACTCGGTGACTTCGGACTCGGTGCCGTCGTCGTTCTTTACCTTCTTCGCGATGCGCGTGAAGCCGGTGCGATAGGTGATCTTTTCGCAGAATTCGTTCTTTTCGGCGAATTCGTCGCGCACCATGCGGACGATGTCATCGGCGTGCGAGTCGTCCTTGGCGAAGATCAGTGTCTTGGGAACTTCGGTTCGACCGGGGAATGCGGTGGGAATCACCCGGTCGCGGAACTCGCGGATTACGGTGCGGATCTGGTCCTCGGCGACGACATCGCGATCCAGCTCGTTCGCGGTGTAGGTGAGATCGCCCTGAAGCTTCTCCAGGCGCTCAGCGCGCGTGAGCTTGTGGCGCTTGTCGACGTAGACGTCAGTGGGGGCCGCGACGATGGTGGCGCCTGATTCCGTGATCTGCGTGCGGATGCGCCAGACATCGAAGTCCACATTCACGCCGTCGGCCACGGCTTCGTCGTGCCCGTATTGCATCACCAGGTTCTTGTTAAAGAACCCGATCGTGCGACCGGCCGGCGTCGCGGTGAGGCCGATCAGGAAAGCATCGAAATAAAGCAGCACCTGCGCCCACAGCTCGTAGATGGAACGATGGCACTCATCGACGATCACCACGTCGAAGAACTCAGGCGGGATGCCGACGTTGTAGACGACATCCGGCGGCTCGCCCTTCCAGGGCTTAGCGGTGTCGAAGCCGGATCCTTCTTCACTCTCGGCGTCGAAGTCCGGCTCGCCCTTCAGCATGGAGTAAAGGCGCTGGATGGTCGTGATGACGACCTTGGCCGCAGGGTTGATGGAATTGCTCTTGAGCCGCTGCACTGTGTATAGCGTCGGGAACTTGCGGGTGTCGTCGGGTGGCGTGAAGTTGGCGAACTCGTCCTCGGTCTGTTTGCCGAGATTGCCTCGATCCACCAAGAACAGGATGCGCTTCGCGCCACCGAACTTGAGCAGGCGGTAGGCGGCGTTCACGGCGGTGAAAGTCTTGCCGGAGCCGGTGGCCATCTGAACGAGCGACCGCAGGTCGCCTTTGGCGAGCGAGCCTTCGAGGCTGGTAATGGCCTGATGCTGCACCTTCCAGAGTCCCGCATCCCCAAGAGGAGGCAGGTGGGTGAGTTTGGCGCGCAGCGTCGCCGACTGGCTCACCCACTCGGCCAGTGTCTCCGGACGCGGGAAGCTGAACACCTTGCGGCTACGGGGCTTCGGGTCAAGGCCGTTGGTAAAGAAGGTCACCGCGCCATTCGACTCAAACAGGAAGGGCAGCGGCCGGCGATGCGCGGGCAGGTTGTCCGGCAGGCCCGCCGCGTACTTGGCGGATTGCGCCTCGACGCCGGTGAGCGTGCCGGCGGCCTTGGCCTCCACGGCACCCACGGCCTTGCGATCGAGATAGAGCAGATAGTCGGCGAAGCCAAAGCCCGACTTCATCGGAAACTCGCGCACGGCGATGCCGCGGCCAGCGGTCAGGTCGAGGTCGTCTCGGTCCTGCACGAGCCAGCCAGACGCAACGAGTTTTGCGTCGATTTCTCGGCGGGCTTTTTGCTCGGGTGTTTCAGGCATGGCGAGTAGTCGAGTCTATTCCTTCAGCCAGTCTGCGACAGGTCGACTCAGGAAATCCTCGACCGAGATCCCGTCATCGCCTAACAGCAGCTTGCGCCTTACCTTGAACGCTGCGGCAAAAGCTTCCGTTCCAGGATGAGTCTGTGGTGCACGGCCACTCTTCACTTCGATTGCGGTTAGTCGAGAGCCGGATCTGACCACGAAGTCGACTTCCTGGCCCCGATCCCGCCAGTAGAAGAGTTCGCACTCCCCTACAGCCGCTGCATTGGCAAGATGAGCACCGATTGCGGACTCAACTAGCCTGCCGCGAAATTCCCGGTCCGACTGCGCTTCCGCAGGAGTCATTCCGGAGGTGACCGTCATCAGAGCCGTGTTCAGTACCTGCAGTTTCGGGCTGGATCCCCGACTGCGTGCCGCGTCACCCGCATACTTCTGAAGGCCACAGACCATTCCCGCGCCCGCCAGCAGATCAAGGTAGTGCGCGAGAGTTGTGGTGTTACCGGCGTCCTGCATCTGGCCGAGCATCTTGGTGTACGAAAGTATCTGGCCGGAATACCGGCACGCCAGCTCGAACAGGCGCCTGAGCAATGCCGGCTTGTCCACCCGGGTCAGTAGCAGCACATCGCGGGCGATCGACGTTTCGATAAGGCTGTCCGCGATATATCGCGACCAGCGGACCGGATCGCGGATCAGCGGGGCTGCGCCGGGATAGCCGCCAAAGGTGAGGTACTGATCGATCTTCCAGCCGAAAGCATCGCGCATCTCGGCATAGGACCAATGCGGCAGGCGTAACGTCTCGAAGCGCCCTGCCAGACTTTCCGTCAGGCCCTGGGCGATCAGCAGCGGGGCCGAGCCGAGCAACACCACCTTCAGGGGGCGCTTCTTGCGTGTGTCCTCGTCCCAGAGCCGCTTGACGGTCTCTGACCAGGCAGGGATTTTCTGGATCTCGTCCAGAACGAGCACGGCGCCCTCTTTGCCCGAGACCTCGAGGCGCGCGGCCTCCCACTGCAGGCTGATCCAGTCCGGGCCGCGCAGGGTCGGCTCGTCCGCGCTGACGAAGCGGACTGGCAGGCTCAGCTCGTCAGTGACCTGCTGGACCAGGGTGGATTTGCCCACCTGGCGCGGGCCGGCCACGACCTGAAGGAACCGGCGCGGCTCGGCGAGCCGCTCGGCGAGGACCGTGGCTTGAGGGCGTTTGTAGGAGGTACGCGGTTTACTCAAGGTACTGAGTATTTTTACTCAATGGATTGAGTAAGGCAACAGCCGATTCGGAAACGGTCAAACGGGCCGAGAAAGCAACCAACCGCGAGGCGGTCTCTACGGCGAGTGAAGCGACTAAGTTTAGCCTGGCTACCTATTTCTAGGTTATTACGCTATCCCATATCTAGGTTTTTCTGTCACACGCTTTCTAGGTTTTTGTGCCGTCCTACCGCCCTAACTCGCGGCCAGGACCCGCAGGAAAGCCCGATGCAAGACCGGATAAACGATGCAGCAGCCAAAGAATAGAAGCGCCGTCCAAAACGGAAAGCCAGGCGCGCTCCCTGAGAACTCAAGAACCACTGCCGAGACGATTCCAAGCACACCGATCGTAGTCAATCCGATTCTGAGGATAGGCTCGCATATCACCAAGGCATAAATGATCGGAAGGCGTACAAGTTTCCACATTGTTACACCAATGGCGCGAGCTCTGGTCATCTCACGTGCGGCGTTCACGATTCATCCTGGCGATGCGCGTCCGACTGATGGTGGCGAAGCTTGTCGAGATGATCGGCCCACGCCTGCATCATTTCGGCGCGGGGCTTGAGATAGAGCGCGTAGTTGTAGGCCGCGCTGGTTTCATCGCGCTCCTCGTGCGCCAGCTGCAGTTCAATGTGTTCGTGCGGCCAACCCTGCTCATGCAGAATCGTGGAGGCAACGCCTCGGAACCCGTGCCCGGTCATCCGGCTCCGATATCCCATCCGATACAACGCGAACAATAGCGTGTTGTTGCTCATCGGCTTGTTGGGATCAATGTCTCCCGGAAACACCAGCTCGCGGCTGAACGAGATTGCCTTCAACTTTTCAAGCACCGCTATCGTTTGTGTGCTCATTGCCACGATATGTGGCGTCTTCATCTTCATTCGCTCTTTCGGGATTTCCCATCGAGCGGCCTTGAAATCAAACTCGGGCCAACGAGCGCCGATCAGCTCCGAGGTTCGGACGAATGTCAGCGCCATCATCTGCAACGCCAGGACGGTGTGTTCGTTGCCGACATACCGATCAATCGCTTGCAGGAGGGTGGGCAGCTCTTTGGCGCTGACGCGTGGATGGTTTCGCTTCTTGCGAGGCTTCAGGATGTCTGCAGGGCGCACATCGGCCACGGGGTTGCGTTCGGCCATATCGTTCGCGACGGCGTACCGCATGATCTGCGCGCAGTTCTGAAGCACCCGCTTGGCTATCTCCGCCGCACCTCGCTGCTCGATCTTCTGGACGGCTTGCCGGAAAGCCGAGGCAGGAACCTCCGAAATCGGCTTCGCTCCAAACGCGGGGAAGACGTCGGTCTCCAGGCGCTTGAGGACGTAAAACGCGTACTGCCGATTTCGGCCAACCTTCCAGCGTGCGTACCACTCCCGGGCCACAGTCTCGAAAGTCGTGATTGCGATCTGCTTCTGTGCCGCCGGGTCGATCCCCTCGCTCAGATCCCGCCGGGCATCCTGATGACGCGCCCGCGCGGTGGCGAGCAGGACATCGGGGTAAGTGCCCAAGGCAAGGGTCTTCCGCTTGCCGAGAAACCGATAGTCGAATCGCCAGTAGCGCCCACCGTTGGGCATCACGGCCAGATACAGCCCGCCACCGTCGGCAATCTTCACGGGTCGACCGGAGGGCTTCGCGTTACGAACCTGAGCTTCACTCAACATCTGACGGTATCTCCGCATGTCGGCGGATCCGATACCGTCAAAAGTACCGTCACCGCGTTGAGACGTGCCGAGAGCCTATGAGACAGCTTGAGTGCCGAAAACCCTGAGTTTCCCGGCATTTACAGCCATTTCTAGGATCGCCTGAGCTGGCGTGAGATCAATGATTGGTGGAAAGAGAGGGACTCGAACCCTCGACCCCGGCATTATGAGTGCCGTGCTCTAACCAGCTGAGCTACCTTTCCAGTATCCAAAACCCCGCACGGAAGGCGGGGCCGCGGATTGTCCGGGCGCGCACCGCAGGGTGTCAAGCGCAGGCCGCAAGTGCCGGTTCTTTATGGGAAAAAGGCCTCCGGGAAGCCCGGCAGGCCGCGCGACTTCAGCCGCCGAGCGCCTGGCGCAGACTGACGAGTTCGCCCGAGGTCTCTTCCAGCGCCTTCTTCACGCCTTCCGCGGTGAGCCCCAAGCGGGCACTGGCCGTGGTCTGCTTGAGATGAATCTCGAGCGCGGTGGGTTCGGCGTAGAACGATACCAGCAGGTTCGCAATGGTCAGCACGTCAGTCAGGTCGGGCACGCCGCCGCCGGTGCGCTCGATGTCTTCGTAATGCTCGACCGCGTCGACGATCTCCGGCGCGATCTCCCAGCTTTCGAGCACGGCCTTGGCGATCGACGTGTTCCAGTCGCGGACGATCTGCTGATAGGCAGCCGCATCAGAGAACAGCGCGGGATGATTGACCGCGCGCGTCAGAATGTAGACACGACCCATGCCGTGCATGAGGCCGGTGAGCAGCGCCTGGTCAGCATTGACCTTGGTCCAGCGGCGCGCCACCACAAAGGCCATCGCCGCGACCTTCACGCTGCGTTCCCACAGCTCGTTGAGCGGCTTGCGAATCGGCGCCAGCGCCGGCGCGTTCTTGATCTGATCCATGGCATAGGCCAGCGAGGCTGTGCGCACGTTGGAAAAGCCAATGCGCGCAATCGCGCTCTTCAGTTCGGTGATCTTCTTGCCGTTGGGATTGAGCGCCGCAGAATTCGCGATCTGAAGCAGCTTCGCGGCCATGGCAGGTTCGGCACTGACTACTTTCGCAATCTGGCCGGTATCGCAGTTTTCATCCGCCAGCACCTTGCGGATGCGGACGGCGACATCAGGAAAAGAGGGAATCTCGATCTTGCCGGCGGACATCTCCAGCGCCAGCTGCTGGACGAAGGCAAACGCATCCTTGTTGGAAGGGCCGGCGATATTGCCTTGCTGCTGAGCTGACATAAGTCTTCCGCCGTCGTTGATCTACCGTTGCACGGGATTGTGCAGGCGTGTCAACAGCGCTGCTTCGTGCCGTGTCACACCACTGGCGGAAACTATGTCTTCCGCCGTTGCCCCGTTGCGTGCCATCTGCAAGGCGAGGTCATAGCCGCTATGCGACGAGCCCGGGCCGGCCGCGACCACCAGCTGTTGTTGATCTTCGTAACGGGCCTGCAAGGCCCGGATCTGCATGGTGAGCTGCTGTGCCAGATCGGAAAAAGCCCGCGTTTCGCCGCGGGTTTCGTCCAGTTCAAGGAACAGCCGCTGCATGTCCTGGCGAGTGGCGCGACGCCAGCTGCCGATGGCCAGCGCCAGGCCCAGCAGCCCCAGTGCGAGCATGGCGGCGCGCACGCCGTAAAAGGCGAGCAGGTTCTGTTCGAAGATTGCGTTGAAATCCATGACCCGTTCTCCACCCGTGGACAAGGGGCGACGACAAGCCGGCGCCTGCTATCCATCAAGCAGAATTCGTGCCAGTGGCCGCTCAGGCGCCGAACATGGCGCGCAGTTGCTGCACGTCTTCCAGCGCTCTGTGAAGTGCGTCACTACAGTTCTCGCGCGTGCGGCCCATCCGCTTCCAGAGCGGCTCGGTCTGCAGATAGACATTGGCGAGCTGTATCTGGTCCAGATAGTCGGTGCGCGAGGGCGGCAGCAGATCGGCGAGCACCGTACCCCCTGCCAGCAGGTCCGTGAGCCCGATCTGGCCTGTGAGGTCACGCTCCGGGTTGCCGTAATCTGCTACGGCCGAGGTGATCTCCGCAGGCATCTGCCAGGTCTCGAGCAGCGCACTGCCGGCATAGCCCCCGAGCTGGTCCATGAGTCGTTCGGCCAGGCCGGGCTGGTCCAGCAACCACGGCGTGCGATTCAGTCGCGTCAGCACGTACAGCCGCCCCATCACATGCAGCAGGCCGGCAAACAAGGCGGTATCCGGCGAGGCCATGCGCATCTGGGTCGACAGCGCCTTGCTGATGGCGCCAACCACCACTCCGCGCCGCCACTGCGCGCTGATGCGGTCGCGCAGCCGTCGCATTTCTTCTGAATTGCGCAGCTGCTGCACGCCGAAGGACAGCGCGGCAGCCCGCACCATCGGATTGCCGATGCGCTGCACGGCCATCGGCATGTCGCGGATCTGGCGCGCGGCGGAATCGAAGGTCGCGGAATTGGCAATGCGCAGCACCTGCGTCGCCAGCAGCGGTTCGACATTTACCGCCTGCACGATCTGCTCGACATCCACGCGATCATCGTTCAGCACATGCTGTACCAACAGCACCACGTCAGGGAAGCTGGGCAGATGCACGTAACCCGCGGCGAATTCTTCGGTCATGAGCTGCCGGACTTCGCCGGTCTCGCTGGTGAGCAGCTCCGATGGATCGGTTGGTTGCAATGGTCCGCTCATGGCGCTGCACTTGCTGCGGGCACCGCCGCGGGCGCAGCGGTGGGCGCTGGCCCAGGTGCGTCCGGAACGGCTGTGGCGGGTTCGCTACCCACAATCGTGAGTACTACACGGCGATTGGCATTGCGCCCATCGGCCGTCGTATTGGGCAGCACCGGGCGGAACTCGCCGAATGCCGCAACGGAAAGGCGTTTCGGATCCACCCCACTGTCGATGAGCAGATGCACGACGCTGGCTGCACGGGCTGCGGAAAGCTCCCAGTTGCTGGGAAACAAGCCACCGTTCACCGGCACATTGTCGGTATGGCCCTCGACGCGGATGCTGTTGGGAAAGGCACGCAGGGCTTCACCCAGCATGCTGATGGCTGGCAGCGCCGCAGGCGCAAGCTTGGCGACGCCAGATGCGAACAGCACGTCGGAGCGTATGGAGATCTCGACAAAGCCGTCACCGAGCTGCACGTCGACGAGCCCGGCCATGATCAGCGGGCTCAAGGCGTCTTCGGCTTCCTGCGCCAGCTGGCGCAGCGCCATGCTGCGCAAATGTTCGGGCAACTGCACGACCGGCGCCGCCACCGTGGTGGTGGCGCTCTGCCCCAGCTGGACCGGCATCGTCGTGGTGGGGGCGCCGCGAAACGCTGCATTGAGTGATTCGGATACGACCCGGTACTTGCCTTCGTTGACCGATGAGATCGAATACATCACCACGAAGAAGGCAAGCAGCAGCGTTACCAGGTCGCCATAGGGGATCGCCCAGGCTTCATGGTTGGCGTGCTCTTCGGGATGTCGACGACGGGCCATTGATTCCTAGTGCAGATAACCCTGCAGGCGGGATTCGATGCTGCGCGGATTGTCGCCCTGCGCAATGGCGATCATTCCTTCAATGATCATCTCCCTGACGTGGCTCTGTGCCAAGGCGGCAGATTTCAATTTGTTCGCGATGGGCAGCAGGAAAAGGTTAGCGAGGCCAATACCATAAACCGTGGCGGTGAAGGCCGCGGCGATGCCCGCGCCCAGCTTGGCCGGATCGGCCAGATTCTGCATCACGGCCATGAGGCCAAGCACGGCGCCGATGATGCCCAGTGTAGGCGCATACACGCCCATGCCTTCAAATACTTTTGCCGCGCGGATATCTGCCGACTCGCGCGTGTTGAGTTCCACTTCGAGGATGCTGCGGATCGCTTCGGGCTCGCCGCCATCGATGACCAGCTGCAGGCCCTTGCGGGTGAAATCGTCCTTCTCGATGCCGGCCATGGACTCAAGGCCCAGCAGGCCCTGCCTGCGCGACACCTGACTCCATTCGACCATGTGCGCGATGATGACCCTCGCATCGGGCACCGGCGAACGGAACACCCAGGGCAGGATGCGGACGGCACGCCGCATGACGCTGCCCGGAGTCTGTACCAGGATCGCGGCGAAGGTGCCGACAAACACGATCAGGAACGCTGCGGCTGAAAGCAGCGAATGCAGGCCCGCGCCCTTCAGCACGGCGCCGGCAAGCAGCGCCACGAAGGCCAGCACGATGCCAGTTATGCTCAGCATGTCCACGGCTTATTCCAGTCTCTCTGCATGCCAGGAGCGCAGCCGCGAGCGCAGGCGGATCAGTGCCTGGCCATGCAGCTGGCAGACGCGCGACTCGCTGATGCCGAGCACGGCGCCGATTTCCTTGAGGTTCAGTTCGTCGTCGTAATACATCGACATGACCAGGCGTTCGCGCTCGGGCAGACCTGCGATGGCTGCAGCCACCGCAGTGCGCAGCGCGCCGCTTTCGGTCTCGAGCAGCGGATCAGAATCGCGATCGGCGATTTCGGTGGCGTCGTTGGCTTCGTCCACGCTTGACATCTGGCATGCCAGCGAGTCCTGCAGGATGCGATGATATTCGTCCAGCGAGATGCCCATGGCGGCGGCGATTTCCACATCGCGCGCTTCGCGACCTTCGCGACCTTCGATCTCGCGGATAGCGCCAGCGGCGGCGCGTGCCTTGCGGTGCACCGAGCGCGGCGCCCAGTCCTGCTTGCGCAGCGCATCGATCATGGCGCCGCGGATGCGGATACCGGCGTAGGTTTCGAAACTGGCGCCGCGATCCGCAGCGTAATGAGTGGCCGCTTCCAGCAGGCCGATCATGCCGGCCTGGATCAGGTCATCCACTTCCACGCTGGTCGGCAGACGGCCTGCCAGATGATAGGCAATGCGCTTCACCAGCTCCGCATGGCGAGCGACGAGAGCATTGGCTGACCCTCCTCCTCCCGCTACCGAACTGTAGGCGCTGACCTGGTTCAACTTACGGCCTCCAGACGCGGCGCAGACTGCGGCAACAGTCTTTCAATGAAGAATTCCACGTTGCCGCGCGGGCCCTGCGCGGTTGGCCAGCTGAGCGCTTTTCTGGCGAGCCGGGAAAATGCGCGCGCGGCAGTGGAAGAGGGATAGGCCTGCACCACGCAGCGCTGTTCGCGGATGGCGGCGCGCACGAAGGTGTCCTCCGGGATTTCACCGGCGTAGTCGAGCACCACGTCCAGGAAGCGGCTGGTCACGCGCTCCAGCTTGCGGAACAGCGCCTCGCCGGCGCTGGCGCCCGGCGTCATGTTGGCGAGGATGCGGAAGCGGTGCACGCCATGGCTGCGATGCAGGACCTTGATGAGCGCATAGGCGTCGGTGAGCGAGGCCGGCTCATCGCGCACGACCACCAGCACATTCTGCGCGGCCTGGCAGAACTGGCGCACGCTGTCGGCGATGCCGGCAGCAGTGTCCACGATCAGGACATCGAGGCCGGTGGTCAGATGACTGAATGCCTGCACCAGCCCGAGGTGCTCCGCGGTTGAAAGACTGGCCATGCGCATCACGCCGGAGGCAGCGGGAATCACGCCGAAGCCGGCCGGCGCCTGCACGATGGCTTCTTCCAGCGTGCAGCGACCATCAAGCACATGCTCGAGCGTATGGCGCGGCGCCAGGCCCATGAGCACATCGACATTGGCCAGGCCAAGGTCGCCGTCGAACAGCAGCACGCGCTGGCCCTGCGCCGCCAGCGCGGCAGCCAGATTCACGGAGACGCTGGTCTTGCCGACGCCGCCCTTGCCGCCGGTTACCGCGATGACCTGGACGGGATCCGGACGTACCGCGGCCTTGAGGCCTGCTGTCTGTCTGGCGTCGAAACTAGCGGATGCCATGCGCTACCCCGCCGAACTTGCGCGCGAGCAACTCGTCGCTGGCCGATGCATCGTGCGTATGCGCCAGCAGCACAGCGCGGGCCACCAGCTGGTGGGCGCGCGCCGGCGTGAGATCCTCAGGAATGCGCGAGCCTTCCGAAACATAACTCAGCGGCAGCCCTGCCGCGACCAGTGCCGACAGCGCGCCACCCAGGCTTGCGGCCTCGTCGATCTTGGTCAGCAGTACGGCGCTGGGCGAGAACACCGCGAATTTCTGCAGGGATTCTTCCAGCACCCCGGCCTGGGCACCGGCCGAGAGCGTGAGCCAGACATCGAGCTGCGCCTCCGCTGCCACCTTCCCCAGCGCCGCGGCGCGCGCGGCGAGATCGGCATCACGCGGACTAACACCCGCCGTATCGATCAGCACCATGCGGTGCAGCGGCAGACGCTTGAGCAACTGCGGCAGCTCCGCGACATCATTCAATGTGTAGCACTCGACGCCCAGCAGCCGACCCAGCACGCGCAGCTGCTCGTGGGCGCCGAAGCGCTGGTCGTCCAGCGACACCAGTGCGATGTCCCGCGTGCCGTGGCGCATGACCCAGCGGGCCGCGAGCTTGGCGATGCCAGTGGTCTTGCCGACGCCCGTGGAGCCGACGAAGGCCACATGGCCGCCATTGTCGAGCAGGCTGTCGCCGGTCACTGTCAGACGCCGTGCGAGATAGGCCAGCGCGCGACGGTGTGCATCTTCGGCACCCAGTCCCGCTGGCAGTTCGCCCAGCAGCGCTGCGGCCAGCGAGCTGCTCAGACCCATCTGTGTCAATTCCTTCAGCAGCTCGGCGAGCGTCGGCGCGCGCCGCGTGAGATCGTTCCATGCCAGCTGCGACAGCTGCCATTCGAGCAGGTGGCGCATGGAGCGCAGTTCCTCGCCCACCAGCGGATCGATGCTTGCGGCGGGTGGCGCAATCGGGGCGACCGGCGCCGGTGCGGGCGCAACCGCTGCCGCCGCCTTCGCCAGCAACGCGGCGAATTCACTGCCCATCGCGGGTGGTATCGCGGCA
Organism: Gammaproteobacteria bacterium; assembly: GCA_031424095.1. Taxonomy (GTDB): domain Bacteria; phylum Pseudomonadota; class Gammaproteobacteria; order Steroidobacterales; family Steroidobacteraceae; genus ZC4RG30. Next base: position 11,515 of record JANPGU010000097.1, read on the forward strand.
ATGACCGGCGCCGGAGCGGGCGGTGCCGCTTCGAGCAGGTCCTGCATTTCTACATCCAACGCCACCGAGATCTCGAC
>JANPGU010000098.1:0-12316 GCA_031424095.1 Gammaproteobacteria bacterium
CAGTTCGTGGTGGAGGTGCTGCAGCGTTTCTTTCGGATGGATAGCGAGAATGCCGAACGGGTCATGCTCGAGGTGCACATCAAGGGCAAAGGTGTCTGCGGCGTGTATACCTACGAGATCGCAGAGACCAAGGTGGCACAGGTACTGGGTTATTCGCGTGACAATCAGCATCCGCTGATGTGCACGCTGGAACAAGCCTGAGTTTCGGGCGAAGGATCTCAATCGTGCTGTCAACGGAACTGGAAACCTGTCTGAACGCCGCCTTTGCCCAGGCGCGTGAAGCCCGTCATGAATTCCTGACGGTGGAGCATCTGCTGCTGGCGATACTCGAGACACCGCGGGTGCGCGAGATCCTCAAGGCAGGCGGCGCGGATATGCGGCGTCTGGCCGAAGAGCTGCTGCAGCACATCGAAGAAACCACGCCCCAGATCAAGCAGGGCGAAGACGAGCGCGAGGTGCAGCCCACACTGGGATTCCAGCGCGTGCTGCAGCGTGCGGTGTTCCAGGTGCAATCCGGCGGTCGACGCGAAGTCAGCGTGGCCGATGTGCTGGTCGCGATCTTCAGCGAAAAGCAGAGCCATGCGGTGTTTCTGCTGGCGCGCCACGAGATCACCCGCCTGCACGTCACGCAGTACATTTCGCACGGCGTGCCGAAGAATGCCGATGACAAAGCAGCGCGTGAGGAAGGGACTGCCGAAGGCGAACGTGAACCCGAGGGCGGCAGTGCGCTGGACAAGTACGCGGTCAATCTGAACCGTTCCGCCCAGGAAGGCCGCATCGACCCGCTGGTGGGTCGCAAGATCGAGATCGAACGCACCATCGAGATCCTGTGCCGGCGCCGCAAGAACAATCCGCTGTATGTGGGCGAGGCCGGCGTGGGCAAGACTGCCATCGTCGAAGGCCTGGCGCGCATGATCGTCGAGGGCAAGGTGCCCGAGGCACTGTCCGACAGCGTCATCTATTCGCTGGATCTGGGCAGCCTGCTGGCCGGCACGAAATATCGCGGTGATTTCGAGAAGCGCCTGAAGGCCGTGGTGAATGAAATCCGCAAGCAACCGGGCGCGGTACTGTTCATCGACGAGATCCACACACTGATCGGCGCTGGCGCGACCTCCGGTGGCGTCATGGATGCATCGAACCTGATCAAGCCGGCGCTCACCAGCGGTGAGCTGCGTTGCATCGGCTCCACGACCTACCAGGAATACCGTGGCATCTTCGAGAAGGATCACGCGCTGTCACGCCGTTTCCAGAAGATCGACGTGGTGGAACCCACCGTGCAGGAGACCATCGAGATCCTGCACGGCCTGAAGCCCAAGTATGAAGAACATCATGGCGTGCGCTATACCGACTCGGCCATCAAGGGCGCAGCGGAGCTGGCGGCCAGGCACATCAACGATCGTCACCTGCCCGACAAGGCCATCGATGTGGTGGACGAGGCCGGTTCCCGGCAGCGCCTGAAGCCAGAGGCAGACCGCAGCGGCGTGGTCGATCTGGAGCAGATCGAGGAAGTGGTGGCGCGCATTGCACGCATTCCGGCCAAGTCGGTGTCCACCTCCGACCGGGAAGTGCTGCGCAATCTCGAACGCAATCTCAAGCTGGTCATCTTCGGCCAGGACCCTGCGATCGAAGCACTGGCTGCCGCCATCAAGATGGCGCGCTCGGGTCTTGGCGAGCATCTCAAGCCGGTGGGCAGCTTCCTGTTTGCCGGTCCCACGGGCGTCGGCAAGACCGAAGTGACCCGCCAGCTGGCGCTGTCACTGGGCGTGGAGTTCCTGCGCTTCGACATGTCGGAATACATGGAGCGGCATACCGTGTCGCGCCTGATCGGCGCGCCGCCTGGCTATGTCGGGTTTGACCAGGGTGGCCTGCTCACGGAAGCGGTTTCCAAGCATCCGCACTGTGTGCTGCTGCTCGACGAAATCGAAAAGGCGCATCCGGATGTGTTCAACCTGCTGCTGCAGGTCATGGATCACGGCACGCTGACCGACAACAATGGCCGCAAGACCGATTTCCGGCACGTGATCATCGTGATGACCACCAATGCCGGCGCGCAGGAAATGAGCCGTCCGTCGATCGGATTCACGCAGGCTGACAATATCTCGGACGGCATGGAAGCAATCCGCCGGCTGTTTACTCCCGAGTTCCGCAATCGCCTGGACGCGACCATCCAGTTCGAGCCGCTGTCGAAGCTCACCATCGAGCGCGTGGTCGAAAAGCTGCTGGTGGAAGTGGAAATGCAGCTGGAGCAGAAGGGCGTGCAGCTATCCGTCAACGATGCCGCACGCAGCTGGCTGGCCGACCATGGCTACGACCCGAAGATGGGTGCCCGTCCGATGGCGCGGCTGATCCAGGAGCAGATCAAGCGGCCGCTGGCCGAGGAACTGCTGTTTGGCAAGCTGGCCGATGGCGGCCAGGTCACCGTCTCGGTGGCTGAAGATGGCAAGTCGCTGAAGCTGGATTCCGCGCCACTGGCGCGACCAGTGCTGCCGCAGCCGGCCTGAAGGTAAGTCTATCTGCCGCGGTAGACGATGCGTCCCTTCGACAGATCGTAGGGCGTCATCTCTACCGTGACGGCGTCACCGGTCAGAATGCGGATGTAGTTCTTGCGCATCTTGCCGGAGATATGTGCGGTCACGATGTGGCCGTTCTTCAGTTTCACGCGAAACGTGGTGTTCGGCAGGGTCTCTGCCACTTCGCCTTCCATTTGAATCGCGTCGTCTTTGGACATGTGTAATTAGCGCAACAGCCTGGGAGAAAGGCGGCGAATTCTGCATAAACCCGCCCGGCAAAGCAAATTCGCCGCTATCGGTCCTGCAGGAAGGTCAGGAACTCCCGCCGCGGCAGGGGCCCGCTGCCCAGGCTGCGCAGGTGGGCCGAGGGCATCTGGCAGTCGATCAGGTCGATGCCGCGCGCCGGGCAGCGTTCCACCAGCCAGGCCAGGGCCACCTTGGATGCATTGTCGCGGCGACTGAACATCGATTCGCCGCAGAACACGCGGCCGCTGCGCACCCCGTAGAGACCGCCCGCGAGCGCGTCGTCCTGCCAGATCTCCACACTCGAGGCCACCCCGCGGCGCTGCAGCTCACAGTAGGCGGCCTGCATTTCCGCGGTGATCCAGGTTCCCGCCTCAGGTCCCCGCGCGGCCGCACAGGCGGCAATCACGGCGGCGAAATCCTGGTTTTCGGTGACCCGGAAGACGCCCCTGCGGATGCATCGCTGCAAGCTGCGTGAAACATGCATGGCGGCGGGAAACAGTACTTCGCGCGGATCCGGTGACCACCACAGCACCGGTTCGCCGGGTGAGAACCAGGGAAAGATTCCCTGGCGGTAGGCGGCCTGCAGCCGTTCCGGCGAGAGGTCACCGCCGGCGGCCAGCAGGCCGGGCGGATCATCCAGCGCCTGCGACACCGGCGGAAAGCGCTCAGGCGGATCCTGCCGGTGGAGCCAGGTGATGCGCTTCATTGGCGGCGGAATGGAGAATGGGCGGCGATCTCGCCGGCATAGGCCTGGACCGCGGACTGTTCGCGCGCCAGGAAATCGCCAATGGCATGGCGGAAGCGTCCATCCGCGATGTAATGCGCCGACCAGGTCTGGCTGGGCACGAAGCCGCGCACGACCTTGTGCTCCCCCTGGGTGCCCGGCTCGAAGCGCTGCAGGCCCTGTTCGATGCAATAGTCGATGCCCTGGTGGTAGCAGGCCTCGAAATGCAGGCTGTGGAAGTCCCCGGTGGCTCCCCAGTAGCGGCCATAGAGCACCTTATCCGATTTCATGAACACGGCGGCGGCCACCGGTTCATCGCCCAGCAGCGCCAGCTTCACCATCAGTGCATCACCCAGTGTGCGCGCCAGCTCCGTAAAGCAGGCAAGGTTCAGGTACGGCTCATGGCCGTGCTGGTGAAAGGTGCGGGCATGCGCCTCGTAGGCAAAGCGCAATTGTGCCGCGGTGAGTTCGCTGCCATGCACGGTAAGAAACTGCACACCGGCTTCTGCGCAACGACGTCGCTCGCGCTTGATCTGCTTGCGCTTCTCGGAGCGGAAGGTGCCGAGATAGGCTTCGAAATCCTCGTAGCCCGCATTGTGCCAGTGAAACTGCACGTCGCTGCGCAGCAGCCAGTCCTTGCCGGCAAAGACGGCGCGCTCGGCGTCGCCAATGAACAGCGCATGCGCGGAGGAGAGCTTCTGTGCCGCACAGCGCGCAACCAGCGCATCGATCACCTGGTCGAGCAGCGCCACCTGCGTCAAGCCGGGATCCAGCAGCAGTCGCGCGCTGTTGACCGGCGAGAACGGCACTGCGCACAGCAGCTTCGGGTAGTAGTTCAGGCCGTTGCGGTCATAGGCCTGTGCCCATGAGAAATCGAACACGAACTCGCCCCAGGAATGCGTCTTGCGGTACACCGGCGCGGCGGCGATCAACCGCTCCGCATCGAACAGCGCCAGATGCGCGGGTGTCCAGCCGGTGCCTGCGCCCACGCAACCGTTGTGCTCCAGCGCCGCCAGGAATTCGTGGCGCAGGAAGGGGCAGTCCGTACCCGTCAGCGCATTCCATTGCGCCGCCGACACGGCATCGATCGAGGCCAGCTCGCGCGCTTCGATCATTCGGTTGCTCCGGGAGTCGCCGTTGCCAGCCGGAGCTCAGCCCTGACCGTGTTCCAGGGATTCCAGATAGCGATCCGCGTCCAGCGCGGCCATGCATCCAGAGCCTGCCGAAGTGATGGCCTGGCGATACACCGAATCGGCTACGTCGCCGGCGGCGAACACACCCGGCATGCTGGTCGCGGTGGCATTGCCGTCGAGGCCAGTCTGCACCTTCAGGTAGCCGCCGCGCATGTCGAGCTGGCCGGTGAAGAGGCCGGTGTTGGGCGCATGGCCGATGGCGATGAAAACACCGGTAAGCGACAGGGTTTCGGTGCGTGCGCCGTCAGTCGAACTGATGCGCAGCCCGGTCACGCCACTTGCATCGCCCACGATCTCGTCGACAGCATGGTTCCAGCGGATGCTGACCTTGCCTTCTGCAACGCGGGCCATGAGTCGATCCTGCAGGATCTTCTCGCTGCGCAGCCGGTCGCGACGGTGCACCAGTGTGACATGCGCGGCGATGTTCGACAGGTACAGCGCTTCCTCCACTGCCGTATTGCCACCGCCAATGACGGCCACCTGCTGCTTGCGGAAGAAGAAGCCGTCGCAGGTGGCGCAGGCCGAAACGCCCTTGCCCTTGAAGGCTTCTTCCGACGGCAGACCCAGGTACTTGGCGGCGGCGCCGGTGGCGATGATCAATGCGGCGCAGGTATAGGTTGCCGAGTCGCCCGCCAGCACGAAGGGACGCTCTGTCAGATTCGCCGTGTGAATGTGGTCGTTCACCAGTCGCGTATTGAAGCGCTCGGCATGGCGGCGGATGCGATCCATGAGGTCCGGACCCTGCAGGCCTTCGACGTCGCCAGGCCAGTTGTCGACGTCGGTGGTGGTCATCAGCTGGCCGCCTTGCTCGAGCCCGGTAACCAGCAGCGGGGAGCGATTGGCACGCGCTGCGTACACCGCAGCGCTGTAACCGGCGGGGCCGGAACCGAGGATGATGAGGGGGCTGTGGACTGTCTGCGTCATGTATAATTTCTCAAGGCCCGGACTGTGTGTCGACAAGTCCTATTGTGCCGCGACGCCGCTGTCTGTAGCGCGGAATCTCGAATGCAGCTTCAAGAGAACTTGCCGATTTGACCCAGACTTCTTCCCTCTCCAGCGGGGCGCGCTTTACGCAGGCTGTCGTCAAAGCGGTCCGCGAGAGCCTTGCCATCCTGCTTGCCGTCCTGGCCATGGTGCTGCTGGTGGCGCTGGTCAGTTATTCGGCGAGCGATCCGGGCTGGTCCTATTCCGGCGACGGCGATGCGGTGGGCAACCGCGTCGGGCCGCTGGGCGCCGTCATCGCCGATGTGCTGCTGTTCCTGTTCGGCCGGCCCGCCTACCTGCTGCCGGCCATGATGCTGGTGGCCGCCTGGCTGATGTTCCGCAACCGCATGGCGGCCTTCGAGCCGGCCACGCGCATCAATGCGCTGGTAAGAGTGGGCGGATTCGTGCTGTTGCTGGCGGCCAGCTCCGGCCTTGCTTCCCTGCACTGGAGTCCTGGCGGTCTGCGCGAAACCGCTGGCGGCGTGCTCGGACAGTTCGTGGGACTGGGTCTTGCTCAGGGCCTGAAGATGCTGGGCGCCACACTGCTGCTGCTGGCCGGCTGGATGGCAGGCGCCGCGCTTGCCTTTCATGTGTCCTGGCTGGAAGTCATCGATCGGCTCGGCCACGGCTTCTGGCTGGGCATCAACTGGCTGAAGGCCTGGTCGACCTCACGGCGCGAAGTGGCCGATGGGCAGGAGCGCAAGCGGGCGCGCCAGGAAGTAGTCAAGCAGGAAGTAAAGAAGCGGGTCACTCCCCGCATCGCCCCCGTCATCGAACAGCCCGCACCAGCCGTCGAGAAGAGTGAGCGCGCCGAGCAGGAACGCCAGGTCACGCTGTTCGATGCACCCAAGGCTGGCGAGCTGCCCCCCATGCAGCTGCTCGACGATCCGCCGGAACGCATCGTGTCCTATTCAGCCGAAGCACTCGAGGCCATGTCGCGGCTGGTGGAAATCAAGCTGCGCGACTTTGGTGTGGAAGTGGAAGTGGTCGCCGTGCATCCGGGTCCGGTCATTACCCGCTACGAGATGCAGCCAGCACCCGGTGTGAAAGTCAGCCAGATCTCCGGTCTTGCCAAGGATCTGGCCCGCGCGCTGTCGGCAGTTTCGGTGCGCGTGGTCGAAGTCATACCCGGCAAGTCGGTCATGGGTCTGGAGATCCCGAACGAGCGGCGCGAGATGGTCACGCTGGGCGAGATCATCAAGTCCAAGTCCTATGAGGATGTGAGTTCACCACTGGCAATAGCGCTGGGCAAGGACATCGCCGGCCATTCGATGGTGGCTGACCTTGGCAAGATGCCGCACCTGCTGATCGCCGGCACCACCGGCTCCGGCAAGTCCGTGGGCATCAATGCCATGGTGCTGTCGCTGCTCTACAAGAGCACCGCCGAACATGTGCGGCTGATCATGATCGATCCGAAGATGCTGGAACTCTCGGTATACGAAGGTATCCCGCATCTGCTGGCGCCGGTGGTCACCGACATGAAGCAGGCCGCCAATGCGTTGCGCTGGTCGGTGGCCGAGATGGAGCGGCGCTACAAACTCATGTCCATGCTGGGTGTGCGCAATATTGCGGGCTACAACCGCAAGGTGCGGGACGCCAACACTGCCGGCAAGCCGATCAAGGATCCGGTGATGATGCAGTACGCATCCAACGATCCGACCTTCGACCAGCGCACGATTCCGGATCTGATGCCGCTGCCCTATATCGTCGTCATCATCGACGAGCTGGCTGATCTGATGATGATCGTCGGCAAGAAGGTGGAAGAGCTGATCGCGCGGCTGGCGCAGAAGGCGCGCGCGTCGGGCATCCATCTGATCCTGGCCACGCAGCGGCCCTCGGTGGATGTCATCACGGGTCTCATCAAGGCCAACATCCCGACCCGCATCGCGTTCCAGGTGTCGGCCAAGGTCGACTCACGGACCATCCTCGATCAGGGCGGCGCCGAATCGCTGCTGGGCCACGGCGACATGCTGTACCTGCCGCCGGGCACTTCGGTGCCCATCCGCATTCATGGTGCCTTCGTGTCCGATGAAGAAGTGCATCGCGTCGTCAATGCGCTGAAGTCGGCCGATCCGCCCAACTACATCGAAGAAGTGCTCTCTGGCCCATCGCAAGCGATCCCGGGAATCAGCGGTGAAGACGAAGGCGGCGGCATGGGAGGCGAAGCTGAGCAAGATGCCTTGTACGACGAAGCGGTGAAGATCGTGATTAGTGAGCGCAAGCCCTCGATATCGTATGTGCAACGGCGGCTCAAGATTGGCTACAACCGCTCCGCACGTCTGCTCGAAGCCATGGAGGCCGCGGGCGTGGTCGGCGCGCTGCAACCCAATGGCTCGCGCGAAGTGCTGGTGCCAGGCGGCAAGGATCATGAATAAATTGTTGCGTCGATGCGGCGTGATCCTGTCGCTGGCGGTGCTGCCGCTGCAGGCAGCGACTGTCCAGACTCCCCTCGACGTTTACCTGAACGGCCTGACCACCTGGTCCGCGCAGTTCACGCAGACCGTGCAGGACGCACGCGGCAGGAAGGAAGGGGCTGGCACCGGCCGGCTGATCGTGGTGCGGCCCGGCCGGTTTCGCTGGGAATCAGCACCCGCGGGCGCCGGTGAGGCTGCCCAGCTGCTGGTGGCCGATGGCCGCAATCTGTGGTTCCTCGATCGCGATCTGGACCAGGCCACCGTGAAGCCTTTGAAGGATGCATTGCCGCAGTCGCCGGCCATGCTGCTTGCGGGCGGTGCGGATCTGCGCGCCGCGTTCAGCATCCAGACCAACGGCCGACGCGACGGCCTGGAATGGGCGCGGGTGCTGCCCAAGGACGCAAAGTCGGATTTCCGCGAAGCGCTGTTCGGCTTCAAGGGCCGGGAACTGCTGCGGCTGATCATCATCGACAAGCTGGGGCAACGCTCCACGCTGGCGTTCACAGCGGTGCAGCGCAATGCACCGGTGGATCCAAAGCTCACCGAGTTCACCTTGCCCAGGGGCGTGGATCTGATCGGGACACCGGTGCAGCCTTGAAGGCGGTGGTATTGCCGGAGCTGCGCTATCGGCGCTTCTGGATGTTGTGTGGCGTAGGCATCATGTTGGTCGTCACAGTTCTCTGCCTGCTTCCAAGCAGCAAGCTTCCGGACGTGAACGTATCGGACAAGATCGAGCATATCGTGACGTTTGTGCTGCTCACATTCTGGTTTGGCAGCATTGTCGTGCGTCGGGACTATTTCTGGCTGGCACTGGCGTTGCTGGCATTCGGAGCATTGATTGAGGTGGCGCAGGGCTTGATGGGCGTGGGCCGCCAGGCCGATCTTCTCGATCTGCGCGCCGATGCCATCGGCATCGCGCTGGGACTGATTCTCGCCGCCACGCCGATCGGGCGCTGGGCGATCTGGCTGGAATCCATTTTTCGCAGCAAGGCTCTGCCGTGAACACGGCCTTGAGGCCGCTGGCAGATCGCATGCGGCCGCGATCAGTGGACGAGTTCGTGGGCCAGCAGCACCTGCTGGCCCCGGGTCGTGCACTGCGTGCAGCCCTGGATCGCGGCCAGCTGCATTCCATGATTCTCTGGGGACCGCCCGGCACGGGCAAGACCACGCTGGCGCGCATGTTTGCCGCAGCGATGGATGCCGAGTTCATCGCACTGTCAGCCGTGATGGCGGGCGTGAAGGACATCCGTGCGGCAGTCGACGAAGCGCAACGCTGGCGTGCCCAGGGTCGCGCCACCATCCTGTTCCTCGATGAGGTGCATCGCTTCAACAAGGCGCAGCAGGACCTGTTCCTGCCCTTTGTCGAAGACGGCACCATCGTATTCATCGGCGCCACCACCGAGAATCCATCCTTCGAGGTGGTCGGCGCCTTGTTGTCGCGTGCTCGTGTCTATGTGCTCAAGCCGCTGGGCGCTGCAGACCTTGAATCGCTGCTGCGCAGGGCGTTGGCCGATGTGGAACGTGGACTCGGCTCGCGCCAGCTGCAGATCTCCGAGACCGCGATGCAGGCGCTGACCGCTGCGGCCGATGGCGATGCCCGGCGCGCGCTCGGCCTGCTGGAGACCATCGCGGATCTGGCTACGGATGGCATGATTGCCGAAGACCAGATCGCGGAGCTTGCCGGTGGCACCCGCCGTCGCTTCGACAAGGGTGGCGACCAGTTCTACGACCAGATCTCGGCACTGCACAAGGCCGTCCGCGGCAGCGATCCTGACGCCTCCCTCTACTGGCTGGCACGCATGCTGGATGGCGGTTGCGATCCGGCCTATCTGGCGCGGCGCATCACCCGCATGGCGGTGGAAGATATCGGTCTGGGTGATCCGCGCGCGTTGCCGATGGCACTCGAAGCCTGGGAAGCGCACGAGCGGCTGGGCAGCCCGGAGGGCGAACTCGCGCTGGCGCAATGTGTGGTCTTCCTGGCAGTGGCGCCGAAGAGCAATGCCGTATACACCGCGTTCGCCGCCGCGCGCGAGGACGTGGCGAAATTCGGCTCCCTCGATGTGCCGGCGCGCTTCCGCAATGCGACCACGAAGCTGATGCGTGAGCTCGGCCATGGCAAGGGCTATCGCTACGCCCACGATGAAGCCGACGCCTACGCCGCCGGTGAACGCTATCTGCCCGATGAAATGCCGCAGCGGCGTTATTATTTCCCCGTGCAACGCGGCTTCGAGATTCGCATCGCCGAATCGATGGAACGGCGCCGCGCGCAGGACAACAAGACTGAAACTGACAGGAAAGACCCGTGATTGATCCGAAATTGCTGCGCAGTAGCCCCGAGGACGTGGCCGCCAACCTGGCGCGGCGGGGGTTCAAGCTCGATGTCGGAGCTCTGATCGCACTGGAAGAACGCCGCAAGTCAGCACAGGTGGAGGCCGATCGCGTGCGCGCGGAACGCAATGCCATCGCGAAGAAGGTCGGCATGGCAAAGGGCAAGGGCGAAGACGTCGCGCCATTGCTTGCGCAGGGTGAAAAGCTGGGGCAGGAGCTCGTCGCCTCTGAAGCGGCGATCCATGCCGTGCAGTCCGAGCTCGACAGCCTGCAGCTGAATCTGCCGAACCTGTTGCAGGAATCCGTTCCCGATGGCGCGGATGAAGCGGCCAATGCGGAACTGCGCCGCTGGGGCACACAGCGCAGTTTCAATTTCACCCCGCGCGACCACGTGGAGCTTGGCGAGAAGCTCGGGCGTGGCATGGATTTCGAAGCGGGCGCACGCATTGCCGGTGCGCGCTTCGTGGTGCTGCGCGACCACATCGCCCGACTGCATCGGGCGCTCGGTCAGTTCATGCTCGACGTGCATACGCGCGAACATGGCTACACGGAAGTCTATGTTCCCTACATGGCCTCGCCGGCGTCATTGCGCGGTACCGGTCAGTTGCCGAAGTTCGAGCAGGATCTGTTTGCGGTACGCAGCGAGCAGAACTACTACCTGATCCCGACTGCCGAGGTGCCTGTTACCAACCTCGTGCGTGACCAGATCCTCGAAGCGAAGGAACTGCCACTGAAGCTGGTGGCGCATTCCCCCTGCTTCCGTTCCGAAGCAGGCGCTTCCGGCAAGGACACGCGCGGCATGATCCGACAGCATCAGTTCGACAAAGTCGAAATCGTGCAGATCGTGGAACCGGAGAAATCGCGCGCCGCGCATGAAGAGCTGACTGCGCATGCGGAATCGATCCTGCAGCGACTGGAGTTGCCGTATCGGGTGATGGCGCTATGTGCAGGCGACATCGGCTTCGGCAGCTCGAAGACCTATGACATCGAAGTGTGGTTGCCCGGTCAGCAGCGCTATCGCGAAATCTCATCCTGCAGCAACTTCGAAGCTTTCCAGGCTCGGCGCCTGCAGGCACGCTGGCGTAATCCGGCAACGGGCAAACCCGAGCCCCTGCATACGCTGAACGGCTCCGGAGTCGCGGTCGGCCGTGCGCTGGTGGCCGTGCTTGAGAATGGACAGCAGGCCGACGGCTCCATTGTCGTGCCGGAGGCACTGCGACATTATTTCGGATCCGATCTCATCCGCGTCTGAGCGCGCTCAGTACTGCGCCAGCACGGCCTCGATATCGCTGCGTGCGGCGCGCAGCGCCTGCTCGTGGGGAATCTGCCGCAGCTTGCCACTGCCGTTGACGATCACGGCAAAGGCCATCCAGCCGCCGTTCTTCTTGCGCAGATAACCGGCGATGCCATTGACTGAAACCGGGTCGGTCAGTGAGCCGGTCTTCAACGCCACGCGCTGCTGCCAGTCGTTGTTGCCACTGCGCAGATATGCAAACGATGCATCCGCTGGCACCACGAAAGAACCATAGAAGGCCGGGAAGTGCCGCGGGGCCCGATATTCCCGTTTCAGCACATTCACCAGATCCAGTGCCGAGAGCCGGTTGGTCGTAGTAAGGCCGCTGCCGCTTTCGAGCACTGGACCTGCATCCGTGCCCACGCCGCTGCTGCGTACCAGTTCAACGAGTGACTGCGAGGCTTCTGCCAGCGAGCGGGGTGCGTGACCGCTGTTCGCCAGCGCCACGCCCATGGTCAGCACGTCGGCGATGTAGTTGTTGGAGTAGCGCATCATGCGTCCGATCTGTTCCTGCACGGACAGGCCGTCAACGCTGGCCAGCAGCTGATTCGCCTGCGCGACCGGCAGCGCCGTTGTCTCCACGGCTCCTTCCACAGTGACGCCAGTCTGGCGCAGGATCGACC
>JANPGU010000099.1:0-1990 GCA_031424095.1 Gammaproteobacteria bacterium
TTGCAAACGAACCGTGATAGTCCATGCCGAACTGCTGGTAGCGGTCATAGGTGCGGCGGAACTGTTCGGTCGCAGCGCGACCATTGGCGGGCAGCACGGGCGAATACCCGATGTGGCCACCGCGTCCGCCATGCCATGCTGCATTGGCCAGCGGAAATGTGATCGGAATGCCGGAGACCGCAGCCTGACCCGGCGCCGCACTCAGCGGTGTGCCCTGCTTCCAGCGCGTGATGGTCATTGCCTGCCGCGTCTTCTTCGCGAACTGGGCCTGGATGATGGTGGCTGCAGCTTCGTTGATGGACTCGTAGCCGTACAGGCGCACGCTCAGCGACCACCAGCCGATGTTGAAGCGTCTGCGAATCGCAGCAATCACATCATCCGGCAGCGCATCGGGCTTGTCGTACCACTCCTTGCGTGTGGTGAGGACTGCCGCGCCGCGCAACCAGCTGCCGATTGACGGTGATTGCTGCACCAGGCCATCGCGACGCATGCCGGCTACCAGATCCACCGCCCAACCCAGGTCGTCCGCGTTTTCCAGCTCCAGATCCAGTCCGATCATCGACTCGGGCGCCGGCATCAGCCACACCCCGGCTTTCGTGACAACGCCCAGGTTCGACTGCACGAACATCTGCTCCCACGACGGACCGAAGCCGTAGCGGTAGAGGTTCCAGGTGGGCGAATCCTTCATGGCGCCCATGCCAGTTCGCAGCAGGTCGCCGCTGGGCATGACGACTTCCAGGCCGCAGAGTTTCTCTGTGTGCTGGCCATAATTGGTGTAGCCCACGCCGCGGTCCAGCGCATTGCCGATCACGGAGCCCCAGCTGTTGCCGGGCACGGACATCCAGAAGGGAAGCTTGTGCTGCTGGATGTAATCGTAGAGATCGTAGAAGCCCACGCCAGGCTCGACCAGTGCGACGCCATTCTCGGCGTCGAACTCGATCTTCTTCATGCGCGACAGATCCAGCACCACCGATCCCTTGAGCAGAGGCGCCGCGCCGCCGTATCCGAAATTCTTGCCGCGGCTGATGGGCCACAACGGCACCTTGTACCGGTTGGCGATGCGCAGTATTTCCTGCACCTGTTCGGTGGTGAGCGGTGCTACCGCAGCGGATGAGGCATGCGTGGATTCATCGACGGCAAAATGATCGAGATAGGTATCGCGATCCAGGTCGGTCGAAAACACCCAGTCATTGCCGACAACCTGCGCAAATTCCTTCAGGGCGCTGTTCAGTTGCGCGGCAGAAAGTCCCGGTGGCAGTACCTGCTTCATGTTCAGGTCACCTTGTAGTAACGCACCAGGTTGCCATCGGGCTTGCGTTCGCCGATGCCGACAAATACATGCTTCGTGAGCCAGTCATGCTTGCCGACGCTGGTTTCGAAGGTGGGGCTGGCACGCAGGTAATATTCCGAATGCGGTACCGGCGTGCCGCCTTCGAAGGCCCATTTGCGCAGCCGGTCCATGGTGTCCGGCTTGCGGCCCCAGAGAAAGCCCTTGTTGTAGAGCATGATCAGCGTGCCGTCGTCTTCCTGCAGCATGTAGCGGGCGTCGAAAACGGCGGTGTCATCGGGCCGGAACAGCGCGTAGTCGCCGCCGGAATTCGGTACGGCCTTGCCCTTGAGCTTGGGGCCGAAAAATTCGCCCGAATCGACGTAAACGGCGCTGCGTGTGCCTCCGCCGGGCAGCTGCGTGATCTGGTTCACTCGGGTAAAACGCAGACGGACTTCCAGCGCGAATTCGAAGCGCGGCTGATCCATCGTTGAGAACACTTCCGGGTCCATCTTTCCCCCTGATTTTGCGCCGGGACCGTGAAGACCCGATGGTAGAATGCGTGGCGATATTATTCCAATTAAACGGATGGGGCGTGTAGATGAAATATCTTTCAAAGATACCGCTGACGTGCGCGCTCCTGGCCGTTACCGCCATTGCTCCCGCATTCGCCGACCAGGCTGTCAGCTGGGCCCCCAATGCGCGCGAGAATGCCGCCCTGCC
>JANPGU010000100.1:0-5408 GCA_031424095.1 Gammaproteobacteria bacterium
GCTCGCCGCGCTCTCCGGCGTGCGCGCCTTCCCGGCACGCGTCAAATGCGCCAGCCTGTGCTGGCACACGCTCAATGCCGCCCTCGCCCAGGCAGACGCCGCAGCGCCTGGCACCATCTCGACCGAGTAAGCATGGCCCACAGTCACGAACCCTTTGTCATCCAGCGAGAAGTGGACGCCGTCATGGTTCCCTCCGGCCATGCGATCAAGCTGCAGCCCGGCCTCGCCGGCTTCATCAGCCAGGCGCTGGGCGGCAGCTTCACGCTTTACATCGAAGGCAACCTCTACCGGCTCGCCGGCAGTGAAGCAGACGCAATCGGCAAAGATCCTGTGTTCGCGCCCGAACTGCCGCCCAATGCCACGGATGAGGATGTGCGCGCGCTCGCCTGGAAACAGATGAAGACCTGCTACGACCCGGAGATCCCGGTCAACATCGTCGATCTGGGGCTGATCTACGACTGCAATATCGCAGTCAATGGCGATGGCACGCGCAGCGTCGAAGTGAAGATGACGCTGACAGCACCCGGCTGCGGCATGGGCGAAGTGCTGGTGCAGGACGTCAAGGAAAAGGTCGAGGCGATTCCCACCGTGCGCGAGGCGCTGGTGGAACTCGTGTTCGAACCGCCGTGGAGGCGGGAAATGATGTCGCCCGCCGCACAGTTGCAGACGGGAATGATGTGAGCCTGCGAGCGCGCGAGGTGATCCTTGTACGTCATGCCCACGCCGACTGGCCGACCTATACCGGTCGCGATTTCGATCGCCCGCTGACCCCACAGGGTCTGCAGGATGCGCAGGCGAGCGCAGCAGCCATACGGGCCGCAGCCCAGCTGCCGGTTGTGCTGCTCGCAAGTCCTGCCAGACGTACTACACAGACTGCAGAAATCATCGCCGCTGCACTGGCCCTGCCTGCGTCCGCCATCACCTTCGTTGAGTCGCTGTACAACTCCTCAGCGGCGGTGCTGGACGCAGAGTTGCGGCGCGCGTTCCGCGATAACCCGCGGGTCGTCCTGGTGGGGCATAATCCGGGAATCTCCGAGCTGGCGCGCGCTTTGACCCGCAACGCCAGCATGGCGCCGTTTGGTCCTGCACAGTGGATGCATTTGCCGGTGGAAACGGGCTGAAGCGATCTGCCGTGCGGTTCAGCTGCCTGTTGGCGGCGGCACGGCGAGATCCGGCAATCCATGCAAGGCATTGCGCAGGGCCTCGCCCCAGCCATCACGGATGGCACTGAAATGGGCATCGTTCGCGCCGATGCTCTGGTGCATCGACACCCGCATTGGTGCGCGAGTCGCACAGAAACACCTGACCCTCATCCACCGCCGCGGCTACGCAGTAGGGCATGACCATTCCTTGCTACTGTTGCAGCGAATTGGTCACCCGCACTGCCACCTGCAGCTGCTCCTGACCACCACCGCGGCGCATGCCGCGCACGGGCGCCGCGTCCGGGTAATCGCGGCCCACTGCCAGCCGGCAATGCTGGCCCCCCACAGGGCGGCCGTGCGTGACGTCGATGCCATACCACTGGCCCGCATCCTGCAGCCACACTTCCGCCCAGGCATGAATCGCCAATCCGGCATCCGGACCTGCAAACCGGTAGCCGCTGACATAGCGCGCCGGCCAGCCCAGTGCACGGCAGCAGGCAATGAACACATGCGCCTGGTCCTGGCACAGACCGTCGCGTTGCTGGAAAGCAGCAATGGCCGTGTCCGGAACCTGCGTGGTGCCAGGCCGACAGTTGACGGTCGCGGCAATGGCGCGCGCGCCCTGCAACAGACGTTCACGCAGTGCGCCACCGCCAGCAAAGGAGGCCACGGCAAATTCGCCGAGCGCAGCGTCAGCACCGGTAAGCGAGGAAGGCAGGCGATACGCCAGCGGCGACAGCTGCCCCGCTTCATTGTTCGGCTGTCCTTCCGCTTCGTCGGTTTCCACCGTGCCGGTCACCAGCAGGCGCAGCTCGCGATGCGGCGATTCGACCGTCAGGTAATGCACGATGTTGCCATGCGCATCGCGCTGCTCGGTGCGGCGCCCAGGCGCCTGGATGGTCCATGCAACCACCCGCTGTCGCGCTTCGCGACGCGGCGTCAGGCGCAGCGTCTGGATGGTGTAGCGCACCGCTTCCGCGTAGGTGTACACCGTCTCGTGTCGCACCTGCAGCAACATGGCTTCAGGCCACCGCGTCAGTAATGAGGAAATCGCGCGCGATGCCGTCACCGATGCGGGTGAGCTGCTCGATCTTGTCGGTCAGATACGCCGGCAGCAGCGCCGTCGCCAGATCTTCCGTACTGCCGAATTCCAGCGCCGCCTGCAATGCCCCGGCACGACGCTCGGTTTCCGCCGAAGCGCTGTTGGCGACGGCGCGCAGGTTTTCGCGCACTTCGACCAGGCAACGCCGCAGCGAGCGCGGCACATCGGCGCGCAGGATGAACATCTCCGCAACCCGTTGCGGCGTCACCGCATCGCGGAACAGCTTTCGATACGCCTCGAAAGCCGACAGTGTCCGCAGCAGCACTGTCCATTCACTTGCATCGGTGGCGCCCCGTTCGGTGGCCGTACTGGCGCTGCGCGCGTCGAGCAGGCGCAGCGTCCCGTCAGCCCGTTCCAGGAATGTGCCGATGCGCATGAAATGGAAGGCCTCGTCGCGCAGCATGGCGACCACATGCACGCCCCGGATCATGTGCGCACGCTGACGGATGAATTCGAACAGGCTGCGGTTGCGCTCGGCGCCCTTGCGTCGTTCGAAGGAGCGCATTTCCAGCCAGGTGGCGTTGATCGTCTCCCACACTTCCGAGGCGATGGTGCCGCGGACCGCACGCGCATTCTCGCGCGCGCGCGATATGCAGGACACGATGCTGTCCGGATACTCGCGATCGAAGGCGAGGAATTCCAGGACATCACCGGATCCGCCCGGCGCGCGCGTATCGTAGAAATCGTGGGCACCCAGCGCCACCAGCGTAGCGCGGCGCGAGCGTTCGGCGCAGTCCGGCGATCGTGGCAGCATGGCCAGTTGCTGCTCTGCCTCGAGCATGCGCGCCACGGTCTCGGCGCGCTCCAGATAGCGGGCCAGCCAGTACATATGATCTGCCGTGCGGCTAAGCATCGACTTGCACCGCCTTGACCTGTTCGAGCACCCAGGTGTCCTTGGTGCCACCCCCCTGCGATGAATTCACCACCAGCGAGCCTTCACGCAGCGCAACGCGCGTTAGCCCACCGGGCACGATGGTGATGTCCTTGCCGGAGAGCACGAACGGCCGCAGGTCTATGTGGCGCGGCGCCAGCCCGGCATTGACCAGGGTCGGACAGGTGGACAACGCCAGCGTCGGCTGGGCAATGTAGCGTGCCGGGTCGGCAATGATGCGCGTGCGGAAGGCAGCAATCTCCTCCTTGCTGGCCATCGGCCCGATCAGCATGCCGTAGCCACCTGCGCCATGTACTTCCTTGACCACCAGCTCCTCCAGGTGAGCCAGCGTGTAGGCCAGGTCTTCCGGTCGCCGCAGCACGCGCGTCGGCACATTGTCGAGCAGCGGCTCCTGGCCCAGATAGAAGCGGATCATCTCCGGCACATACGGGTAGATGGACTTGTCGTCGGCAATGCCGGTGCCGATGGCATTGGCAATGGTCACATTGCCGGCGCGATACGCGGCCATCAGCCCCGGGCAGCCCAGGGCGGAATCGGACCGGAAGGTCAGCGGATCGAGGAAATCGTCATCAACCCGCCGGTAGATCACGTCGATGCGCCGTGGACCGCGCGTGGTGCGCATGTAGACGATGTCATCACGCACGAACATGTCCTGGCCTTCGACCAGTTCAATGCCCATCTGCTGCGCCAGGAAGGCATGCTCGAAATAGGCGCTGTTGTAGGCACCTGGTGTCATCAGCACCACGGTCGGGTTGTCGACGCCGCGCGGCGCCACGCTGCACAGGTCTGCCAGCAGCACTTCCGGATAATGTTCGACGGGCGCCACCTGGCAGCGTACGAACAGGTCCGGGAACAGTCGCATCATCATGCGGCGATTCTCGAGCATGTACGACACACCCGACGGCACGCGCAGGTTGTCTTCCAGCACCAGGAAGCGACCATGGTCATCGCGGATCACATCGACGCCGGCGATGTGCGCGTAAATGCGTTGCGGCACGGCAATGCCCTGCACTTCCGGCCGGTACTGGCTGTTGCACAGCACTTCCTCGGCGGGAATCACGCCCGCGCGCAGGATGTCCTGCGCATCGTAGACATCGGCAATGAAGGCGTTCAGTGCGCTGACGCGCTGCTTGAGGCCGGATTCGAGCTTCAGCCATTCGTCCTGCGGCAATACGCGCGGCACCACGTCGAAAGGGATCAAACGTTCCGTGCCTTCTGCCTGCCCGTAGACGGCAAAGGTAATCCCGAAGCGGTGGAACAGTGCATCGGCCTCGGCGCTCTTGGACTCCAGGCGATCCATGCCCTGCGCCAGCAGCCAGTCTGAATAAGCGAGGCAATGCGCGCGGGCGCGCCCATCCGTACCGATCATTTCGTCGTAAGGGCGCTTCACTGGGCTGCCTCTTCGCGCATCCGTTCCACCTCGGCGCGCCCGAGATAGCGTCGGACACCGGCATGCACCAGATACAGCACCGGAATCATCGCCACGGCCGCCAGCATCTTGTAGAGGTAGTTGACCGTGCCGACGGCGACGAATTGCGAAGTGGGCCAATGCTGTGGCCCGAGTACGAAGGCGATGTACAGCACGATGAAACTGTCGAACAGCTGTGAAACCGCGGTGGATCCGGTGGCGCGCAGCCACATCCAGCGCTCGCCGGTCAGCGCGCGGATGCGGTGGAACACCGTCACGTCGATGAGCTGCCCGGCCAGGAACGCGACCACCGAACCTGCAATGGTCCACATGCCCTGCCCGAAAATCAGCGCGTAGGCGCGCTGGATATCCGGCACACCCAGCGCGGCATTGGATTCCACCCAGAATGGTGCCGGCGCCAGGTGGATCGCAATGTATGCAGCCAGAAACGCCCAGGAAATGAACGCCACCGCCAGCCACGAAACCAGCCGCACACCACGCAGCCCGTAGTATTCATTGATCAGGTCGGTGAGCACGAACACCAGCGGCCAATACACCACACCGGCCGTGAACGACAAGGTGCCGGATGCACCCAGCAGACTCCAGTGGAAATCCGCCATACCCAGCGTGGCTTCGAGCGAAAAGATCTTTACGCCGACGAATTCTGCCAGCAATGCATCGGTGATGAAGAACCCGGCCAGCGCGAGGAACAGGCGGGTGGCGCGATTGTCGGCCAGATGTCCAGGAGCTCTTGGTTGCACCGGACTCATCGCCTGTTACTCCGCCGAGCAGAAACAGTAGGCGAGTGGCCGCGCGGCTGCGGTCAGCCGCTGTATGCGCGCGTACTCCTTCTGCAGGCCCGCA
>JANPGU010000101.1:0-4094 GCA_031424095.1 Gammaproteobacteria bacterium
GCGTCGCGCAGCAGCGCCGCTGTGGTCAGACCGCCCACCGTACCTGGCGGCTGGTCCCCGTCCATGATCTCGCCACTGGCAATCACCACGGCCACGTGCCGGCCAGCCGAGCTGTGCAGCTGCCGCTCGGCGTGTTGCACGCGCACGTAGTCTTCGAATTCGATGGCCGGATAACGGTTTTCTTCCTCGGCATCGGCACCGATCAGCTGGATGACCCGCGCGGTAACTTCGCTTTCAGTCTTCAGGCCGGTAACCAGTCCGGCTTCCAGCGCCACCCGCGCCGCGTCGCCGGCATTGCTGCGCAAGGCGTCGATGTAGCCATTGGTGTACTGCTCGATGACATCCGGCGCCAGACCGCGGGCCTTCGATACCGCGGCTTTATAGGACGACCAGAGCGCGTTCAGATATGCCTGGCTCTCGACCCGATCCTGCGGGGACATCTCCGTGCGCACCAGATTCTCTGCCGCAGATTTGTATTGTCCGACGCGGAACAGGTGCACGTCCACGGCGAGCTTGTCGAGCAGGCCCTTGTAGTACATGCGATAGCGGTCGTAGCCCTCGATCAGCACTTCGCCGACAGGATCGAGGTAGATCTCGTCCGCATTGGCCGCGACGTAGTACTGCGTCTGGCTGAATGAAGTGCCATAGGCCACGATCTTCTTTCCGGCAGCGCGAAATTCGCGCATCGCTGCCACCAGCTCTTCCATCGTGGGCTGGCCGCCGCCAGTGAGATAGTCGAGGTGCAGCACGATGGCCGACACACGTCTGTCTTTCGCGGCGGCGACAATGGACTCGGTGAGGTCCCACAGCAGCGTCTGCGATTGCGCCTGGCCGCGCGCTTCGTTGAACGCAATTTCTATCGGATCGCCCGAGCGCTGTTCGACGATTTCGCCATAGGGCTGGATATACAGCGCGCCGTGGGCCGGCAGGCTGGGCACGTTGCCGCGCAGGGCGCCGATGATGAAGCCGAAGATCAGCAGCAGCAGGATGAGGTGCAGGATACGGCGCAGCCCGTCCAGGCCACGCCATACACCCTTGAAGAAACCGCCGATCGCACTCATGCGAGGCAGCGGTCGGTCTTAGACCTTTTCTTCGATGCGGGCAGCCTTGCCCGAAAGGTCACGCAGGTAATAAAGCTTGGCGCGGCGCACATTGCCACGACGCTTCACCGAGATGCTGTCGATGCTCGGGCTGTGCAGCTGGAACACGCGTTCCACGCCTTCGCCGTGCGAGATCTTGCGCACCGTGACCGAGGAATTGAAGCCCCGGTTGCTGCGCGCGATCACGACGCCTTCATAGGCCTGCGTGCGCTCGCGGTCGCCTTCCTTCACCTTCACGTTCACGATGATGGTGTCGCCGGGCTTGAATTCCGGCACCACGCGGGTGGCTCGTTCGGCGTTCAGCTGCTGGATGATGTGGTTCATTTTTCGATCTGCCTTTCCTGCAAATACTCGTTCAGTAATTCAACTTCTTCTGCCGTGCTTGCCCCGCGAGTCAGGAACAGATCGGGGCGTCGCCGCCATGTCTTTCCCAGCGCCTCGCGCAACCGCCAGCGCCGTATGCGCTCGTGGTCGCCGCTCTGCAGCACCTGTGGCACCTTGAGTCCCGCGAACTCTTCGGGTCGGGTGTAATGCGGCCAGTCCAGAAGACCGGTCGCAAAAGACTCCTCGACACTCGAACGCGCGTCGTTCAAGGCACCGTCCATCAACCGTGCCAGCGCGTCGATCACGACCAGCGCCGGCAGTTCGCCGCCGGAGAGCACATAGTCGCCCACCGACAGCTCCTCATCGACCGACGCCGCGATCACGCGTTCGTCGATCCCTTCATATCGTCCTGCCACCAGCACCAGCCCTGGCTCCTGCCGCAGCGCCTCGGCCTGCGCCTGATCGAACCGCCGGCCCTGTGCCGACAGATAGATGCACCGACTGCCCGCCGGCACTCGCGCCGTCGCCGCGGCAATCGCTGCCGTCAGCGGTTCCGGCTTCAGCACCATGCCCGGCCCGCCACCATACGGCCGATCGTCCACCGTGTGGTGCACGTCGCTCGTATGCGCGCGTGGATCCTCGGTGCCCACCGCGATCAATCCGCGCCGCACCGCCCGACCCGTGACGCCGTGTTCCAGCGCCTGCCGGATCATCTCCGGAAAGAGCGTCACGACTTCTATCTTCATGGCAGCTCGTCGGGCCAGTCCACACTGATCCAGCGCTCTGCCGCATGTATCTTCAGCAGGTGTTGCGGCGCCGTGGACACCCAGTGCTCACGCTCGCCCTTCACCACCATCACCGACCCCGTTGGCAGGTCAGTGAAATAATCAACTTTGCCGAGCACAACCCCTTCGACATTGCGGACTTCGAAGCCCAGCAGATCGTCGCGATAGTGCTCACCTTCTTCAAGTTCAGGCAACGCGCTGCGCGCTACCTTCACCCACCAGCCGGAAAGCGCCAGTGCCGCATCCCGGTCTTCGATTCCCTCGAACCGCACCCGCAGCCGCTGCTGGTACTGCGCGCCTTCCAGCAGGCGCATCGTCCGGCTCGTGCCATTTGGCGCCACCAGCTGCCACTGGTCGTAGTCCAGCAGTGAATCAGGCGGATCAGCGAAGGATCGAACCAGCACCCAGCCCCGGATGCCATGCGCCGTCGCCACCTGGCCGAGCGTCAGCATCGGCTCGGTGGCTGCCGCCGGCTTCATGGGTCAGGCGGCCGCCGCTACCGCTTGCTTGCGATAGGCCTTGACCAGCGCGTCGACGCGCTCGGAAACCTGCGCACCCACCGACACCCAGTGTTCGATGCGGGGCAGATCCAGGCGGACCTTGGGTTCGGCCTTGCGGGCCTTGGGATTGAAGAAGCCCACGAGTTCGAGGCTTTTGCCGCCCTGACGCTTGCGGTGGTCGGTAACGACCACGTGGTAGTAGGGCTGGTTGCGCGCACCGCGCCGAGTCAAACGAATAGTCACCATGGTCGGGTCAAGGCCTTTAGAGTTATGGCTACCGAAAAAGAGCGCGGATTCTACTCAGATCAACGGCTTGGAGCAAATATTCAACGACCCGTCGGAAACGGACCGCCGCCGCCCAGCTTGCCCGCCATCGCCCCCATCATCCGCTGCAGCTTGCCGCTGCCCAGCTGCTTCATCATCTTCTGCATGTTCTGGTGTTGCTTGAGCAGCCGGTTGACGTCCTGCACCTGCATGCCCGCCCCTGCTGCAATGCGGCGGCGACGCGATCCATCGATGATTTCCGGCCGGCGGCGTTCCCGCGGGGTCATGGAATCGATCAGGGCGATCTGCCGCTTGAGCTCCTTGTCGGCAACGCCCGGGGCCATCTTCTGCGCTGCCGCGGCCCCGCCAGGCAGCTTGTCGAGCAGATTCGCCATACCACCCATCTTGCTCAACTGAAGAAGCTGTGCCCGCAGATCGTTGAAATCAAAACCCTTGCCCTTGGCAACCTTCTTGGCGAGGCGCTCGGCCTCGTCCACGTCGACATTGCGGCGGACTTCCTCGACCAGCGCGACCACGTCGCCCATGCCCAGGATGCGGCGCGCCATGCGGTCCGGATCGAAGGGCTCCAGCCCATCGCTCTTTTCGCCCGTTCCGAGGAACAGCAGCGGACTGCCGGTAATCTCGCGCACGGACAGCGCGGCGCCACCGCGCGCGTCGCCGTCGGCCTTGGTGAGGATGACGCCAGTGAGCTGCAGCGCGGCGCTGAAGGCCTGGGCGGAATTGACCGCATCCTGACCGGCCATCGCATCGACGACAAACAGCCGTTCATGTGGCGCAACGGCGGCGTCGATTTCGCGCACTTCCTGCATGAGCTCGGCATCGACATGCAGGCGACCTGCCGTATCGACCAGCAGCACGTCATACACACCGCGCCGTGCCGCACCGAGTGCAGCCGCAGCGATGGCCGGCGGCGCCGCGCCCTGCTCCACCGGATGAAAATCCGCACCGACCTGCTCGGCCAGACGCTGCAACTGCAGCACGGCGGCAGGCCTGCGGATGTCGGTGCTGACCAGCAGCACGCGCTTCTTCTGGGCGATCAAATATCTGGCCAATTTGCCGGCGGTGGTGGTCTTGCCTGCGCCCTGCAGACCGGCCAGCTG
>JANPGU010000102.1:0-9509 GCA_031424095.1 Gammaproteobacteria bacterium
TTGCGGATCATGCCGAGCTCGTCAGGGGGCTTCGCAAGCGCAGGAGCAATCGCCACGGGCGGCGCCATCGACGTGGGCGTGACGAGCACGTCGACCTGCTCGAAGTGGCCGCCCAGCGCGTTGCGCGCCAGGATCATGCGGCGCCGTGATTCGATGTACTGCGTCGACGTGATAGTCGCGCCTTGCATGATGCGCTCAAGCGTGATCGGGTCGTAGAGCGCACGCTTCGCCGGATCGGCAAGCAGTGTGGCGTGGTACTGAAATATCTCGGCTGAGAGCACCGCAAGGGAATCGACATCCGGAAGCGAGACGTCAGCAATGCTGCGTGTCAGGCCTCCCAGCACTTCGAGCGCCGCGCGCACGGCGGCCTCGATCTCTGGATCCAGCGACTGGAAGAAAGGAACGCGCGGCACACCGATGCGCAGCGTCCTGACGTCCGTGCCGATGCCCTGGGTCATGCGCGGGATGTCCGCGCGGATACTCACGGGATCAAGCGGGTCATGCCCCGCAATGACCGTCATCACGAGCGCCGCGTCGGCGACGCTGCGGGCAATAGGGCCAACGTGATCGTGCATCTCCGACAGCGGCACGATGCCGCGGATGCTTGCCAGCCCGTGCGTCGCCTTGAAACCGACCACCCCGCAGCAGGCGGCGGGAAACCGGATCGACGCAGCCGTGTCGGTGCCGAGGGCTGCTGCGCACATGTGGGCAGCAACCGCAGCGGCAGAGCCTCCCGATGAACCGCCCGGCGTAAAGTCGAGATCCCACGGGTTGTGGATCGGGCCATAGTGCGTGACGACGCAGGTGCCGCCGTACGCAAACTCGTGCATGTTGAGCTTGCCGAGAAACACCGCGCCTGTGTCGCGCAGCTTCTTCACTACCGGTGCATCGTCCGTTGGCACGCGGTCGGCGTACACCGCGCTCGCAGCGGTGGTCCGCACACCCGCCGTGTCGATGTTGTCCTTGAGCGCGATGGGGATGCCGTGCAGCGCGCCGCGTGAGCGCCCCGCGGCCGTCTCCGCATCGAGCGCCCGCGCCTGTGCCAGTGCCTGGTCGCCAGTGACTGTGATGTAGGCGTTGATGCGTGGATTGAGCCTCTCGATACGTGCCAGGTAGGCACGCGTGAGCTCAACGCTGGTGAGCTCACGCGCCGCTATCCGCCGGCCCGCTTCGGTGATGGTGAGCGCGGTGAGATCGCTGGCATTGGTCGCGGCTGCAGCCCGTGCGGTACTGCTCGTGAGCGCCGCGGCTGCCAATGCCGCCCCGACCACCTGCCTCCTGTTGAATGCATCGCTACCCATGCCACACCCCCCGCTTGCCTAGCGGCTGACCAACTGACGACCAAGGATGTCGACCATCACCCTTTGCGGTCGCTTTTGCGCCCAATTTGGAGACATTGGCACAGCGCCCCGCGCACCGTCCAGTCAAGTCGCGGGCGTTTCCAGCGCCTGATTCAGGTCTGCGATGAGGTCTGCTGCAGCCTCGATCCCGACTGAGATGCGGATCATGTCGTCGGTCACGCCGAGCCGGTCGCGTGTCGACTTCGGAACGCCGGAATGTGTGGTGCTGGCCGGATGTGACATCAGCGTCTCGGTGCCACCGAGGCTGACCGCGAGCTTGATGAACTGCAGGCTGTCCAGCACCTTGAATGCCTCGGCTTCACCACCCCGAACGTGGAACGCGAATGTCGATCCAGCGCTCAGACACTGGTCGCTGAAGACGTGCGCCCGCGGATCCGAAGGCGGCAGGAACCCCAGATAATTGACGTGCCGCACCTGCGCATGGCCGCGCAGGAATGTCGCCACACGCACGGCGTTCGCCGCGCCCCGTTCCATGCGCAGCGACAGGGTTTCAAGCGAACGCAGCAGCATCCATGCGGTATGCGGATCGATCTGGGTGCCCAGCGCGCTGCGCAGCGCACGCACCGGCTGCACCATCTCGCGCGAGCCAATGACGCCACCGGCGACCAGATCCGAGTGCCCGCCCACGTATTTGGTGAGTGAATACATCACCAGGTCCACGCCATGCAGCAGCGGTCGCTGGAATATCGGGCCGAGGTAAGTATTGTCCACGGCGACGGGCGGACGACCGCCCGCCTGCCGCGCACCGATCATCTTCGACACTTCGACCAGCAGCTTGAAATCAACCAGCCCGCTGGTCGGATTGGCTGGCGTCTCCGCAACGATCAATGCCACGCGACCGTTGGTCTGCTGCGCAAGCCGCAGTGCCTGCTCAGCTGCCTCCTGGACGGCAGCGCGATCGCAGCCATCCTGAAACGCAACCGACCTAATCCCGAATGCCGGCAGGGTTTTCTCGATCAGCGTCTCGGTGCCGCCATACAGGGGCTGACTCATGAGCAGCACATCGCCGGGACGCAGATAGGCCCAGAGCGTGGTCGAAATCGCGGACATCCCACTTGAGAAGACAGCCGCCGCCGCACCCCCTTCCCAAAGGGCGAGCCGGTCTTCGAGCACTTCGAGATTCGGATTGTTGAAGCGGGAATAGACGAGCCCCGACTGTTTGCCTTCCGGGAGTACCCGACGCCCCGACGTGACGTCAAAGAAGTCCTTGCCCTCCTGCGCAGTTTCAAAAGTAAACGTGGAGGTCAGGAAGATGGGTGGCTTCAGGGCGCCCTCGGAAAGTGACGGGTCGTAGCCGTAACCCATCATCTGTGTTTCCGGAGCGAGCGTGTGCTCGCCTATCTTGCGGGTGTGATAGGTATGCCAGCTCATCGCTTTCTCCCGGTTAATCCAGCGCCGATCCTGGAGCCATTCCATCGAGAGCCGACCGGCTACAATGCCGATTCCACGCAGGCTCCGCGCCAATCGCGTTCAGGTGGTTTCCATGAAAGCAGTTCGATTGCACGAATACGGCGGCCCGGACAAGCTGAAGTATGAGGATCATGTTCCGGAGCCTGCGCTGAGTCCAGACTCCGTACTCGTCGAGGTCTGGGCGACAAGCGTGAACCCCATCGACTGGAAGATCCGTTCCGGTACAAGGAAGGCCGATTTTCCTCTCGCGCTGCCCACCATCCTGGGCATGGACGTCAGCGGCATAGTCCGCGAGGTGGGTCGCAACATCCGCACCTTCAAACCAGGCGACCGGGTTCTGGCGATGGCCGACGCTACGTATGCCGAGCTGGTTGCGGTCAGCGGCTCGATCCTCACGCATCTGCCGGACGGGGTGGATCTCGTTGACTCCGCTGCAATACCGCTCGCCGCGTTGACCGGCGATCAACTCGTACGCCTGGTGGCCAGGCCTCTGCTTGGTCAGACGATCCTGGTCAGCGGCGCTCTGGGAAGCGTCGGGCGCGCCGCCGTGCATACAGCGAAGAAGCTCGGAGCCAGGGTGATCGCCGGAGTCCGCGCCAGCCAGATTCCGGACGCGCGGACGTTGGGCGTGTTCGACACATTGGCCATTGACGATGATTCCGCGATTGCCACATTCGCGAAAGTGGACGCTGTCGCGGATACGGTGGGCGGCGCTACGGCCGAAAAACTATTCGCCCTGGTTAGGGATGGTGGCAACTTCGGCTATGCGTCGGTGCTGCCGGAGGGAGCATCCAGCCAGAACCCGACAGTCACAATCTCCCGCGTATTCGCGCGGGCTGATGCGTCAAAGGTCCGCGAGTTTGCCGATGACATCCGCGACGGAAACTTCCTGCTGCCGATAAGCAGGCGCATGCCGCTTGCCCAGGCGGGCGAAGCGCATGCACTGGCGGAAAAAGGCGGTGCTGGAAAGATCGTGCTGGTGTGTAGGGATCTCTAGATCCAGGACCCGCGGCCTTCAGTCCAGACCCCTGGTCTTCAAGCGCCATGCGGGATCACGGCACAATCCGCAGTCCTTGCCTTTGAACATGCGCCCGGCTGCTGCATCGCCACGCAGTTGCCAGTCCAGCCACTTCACGACTACCTGCGCTGCGGGACCGCCATTGGGCTCCCAATAGGTGCCACCATGCCCTTTGTCGATATTGGCGACTGCAGCTGGCACGCGGGTGATGTGTGCGAAGTCATCCATGCCGGCGGCATAGGCAATGTCCTTGTTACCGCCCAGCACGTAGAGAATCGGCGTGTGCAGCGTGTTGAGCAGGCTCTTGTCGCCGGTCATGCCGGCCATGGTGGTCGGGCCATCGACGAAGAGTCCGCTGTTCATCATCACGACCGTGCGCACACGCGGGTCGCGGGCGTTGAACATGGCCTGCAGCCCGCCGCAACTGAAGCCAGACACAGCAATGGCGCGCGGATCGATCTTGCCGAAGTAGGCACTTCCCGGACGGGCGTTCTCTGCCAGCGCCCAGGTAATGGCTTCTCCCAGCTGGGCATGCGTGGTGAGCACCGCGGTCGGACCAGCTGGTGGCAGGTTCGCGGGCCGCGCGATAGCGCCAGGTCCGGTGTAGAAAGCGCCAGGCACGATGACCAGATAGCCGTGCGAAGCGACTTCAAGCAGGTGCAGGCGGGTGTGGGCCGCATCGTCGGTGCATGCACCGTTGCCG
This sequence comes from Gammaproteobacteria bacterium, assembly GCA_031424095.1. Lineage (GTDB taxonomy): Bacteria > Pseudomonadota > Gammaproteobacteria > Steroidobacterales > Steroidobacteraceae > ZC4RG30. The sequence continues at coordinate 4,493 of JANPGU010000102.1, forward strand.
AAGGCGTAAATGCCCAACTTTGTGCTGCCCAATGCGGCGAGATTTGCCGGACGGTAGATGACCTGGCCGGGCAGTCGGGAATCCACTTCCTTGAGGGCCGGAAACCTGCCGGTTCCGGGCGTGTCCGGCAGGGTATTGCGCAGGGCGTCGTTGGGATCCGGCGCAGCGGGTGCTGCACTGTGTGCAGCAAGGCAGCCGGCCATCCACAGGCCGGCCAGTGCAGTGTGCGTGCGAATTGCTTTCATGGCTTTTCTACTTCTTCCGCGCCCTGACGTTGTCGAGATTCTTGCTCTCGAACTTCCACCCGGAATCCACGCACAGCCCGCAGTTCGCGCCGACGAACCATTTTCCGGCTTCGCCATTTCCACGCAAGGTCCAATCCAGCCACTTCACCGCTGCTTGCGCAGCACGGCCGCCGTTTTCCTCGGCATAACTGCCCCCGTGACCGACGTTGCCCAGATTGGCGACAGCTGCAGGCACATTGTTGATCTTCTGGAAGTCATCCATCCCGTTTACATACGCGATGTCGGATGGACCGCCGAGAATGTAGATGATGGGCGTGTGGATTTTCTGCAGCTGGCTCTTCTCCATGGTCATGCCCCCCATGTTGGTGGTTCCAGTGGCGATCAGGCCCGTGTTCTGCATGACGATGGTAGCCAGACGCGGATCGTCCGCGACGCCAATGGCCTGAATGCCGCCGCAGCTGAAGCCGGCAACAGCAACCTGCTGCGGATCGATACGGCCGTAGTAAGGGCTGCCCTTGCGTGCATTTTCTTTCATGGCCCAATCGATGGCTTCGGTCAGCTGGCTGGCGGTTGTGCGCGGAGGCGCACCAGGACCACCTGCTCCAGGGCCCGCTCCACCCGGCGGGCGTGGTTCGCGCGGAGGAGCACCCGGGCCGCTGAGGATCTTGCCATTGGCGATGACCAGATAGCCGTGGGAAGCAATTTCCAGCAGATGAAAGCGGCTGCTGGCACCATCCGGTGAGCAACCACCATTACCCCAGGCGACCACACCCAGCTTCATCCTGCCCAGGGAGCCAAGATTCGCTGGGCGATAGATCACGTGCGCTGGCAGCGATGCCACTTCTTCTTTCATCGCGGCAAACTTGCCGGTGCCGATGTTGTCGGGACGACGATTCTGCTCTTCCTGTCGGCGCTGCATTTCCGCCTGATTTACCGCGGCGCCAGGAGCAGCACCCGGACCCGGGGCCGCGCGCTGCGCAAATACGGCAGATGCCAGGCCGGTAGCCAGGACCGCCGTCATCATCGAGTGAAAAACATTTCGCCCCGAATTTCCAGACATGGCACTCCCCTCTTGTTTGTTCCCTCTGCGGCTGTCGGCTAAATTGTCGACAATCCGGCGGGAAGCGGATCAGACCAGATAAATGGCCCCGGGGGAATACATGCGACATCATCGGCAAGGAAGTGACTCTCCTGCCTGCTTGCCGTGGCAGTAACCGGTGCCGGCGCCCAGCAGGTCATCCAGCCAATCGCCATACACCACTCACGGCTAATACTTGCGGCTATTGCAAGGACGCGCGCTGGCACGGGGAGTTCACAGGCGCTGACGGGTCGATGCAATACGGGTTGCGCTGGCCTGATGACCAGGCCAGCGCAAACAGTGACACTGTCGCGCAGAAGCGCTCAGCCTTCAGCGGCCGTCGTGATCGGAGTCGCCAGGGACTGCACGCTCAACCGTATCGCTCAGCCGCTGCCACGCGTCTCGGGTTGCGTGCTTGGCTTTTTCCCACTCGAGCGACGAACTCCCACGGGCAGTGCCCCAGTCGCGGCTCAAGTCGCCTTCGGCTTCGTCGAACGAACGACCTGAATTGCGCGAGTAGCTGTCCACGCCGTACTTGTAAGCGGGGCCGTAGTCGTCATAACTGCGCGTACCCTGAACGTACGGTCGGCTGGAATAGTTCTCGCGCCAGTAGGTACCTTCGACTGACGGATCGATGCCCTTGCCGACACCTTTGCCGGCCACAGCGCCGACGATTGCACCCGCTACGGCGCCCAGAGCCGCACCGGCCGGTCCCGTCAGGCCACCCAGCATGGCACCTGCGGCTGCTCCGCCGGCAACACCGCCGGCAGCGCCGCCGACAACTGCACCTACGCCGGTTGAAACCGGGTGGGCGGAGTCCTTGTAATTGCGTTCGTTCATTGCATTCTCCTTGTGTGATGGAGCAATGAAGTTACGAACAGTCAGATGCCATCTCGATAGGACTCGGACTTCGCTGCACGCAGTTTTCACGCCGTGCTCTTGTAAGCAAATGACCACGGCCATGGTCGGCCGGCCCGCCCAAACAAAAAGCCCCGGCAGCAACCTGCAGGGGCTTTTTGCTACGGAACAAGAACTGCGCGCCGCTGCGGCGCGCAGTGCGGCGGTCAGAACTTCTTCTTGAACGTAACCGCCCATTCGCGCGGCCGGCCTGGCTGCCCACTGGCATACCCCTGGCCACCCACTGTCTGGTCGAATATCGTCAGCAGATAGTACTTGTCGGCCAGGTTGGTGACCTCGAGTGCGACGTCGATGTCCTCATTGGCATTGCGCCACGTCAGGCGCGCATTTGCCACCTTGTAGGCGTCGATCCTGTTGGTCGCGCGATTGGCAGACGCCGTGTACACCTTGCTCTGCGAAGCTGCATCCACGCGTGGCGTCAGCGATCCTGCGGTACCCAGATTGAACTCATACTGTGCACCCACGCTCCACTTCCACTCGGGCGTGAACGGCGCATAGTCGCCGAACTGTGGACCATTGAGGTTGGTCGGGCCGCCCACCGCTACGGTGGTCGTCCCCGAGGTGTAGGTACCGAAGCGCTTGTACTTGAAATCGATGTAGCTCATCGAGCCATCGATGGTCATGCCCTGGATCGGCCGGTACGTGGTCTCAAGCTCAACGCCCTTGATGTCCGCATCGCCTGCATTCACAGGCAGTGCGCACGGAGCGCCAAAGCCTGCGCCCGTGATCGCCGTGCAATTGCCAAGCGACAGCTGTATTCCCTCGTACTGGGACAGGAAGGCCGCAAGGTTGAACCGCAGCGTGCGATCGAACAGATCCGTCTTCAGGCCCACTTCGTAGGACTTGAGCGTCTCGGGCCCGAAGGGCAGAGCCTGCTGGACGAAGAAAGGCCGCGGATTCACGCCGCCACCCTTGTACCCGGTGGAAAACTGCACGTACGTCATCACGTCGTCGTTGATTGCATACTGCACGTTGGCGCGATAGTCGAAGCGGTCGCCACTGTATTCACCGACAGTGCCATTGAGCGGCAGCACGCCGTTTGCCGTCACCGAGGTCGGGTCCCCATACGGACGCTGCCGCACGTAGTTATAGGACTTCGACTCTTCGGTGTAACGGATGCCTGTCGTGAGGGTGAGGGGATCAAGCGGATTCCATGCCAGATGCGCGAACACTGCCTTGCTGTCTGCATCCACTGGGTCCCTCTGCTGGAACTGCAGCCCCGAAGAGCGCAAATCCTGGAATGAGGCGTACACCGACGTCTGATTGCTGTAATAACCTCCGAGCGTGTATTCAACCGTCTCGCCGGCCTTGCCGTTGAGGCGCAGTTCCTCGCTGAAGAACTTGAACGTCAGCGGGCCATAGCCAAGGCTGTGGGCCAGTGGCGACGTATCGTTGTCGTTCGAGAAGTTGGAGATGTACTTGCGGGAAGCCGTGATCGAGGTGATCTGGAACTGATCCGAGATATCCCATTCAACCTGGCCAGAGAAGCCCCAGCCGCGGAACTTGACGCGACCATCGGCCGTGGAAGCCCTGAAATTGCCATCGGCTGGCATGTCATAGGTGGCGTAGTTGCAGTACTGGCCGCAGAGGAACCGATTGTCGAAAGACAAGAGCAGACTCGACGCGGCGAATGGATTGATGTCGCGCGTCGGAGGCGAGGCAGTGGCATAGTTCTGCGGCGGCGAGGATCCCGTGGCGGGAATGAGGGGCAACGGGAAACGCGGCGTTGCGATTTCGCCGTTCGGGTATCGACGCAGCAAAAGAACCGAACCGGCGGTGGTGCGATCGTCATCCGTGTAGTCGCCGATGATATTGATGTCGAGCTTGTCGTTAGGACGATAACGCAGTTGCGCGCGCATCGCGTTGTAACCGACTTCGCCCTCGTTCGCGAGCAGGCAATCGGGGCGATTTGTCCGTGCCGGCACACCCCCGACCGGGTTCACGGCCAGCGTATCAGGCGCGCCGGCAATCGAATAAGCACGCGTGAACGTGGCCGAGCCCCCAGCGGGATAGACGCAACCGAAATCGAGGCGCTTGACGTAGCCACCCTGCTTCTTGGCGACGCCCGCCACACGCATGTCGAGGCCTTCGGCAAGGTTAAAGTCGAAACTGGCGCGAAGATCGAGGCGCTCGCGGCTGCCGTAGGTAGCAGACACCGAGCCGGTGTTGCTGCCGGTCGGGCGCTTTGAAAAGAGCTTCACCGCGCCGCCGATCGAGTTGCGTCCTGACAGCGTGCCCTGCGGCCCGCGCAGCAGCTCGACGCGATCAAGATCGAGCAGATCGAGGATCGAGCCGGTCAGCGTGGAGAAATAGACGTCGTCGACGTAGAAGCCCACGCCAGGCTCAAGCGCCGGATTGAAGTCGAACTGGCCGACACCGCGGATGTTCGCGCCCAGCGACGGACCGAATGCCGGGCCCTGCGGCTTGAGCGTGACGGACGGCGCCTGGTTGGCGACGTCCTGAATGCTGGTCTGGCTGCGTGATTCCATCATCGCCGCCGACATCGCAGTGATGGCGATAGGCGTGGTCTGCAGGTTCTGCTCGCGGAACTGCGCCGTGACCACGACTTCTTCCAGCGATGTCGTGTCGGCAGGCTCTGGCGTCTCTGCGGCATTCGCCTGCACACCGCACAGCGATGTCAGGGCCAATAAGGAAAGGGTTGTGCCCTGGATCTTCATGAAGTACTCCGATTTAAGACAAGAACTATTTCTTCTTCAAAACAAAACTATTTTTTCTCGCGGGCGAGCCACGGATCCGGCGAGGCCGGGCCCACGAC
>JANPGU010000103.1:0-1905 GCA_031424095.1 Gammaproteobacteria bacterium
TTCTTCGCCGGTGATGTAGATTCACCCGAAGGGCTGGTTGGTCTTGAGGTGTTTGGCGACGTTGGCCTGCTGCGGTCACTTGTAGTTACTCAGTCGCACCGCCACGCCGGCACGGGCTCTGCACTGGTCCGGTTCGTGGAGAACTACGCGCTCTCCCTTGGCGTTCGTGAAATCTATCTACTGACTACGACGGCAGAGAAGTTCTTTGCTGCCCGCGGCTATGCAGCCACTGCACGGGACAATGCCCCTCCAGCCATCTCGGCCACGCGTGAATTCGCCAGCATCTGCCCGGCCAGCTCCGCCTTCATGTCCAAACCCATCTGACAGCCGACGGAACTCCAATGTCTGAAAAGCCATTCAACGTGCTATTCCTGTGTACGGGCAACTCGGCCCGGAGCATCCTGGCCGAGGCTATCTTGAACAAGCTGGGTCGCGGTCGATTCGTGGCGTACAGCGCGGGTAGCCACCCCAACGGCAAGGTAAATCCGCACGCGCTCGAACTACTGGAGCGCCTGGGATTCGAGACCGCTGGTCTTCGCAGCAAGGCTTGGGATGAGTTCGCGGCGCCTGGGTCGCCAGCGCTGGATTTCGTATTCACAGTCTGTGACAACGCCGCGGGGGAAGTCTGTCCGGTGTGGCCCGGTCAACCCATGACCGCACATTGGGGTATGCCAGACCCCGCGTCCGTCGAGGGCAGCGACCTCGACAAGGCGAACGCGTTCCGGGAGACCTTCCGTGGACTGGAACGTCGCATCGGTCTCTTTACAGCTTTGCCCATCCGCTCCTTGGACAACCTCTCTCTGACAGCCAAAGTCCGCGAGATCGGCAAGAGCTGAAAAGTGTCCACCTTTGAGCGCTATTTGACCCTTTGGGTCGCCGCGTGCATCGCCGTGGGAATCGGCCTTGGGCACCTGCTGCCCGGTGTATTTCATGCGATCGGTTCGGCTGAGGTCGCCAAAGTCAACCTGCCGGTGGCGATGCTGATCTGGTTGATGATCATTCCGATGCTGATGAAGATCGACTTTGCCGCCCTGGGCGAGGTCCGCAGGCATTGGCGCGGCATCGGGGTGACGCTGTTCGTGAACTGGGCGGTCAAGCCGTTCTCGATGGCGCTATTGGGCTGGCTGTTTATCGGCGTTCTATTCCGGCAATGGCTGCCAGCTGACCAGATCAACTCCTACATCGCCGGCTTGATCCTGCTCGCGGCTGCTCCGTGTACAGCGATGGTCTTCGTCTGGAGCAACCTGTGCAAAGGCGAGCCCAATTTCACGCTCTCACAGGTGGCGCTGAACGACGTGATCATGGTCGTGGCGTTCGCCCCGATCGTCGGACTCCTGCTTGGCCTGGCTGCGATCACCGTGCCATGGGCCACGCTGCTGTTATCCGTAGGGCTCTATATCATCGTACCGGTCCTGATCGCGCAGGTGCTGCGCAGGTGGCTGCTGACTTCCGGCGATGGCACCCGCCTGTCAACAGTGCTTTCGCGGCTGGGTCCACTCAGTCTGGTCGCCCTGCTCGTCACACTGGTGCTGCTGTTCGGATTCCAGGGCGAGCAGATCCTCAAGCAGCCACTGGTCATCGCGCTGCTTGCAGTGCCGATCCTGATCCAGGTGTATTTCAACTCGGCTCTGGCCTACCTTCTGAACCGCGCGGCCGGGGAGGCCCACTGTGTGGCCGGCCCGTCAGCGCTCATCGGCGCCAGCAATTTCTTTGAGCTGGCGGTGGCTGCTGCCATCAGCCTGTTTGGATTCGAATCAGGCGCGGCGCTCGCTACCGTAGTCGGCGTACTGATTGAAGTGCCGGTCATGCTATCGGTGGTCAGGATCGTCAACGGTTCGCGCGGTTGGTACGAGCGATCCCCTCGCGTCATTGCCCATGCATCGGTGCCGTGACGGCGCTGTAGTT
>JANPGU010000104.1:0-1505 GCA_031424095.1 Gammaproteobacteria bacterium
TGCATGCCGAAGTGGCGAACGCACGCAAATCGATGGACAGCATGCAGGCGATCCAGAAGATCCGCGCAGCCGGCACCAAGGTGTACGTGACCACACCGACAGAAAAGGAAGCCTTTCGCAAGCAGACCCAGGAACCCGTGATCGAATTCATCGCTTCGCAGACGGGTCGCCCGATCGTTGACAAACTGCTGGAAGCCGTCCGCGACACGACTCGCAAGTCCTACGCCAATTGAGCATTGGCCGTCTTTGGCGGTAAGGTGCGCCCTGGCCGGCGGGGCCGGGCGCTTGTTGGCATAGCGGCAGCACTTCGGAACTACGCATGAAATTCATCAATCGTTTTGGACGCTCGGTGGGAGTGCTCTCAGATCACATCATCGGCTGGTTGCTGCTGATCAGTGTGCTGCTCAACATCGCGCAGGTGTTCACGCGTTACGTGATGAACGCGCCCTTGTCCTGGACGGAGGAGGTGGTGCGATACAGCACCGTCTGGTTGACCTTTGTCGGTGCGGCAGCCGCCAGCCTGTATGGCGACCACATGGACATGAACCTGTTCCTTGATGTCAAGAGTCCTCGCTTCCAGGCTTTCCACCAGGCTTTCCTGCAGTTGGTCATATTCGGGTTTTGCGTGTTGATCATCGTCCAGGGGGTCAAGTTCTGCCTGCTCAACGGGATGCAGACCGCACCAACTACCGGTATCAGAATGGTCTACGTTTACTCGTCCATGGCGATCGGTGGGGTTTTTCTGGCCATCGTCACCATCTTCAAATTCTTCCTTGCGTTGTGGCCCGAGAAGTTCGTGGGAGACGCCGAATGATTGCCATCGCTGTTGCGCTCACGCTCCTGCTGGTTGCCGGCCTGCCGATCTCTTATTCATTTGCCCTGGCCGGTTCCTTTGCGCTCTGGTACAGCGGGGAGCAGCAACTGAACGTCATTTCGCGCATGTTCAACGGGGTCGACACTTTCGTCCTGATGGCCGCGCCGTTCTACATTCTGGCCGGCGAACTCATGAATCGCGGCGGCATCAGCGAACGCATCATCCATTTCGCGCAGGTTATTGTCGGGCGCGTGCGCGGTGGCACTGCCTATGCGGCGATCCTGGCGTCGGTCATGTTTTCCGGCATTTCGGGAACGGCGGTGGCCGATATTGCAGCGTTGGGGAACATCTTCATCAACGGCATGCACAAGGAGGGCTACAGCAAGGAATTTGCCGCTGGGCTGGTTGTGGCAGCCTCCGTGATCGGCCCCATCATTCCGCCGTCGGTGATCATGGTACTGTATGCCGCCGTGGCCAATATCTCTGTGCTGAGCCTGTTCCTGGCCGGCATCGTACCTGGCCTGCTTCTCGGTGTCAGTCTGGCGCTGGTGGTCTACTTTCGCGGCAAACGCGGTGGGGCCATGCCAGTGGCCACGGTGTCCGTGAATCGCGAAGACCTTCCACGCCTTTTTCGTGATGGTCTGCTGGTCATGAGTCTGCCCGGATTCATTGTGGTGGGCACCATGTCGGG
>JANPGU010000105.1:0-29653 GCA_031424095.1 Gammaproteobacteria bacterium
TCCTGCCAGGTCATCTTCGCGCCCATTTTGGCCCGATCATTTTCGATGTCAGACAGTTGCAGGCGGCGACCTGCCTCCAGGCAAACCACCTTGATGCCCCGTGTGGCAAGCTCCCTGCCCAGGGCTCCACCACCCGCTCCGGAACCGATGATCACCACAACGGATTGATCGTTCAAATCGAATCTGGCAGCCATGATTTCGCTCTCTTTACTTGGCCGTTGAGGCAGGTAACCAGCTGATGTCGTTGAAGCCCCGATACAGGTACCCGCCGTACTGGATACTGGAACCCCCGTAGCCAATGACGGCATAAGTCGCTGGATTGCGCAGTAACACCTGCAGGGCCCTGGCGCGGATGACGGAGAAGAAGGGACTGTCCTGCAGCGAGGACAGGATCGTCAGTCTTTCTGTCTCTGGAACGTTTTTCCACGCACCGTTGCTCGCCTCATGCAGCTTCATCAGACCCGCAGTGACTTCTCCATCCTTCAAATCCAGGATTTGTTGTGCGGCACTGACGTACAGCGCAGCAGGCAATTCGGCGTAGGGCAGGATGTCGTAGACAACGCTTGCCAGCAGTTCAAGATCCGGATTGCCCGCAGCAACCCGCGTCAGACCTGTGGATCTGGCGCACGCCACCAGCGTCGCGGCGGTTGCCAATTGCGCGATGGCAATCAGCATTTCTCTTCTTGTCATCGACATAGAAAACCTCCTCATCGTGGCGTGAAACGGGTCGGTTCAGGCCCCACCCAGCGCCGCATGTTTCATTTTCTTGACCGCAGCGGCATACGGAACCGGGGCGACCGTCACACGAACCTGGGTTTGCTGGTGACGTTCGACATGCAGCTTTCTCGACCCGCCGTCCGGCTCTCCCCAGGTAAGTACAACCTCGGTACCCGGAATCGCGTGCGCAGCATCCATCGAGGCAAGTGACAGCATTTCCCTCTCGTTGCCACTGTAGCCGCAGAAACTCGACGTACCCACGAGTTTGCCATCCTGATCGCGAACCGCGTCAAGTTGCGGAAAGCCGTACGACGCCACGGGCAAATCCAGGTATTTGAAGGGAATCCCGGACGCGAACATTGAATTCTGGATGCGCGCAACGTCGTCCTTGTTCCAGACCAGTGTTACCTTGCTTCGGGTAGGCCCGGCCGCCATTTTCTCGAGGGCCTTGCGGCCAATGAAGTCATGGTCGAAGTTCATGATTCGATCAACGCCCAGGTGCCAGGGAGTGACGTAGTAGTCCTCTATGTTGGTCGAACGGAAGCTGCCGGCCAGTTGCGCCTTGCCTTCCCAGGAGTCGGCTGGCAGCCACTGCCGGTATCTTTCGAGCTTCTCGTCGGTGTATACGGCAGGCAGCGGATAGGACATCCAGCCGCTCTCGCTCATGGTGCTGAAATAGGCCAGTCGCCCACCCGGGACGAGACCGTACTTTTCTCCAGCCTTCAGCAGGGCGCCTCGTACCGCGGCGTACTGTGAAAAAGCACCGGACATCTCAACGCCCTTGTGTCCCGCCATTCCATGCCGCAAGGCAAGCACATCGCAGCCGGCAATCTTCACCTGTGCTGTCCGGAAGAACGGAATGTCCGGTGCACCCCCAACAACTTCCTGGAAAATCTTCTCCGCGTTCGGTCCGTCCATGCCGAAGCGGAAGTTCGTTCGCGTCGGTTGCTGCTCCGACGTTGGCGCTTCACGCACCAGCGTCACATCATAGCCGCCAGTCTCCGCGTTGTACTGCAACCAGTTGTGAAGGTGCGTGCCGCTGATCAACTCGAAGCTTCCATCACGAAGATAGTGCAGGACAGATTCACCGATCATCTGGCCATTGTGATTGCAGGCGACGTACTGCTTGGCGCGACCCGGTTCGAAATTGGCGAAGCTGTTGATGCCGACATCACTCAGCAATCGCAGGGCGTCCTTGCCTTTGAGAAACACTTCCGGCATGTGATGCGTCTGATCGAACAGCACGGCGGTTTCGCGCCACGCGCGCTGTTCGTCGCGCCAGTTGGTGTATTCCGCAGGCACGGGGGACGCGCCCGGCCGGTTTCTGCTGTGTGGCGAAATCGTGTCGTTGTAGAAATACTCCACCAGATCCGGAACAGACTTGATGAGATCGGCGAGTGAACGCTTGTTCTGCTGAGGTGCCACGTGGATGTTCCTTCTAGATGTGGATGGCGCGATCCAACGATGCCAATGTTGCTTCAGGCATCATTTCCGATAGCGTTGGATGCGGAAAAATCGTGTGAATCAGTTCCTGCTCGGTGGTCTCGAGGGTTCGTGCAATACAAAAGCCCTGAATGAGCTCCGTCACCTCGGCCCCCAGCATGTGGGCGCCAAGCAGTTCACCGGACTTCCTGTCGTAGATGACCTTGACCATGCCCTCTGTTTCACCAAGGGCAATCGCTTTCCCGTTGGCTTGAAACGGAAATCGACCGATGTTGATCTCGTGGCCGGCGTCTCGCGCCTCTTTCTCGGTAAGGCCGACACTGGCGATTTGCGGTCGGCTGTAGGTGCAGCCCGGAATGGTGGAGCGGTCGACAGGATGAATGCCCGGAACTCCAGCGATGTGCTCTGCGCAGGTGATGCCCTCGTGGCTGGCCTTGTGCGCCAGACACGGTGCACCCGCGAGATCCCCGATTGCATAGACGCCTGGCTCCCCGGTCTGGCACCACTCGTTGACGCGAACGTGGGCGCCGTCCACCAGAACGGCCGTGTTTTCCAGGCCGAGGTTCTCATGGTTGCCCACGACACCGGCGGCGGAGATGACTCGCTCGAAGCGCCGTTGCTCACTTCTTCCGGCGATGTCCAGCATCACCACGACGTGGTCGGGCAAGCGTTCGACGCTGACCACGCGAGTATTGGTCAACACATCGATGCCTTGCCTGACAAAAGCCTTGCACGCGGCTTCCGAAATTTCGGAATCTTCCGCAGGCAATATCTGCGACTGCATCTCTATCAACGTTACGGCCGAACCAAACGAGTTGAAGAAGCTTGCGAATTCAACACCGATGGCGCCTGCGCCCACCACCAGCAGCGACGCGGGAAGCATTGAGGGTGTCATCGCTTCACGGTAGGTCCAGATCAGCCGGTCGGGTTCGAGCCCGGGAACAACGCGCGCTCTGGCGCCAGTGGCCAGTATCGTGTTCGTGGCGACGACTTCCAGGGCACCGCCATCCACCTGGTCGATGTGGATTCGGCCGTTTCCCAGCAGCTTCGCGTGACCCTTCAGGACTAATACCTTGTTCTTCTTCAAAAGGTGCTTCACGCCTGCGTTCAGCTTTGCCGCGACGCTGCGCGAGCGCTGCACAATCTTGCGGATGTCGAAGGTGACAGTCCCCGCTGCAAGGCCGAACTCATCGGCATGCTTGAAGTTTTCATACACTTCTGCTGAACGCAGCAGCGTCTTGGTTGGAATGCAGCCCCAGTTGAGACATACCCCGCCCAGTTCCTGGCTTTCGACCACTGCGGTCTTCAGCCCCAGCTGTGCCGCCCGGATGGCGGCGACATATCCCCCGGGCCCGCTTCCTATGACCAGCACGGCATAGTCTGCGGACTGCGCGGCCTTGGTATCGGCTGTCCTGGTCACTGCGGTTGCTCTGCGCTGCTCAGGCAGCGCCCAGGAGAAGAAGCGCAGGGTTTTCAATGTACTTCTTGAAGGCTCCGAGCAGCTGCGCACCAACCGCGCCATCAACCGAGCGATGGTCAACCGACAAGGTGCATGTCATGACTGTCGCAATGGCCAGCGCATCGCCACGAACGACCGCGCGTTTTTCGCCGGCGCCTACTGCGAGAATGCAGGACTGCGGCGGGTTGAGAATCGCGCTGAACGCCTTGATGCCGTACATGCCGAGGTTGGACACCGAGAAGCCACCGCCATTGAACTCGTCCGGCTTGAGCTTGCCTGCGACCGCTCTCGCAGCGAGCGCCTTCATCTCCCGTGAGATCTCAACCAGCGGCTTGAGATCGGCATCCCGGATGATCGGCGTGAGCAGACCGCCTCCAGTAGCGACTGCAACTGAAATATCAACGGTTCCATGCTGGTGAATCGCATCGTCGGACCAGCTCGCATTGGCAGCCGGCACGTCGGCGAGCGCCAGCGCCGCGGCCTTTATCACACAGTCGTTGACTGAAATCTTGGTGCCGGAACTGGCGAAATGCTCGTTCAGTTGCCGCCTGACGTCCAGCAGTGCATCGAGCTCGCAGTCGATGGTCAGGTAAAAGTGCGGAATGTCGCGTTTCGCGGCCGTGAGTCGGGCAGCAATCGCCTTGCGCATTCTGCTGTTGGGTACGTCGCGTCCAGCGCGGCGGCTACGAACCGAAGGTTGCGTGGCGGCGGACCCTGCCTGTTTCGCGGCCTGCCCGACCACCGCTTCCACGTCTGCCTTGAGAATCCGGCCGTTTGGCCCGCTGCCACGAATTCCCGCTAGTTCAACGCCGCGCTGTACCGCGAGGCGCCGCGCCAGCGGACTTGCGAAAGTCCGATCACGCGCCTGCGCTGGCAATGCGGGCTGCGAGTCTGCTGGAGAACCTGCTGGCGCCTGGTTCCCGGGCGGAATCTGCAACGAAACAGCCCCGGCATTCGGCAGGTCCGCCAGGGTTTCGCCCTGTTTCAGCAGGTAGCCGACAATGGCGTTGACAGGAACGGCTTCACTTCCTCCTGGCACCAAAATCGCACCCAACACACCTGAATCGTCCGCTTCGACTTCTACAACTGCCTTGTCGGTCTCGATGTCGAAAAGAATCTCGCCTTTCGCGACCGAATCACCGACTGCCTTATGCCAGCTGGCGATCGCTCCAGAGCGGAAGTCGGCAGCAATCACCGGAAGTCGAATCGATACAGGCACTTCAGAACCTCCCAATTTCCAATCGTTCGTCAGACCGACGGATTCGCGGGATGCCACAGTCTGGTGTCGAAATCCTTCTCATAGCCCTTCCCCGCGGGGTAACTGACCAGTTCCAGTTGCATGCCCCAGGGTGCAAGAAAATAGACCCAGGTCTGCCCAGCGTTGGGACCTGCTGTGCGTACGGTTGGAGTCCCCAGCACGCGCACGTCGTGCCGTAGCAGATGCTGCAGAGCTTTGTCGAAATCATCGACATAGAAGGCCAGGTGATGCCCGCCCACGTCGCTGTTTCGGGGTGGGCTGGTGGCCTGGTGCGGCGCTTCATACTGGAACAGCTCGAAGTTCGGTCCGTTCGCACATCGCAGCCAGCGGATCTTGCGGATGACCGCGTCCCGGTGCACGTTCAGGTGCACCGCCATCCAGTCTTCGTCGGACTTGAACGGACCATCCCGGTAGAAAGGTTCGCAGCCGATGACATTGACGAAGAAGTCGACTGCTGCTTCAAGGTCCGGCACCGTGAAACCGAAATGATCTGTTCCCCGCAGGCCGGGCAAGCCAGCAGCCGCTGCGCTCACCTGTCGCTCCAGGGTTCCCATTCAGCTGCTCGCCGCAAGCGGCGCACCCTTGTCTGACATCAGCTTGCGAAACGCCGCAACAATCTCCTCATCACCCACATATGCCGATCGCTCGAGAATTTTCGAGACGCTGGGCGAGGATTCGCCACCGTGGATTCTTTGCACCGGATGATCCAGATAGTCGAAGAACCGCCGCTGCAACTCATCAGCGACCATGGCGCCATACGAAGTGGTCAATGGCCCTTGTTCGAGCAGGACCACGTGATTGGTTTTCCTGACGCTTGCACCAATCGTTTCCCAGTCGAGACTGCCGCGATCAAGCGACCGCAGATCGATGACTTCGACGTCGATTCCAAGTTGTTCCGCGGCGCGCACTGCTTTGCCAACCATTGTGAGATAGGTGAGGACGGTAAATGCAGCACCTGGCCGCACGACTTTGGCCTTTCCGATGGGTATGAAATAGTCGTAATCCTGCGCCGTTCCCACGCCATTGGAGTTGTACAACTCGACATGCTCGATGACCATCACCGGATCTTCGCAGTGAAGCGCTGAGTTCATGAGTCCTACATAGTCAAAAGGCGTTGACGGCGCGAGAATTCTCCATCCTGGCCACATCGCGAACAAACCGGCGGGATCCATGGAGTGCTGGGAACCGTAGCCACTTCCCAACGCGACCTTGGTGCGCAGGACAAGCGGCACGGGCGACTTGCCGCCGAACATATGCCTCGCCTTCGCGATCTGGTTGAAGAGCTGATCGGCAGCAACCAGGCAGAAATCCGGGTACATGAGTTCGACGATCGGCCGGTATTTGCCAACCATGGCGACTCCGCCGCAAAGGCCAACAAAGCCGTGTTCGGCGATGGGCGCGGGTATGCAGCGATCTGGCCAGCGTTCCGGGAGCCCTTTGGTGGCACCGTTGGTACCACCACGCAGCTTGTGGACGTCCTCGCCCAACACGAAAAGTCTGTCGTCTGTTTCAAAGCGGCGCACCATCGCCTTGGCCATGAAGTCCACGAATTTGACCTCTTCCGTCCTGCCGCCGTAACTCTCCAGCTCGACGAACTCGATATCGTCAAATTCCGACAGATCACCGCGCAATCCCTGGTCACGAAAGCCGACATCGGGCCAAAGGGAGTCCACGATCTTGCGTTTGCCCCCGCTCACCTCAGTCAGACGGTTCGCCGCCTCGCTCGCGCAGGTCGCAGCATTGGCCTTGATGGTTTCGAGCTCTCTGTCACTCAGCCATTTTCGCTGGCTCAAGCCGCGCTCCAGCATCTCCAGCGGATCGCGCGCGCGCGCCGCCTTCTCCTCTTCCTTTGATCGGTAGCCAAATGCACTGCCAGGGAGACCGCCGCTGTGATGGAAATATCGATAGACGTCGACCTCGAGTACGGCTGGTCCCTCGCCTTTGCGAAGCATGTCGATGATGTGCTCAGCAGCCTTGCGAACTGCGATCGGATTCATGCCGTCCACCCGGAAACAGGGAATTCCGTAGGAGAGACCACGGGATGACATCCTGGTTTCCCGCGCTTCCTCAGCCAGTGTGGTTGAAACCGCGTACTGATTGTTTTCGATCAGGAAACAGATCGGCAGGTTGTAGAGGGCCGCCAGATTCAGTGACTCAAGAACATTTCCGATGTGACACGAGCCGTCGCCGAAGCAGGTGAAGGCAACATGTTTTTCGCCGTCGCGCTTCAGCGACCAGGCTGCCCCGTTGGCCAACGGTACACCGCCACCTACAATCGCGTTCGTGCCGATGACGCCGGCTTCGTCCCAGCGCAGGTGCATGGAGCCGCCTCGGCCCTCGCAAAATCCAGGGCTCAATCCCATGATTTCGGCCATGGTCCGGTAGACGAGGTCCTTGATGGCCTGGGGCGTGTCGCCCTTGCCGGGGTCATGGGATTTCGGTTCCACATGCGACAGGCACTTGGCGAGAAACACATGATGGCCACGATGCGAACCGTTGACCAGATCGCCACTGCCAAGGCTGGAAAGTGCAGCGACCATCGCGCCTTCCTGGCCGACACTGACGTGCAAGGGGCCATGCACGAGTCCGTCGTTATTGAGCCGCAGCATCTCTTCTTCGAATGCGCGGATGATGTGCATATGGTTGAGGATTCTGCGCAGTTCAACTGCGCCAAGCTCATCCCAATCTGTGGTGGTCGCTTCGAACTGCACCCACGGCGCCGTCAATTCGAGTTTCGTTGTGGTTGCCACTAGCGTTTCACCAATCGACCGCGATGTACTGGGTTTCAAGAAATTCGTGCAAGCCTTCCTGCGAGCCTTCCCGACCGATGCCGCTTTGCTTGAAGCCGCCAAACGGCGCCGCTGGATCGGAGACGAACCCCCGATTGATGCCGATCACGCCCGCCTCGATGCGCCCGGCAACAGCGAGGGCTCTGCCGGTATTCCTGCCGCACACATAGGCTGCTAGTCCGAAGATGGTGTCGTTGGCGCGGGCGACCACTTCGTCATCGGTATCGAACGCAACCAGCGTCGCGACGGGGCCGAAGATCTCCGTATCCAGTATCTCGGCCTTTTCCGGGACGTCCAGCATCAGCGTAGGCTCATAAAAATAGCCGGGCCGGGCAACGCGCTTGCCACCGGTCAAAAGCCGGGCACCAAGTTTGACGGCGTCATCTACCAGCGACTCAACTTTGTCACGTGCAGCGGCGTTCACCAGGGGCCCGACGTCGACTCCAGGCTCAAGGCCTGGACCCACTTTCAGGCGACGCATCCTGTTTGCAAGCCGTGCGGCGAATTCGGCGATCAGGCTTGAATGAACGTAAAAGCGATTGGCGCCAATGCAGGATTCGCCAGCATTGCGAAGTTTCGCCACAAATGCAGCTTCTACACTTACATCAAGATCTGCATCTTCGAGAACGATAAACGGCGCGTTACCACCCAGTTCCATCGAGCAGTTGATGACTCTCTCTGCGGCTTTCGCAAGCAGCACGCGACCCACTTCGGTCGAACCAGTGAAGGACAACTTGCGTGTGCGGTGGTCAGCCAGAATCGTATTCGAGATCACCGACGATTTTCTGGACGGAAGCAGGTTCACGACACCCGCCGGAACCCCTGCCTCCTCAAACAGCTGCATCATCATCAGCGCGGTCAGGGGAGTTTCGGAGGCCGGCTTCAGAATAGTCGTACAGCCAGCTGCCAGGGCCGGCGCGATTTTGCGGGTAGCCATCGCGGCGGGGAAATTCCAGGGGGTGATCAGCAGTGAGACTCCGACCGGACGGTGCTGTACCAGAATATTGTTGCCGCCCGCGGGTGCGCGCGCGAAACGACCGGAGTAACGCACCGCTTCTTCCGCGAACCAGCGCAGAAAGCTGGCGGCATAATTGACTTCGCCCATGCCTTCGGCCAACGTTTTGCCTTCTTCGCGAGAGATTACTGTTGCGTATTGCTCCCGACGCTCGATCATCAGGTCGAAGGATTTTCTGAGGATGTCCGCACGCTCGATGGGCGCGCGAGCAGCCCAGGCGGGTCCAGCCTCGTGAGCGGCGGTCACGGCCGCGGTCGCATCGGCGGCGTTCGCACTGGCAACGCTCGCGATGACTGCCTCGGTCGCAGGATCGCAGACATCGAAGCGTTCTCCACCAATGGAATCGCGCCACGTTCCGCCGATATATAGACCAGTCGGAATGCTTTGGATCAGTCTGTCGCTCACGTGCACTGCCCCGCTCAATATTTGTTTGCTATGAACAAGTCCTGCGCCGGAAACAGCGTGATGACGCGACAACCGTCATTGGTCACCACGACTTCTTCCTCAATTCTCGCGGCGCCACTGCCGTCCATGGCCGGACAGTACGTTTCCAGTGCGAAAACCATGCCTTCCTGCAGCTCGAAGGGTCGATCCAGGGAGACAAGTCGGCTGATGATGGGACGCTCGTGCAGCGCCAGCCCCAGGCCATGACCAAACTGCAATCCGAATGCCTCCATTTCACTGGCGAATCCGAATTCCGTGGCTGCCGGCCAGGACGCCGCGATCTTGTCGGTCGTGACCCCGGGCCGGATCATCGCAATGGCTCCGTCGATCCACTCCCGCGCCTGTTTGTAGGCACCTTCTTGCCCGGGGGTTGAAAAGCCTACATTCAGCGTCCTGTAGTAGCAGGTTCGGTATCCCATGTATGACTGGATAACATCGAAGAACGCCTGATCGCCCGGACGATACATCCTGTCGGTGAAGTTGTGGGGATGCGGTGAACAACGTTCACCCGACACCGCATTGATGGCCTCGACGTCGTCGGAGCCGTTGTCATAGAGAAACTTGTTGGCGAGAGCGACAATTTCGTTCTCGCGCACGCCCGGCTTCAGATGCTCTGCAATCAGCTGATAAGCCCCGTCCACCATCGCGGCAGACTGGTTCAGCAGCACGATCTCATCCATGCTCTTGATTTGCCGCGCATTCAGCAGCACCTGCTGGGCATCGCGCACCTCGATTCCCTCCCGCTGCAGGGCGAACATCATCGGTGGCTCGACCACGTCGACGCCCAAGGGCATGTCGGCGACTCCCTCGGACCGCATCAGGTCTGCAATTTCCTTAGCAGCGTTCTTGAAGAGGTTGGCTTCCTCGGATACGGACCCCCGCAGGCCCAGCATCCCTGCTCGACAGTGATCTGATTTCAACCAGGGTGCGAACAGGCGGTGGTGCGAAGCGGCGGAGCCGAAGTCCCAAAGATAGGGATCGGGCTTGCCAGTGAACAAAGCATAGCGCGCGAACTTGTCGCGACTCCATTCGCCAATGACGCTGCTGGTGAGATAGCGGATGTTGTTGTTGTCGAAGCACAGCATGGCCCCCAGGTCTGAGGCAGCCAGCGCTTGCTGCGCGCGAGCAACCCGATAGCGGTGCAGGCGCCGGAAATCCACTCGTTCCTCGAAATCCACGTTGGCGCGCCCGGGTGCAGCGATCGGCCGCTTCCAGTTCCAGCGGGGATCCAGATCGGTGGCGGTTGTTTGCGTGCCTGCAGACTCGGACATGGGCTGGTTCCTCTCCCGTGAAGCGGGCGTGATCGATCCCTCGGCATTTGCAGCAGCTTCGACTCACGCGGGCCGCCTTGCTGCATACGTGTGCATACCATATAGTCACCTGGCCTGCAGATCAAGGCTGGCGAGAACGGTGCCCAGTCCGGCTCGGGCACCACGGGCTGGCACAGCTCGACACGTCCGGATTGGATTTAACCGCTTTGCGCAAGAGAGCGCGTAATGCACTCGCATTCCCGAAGCTTGCGCCGCGCACGTGCTGGTGATACGTTCCTGACAGGCGAAAATAAATGCACACGTGCGCCCTCTCAGGACTTGGCTGACGCCGGCAACCTTCGAGAAAAGCGGTGGGCAGGTAGCCAACGGTAATTCACTAGCGCTTGTGTAGGAGAATGCGAATGGGTGCATCAGGGTTGACGAAGTACACGCTTGGTTGGGTCGGCATGGGTCGGATGGGCTACCCGATGGCCGAACGCCTCGCAAAGGCCGGTGCCGATCTGGCGGTCTGGAATCGCACCCGATCCAAAGCGGAACCCCTGATCAAGCTCGGCGCCAAAATTGTCGACAATCTGGTCGACCTCGCGCAGCGCGACATTGTTTTCTCGATGGTGTCGACATCATCCGATGTCAAGCAGGTGCTGTTTGGCGCAGACGGTGTCTTGTCCGGCAAGGCGACCCCGAAGATTTTCGTTGAGTGCTCCAGCATCTCGGTCGCCGCATCGGCCGAAATCCGCAAAGCCGTAGAGGCACGCGGCGCCAAATACATCGCGTCCCCGGTCAGTGGCAACGGCAAATGCGTCAAGGCCGGCAAGCTGGCGCTGGTGACGTCGGGGCCGAAGGCAGTGTTCGACGAAGTGCGCGTGTATCAGGAGATCATTGCCGGACTTGGCGTGACCTACGTCGGCGAGGGTGAATTGGCCCGGACAATGAAAATTTGCCACAACGTCTACCTGGGCGTCGTGACGCAATCATTGGCAGAGCTGACGATCCTTGCGCAAAAGGCCGGTGTGCCGCGGCATGCTTTCCTGGAATTCATCAACAACAGCGTGATGGGATCGATCTTTTCGCGCTACAAGACGCCTGGCTGGGTGAATCAGGATTACGCCGTTACCTTCACTCCAGAGCTGCTGCGCAAGGACATGGATCTGGGGTTGAGCCTTGCGCGCGAGCACGAAGTTGCGATGCCGGTTGCGAACGCGACGCGTGACGTACTCCAGCAGTCGATGGGTCATGGTTACCGCGGTGACAAGGACTTCAGCGTGCTGCTCCAGTACATGGCCAAATGCTCGGGAATCGACCAACTCGTATCGGAGAACGTGAAGGTGAGTGACGGACTGGAATCCACCTGAGCCTGCATTGCGCCTGAGGACCAATGCCATGCCCACGTATGTTTACGAGATCACAGCGCCAACGTCAGGCTCGAAGCCGCGGCGTTTCGAAGTATTCCAGCGAATGAGCGATGCGCCGCTTACTTCGGATCCGGTGAGCGGCCAGCCTGTGAGTCGCGTCATCGTTGGCACGGTGGGCATCAGGATCAAAGGGCTCAAGAGAAGCACCGTCGTGAACAAGAAGAGCGCTGCCGCCACAGCATGTGGATGCGCTCCGGGCAGATCTCACCGTGGGCACAAGCACCGATGACTGCGATGCTGCTCGATATCTACACGCATCTGTATCCGCCGAGTTATTTCGACGCGATGATGCTGCGCGCGCCAAAGCTCAAGGACATGGGAAAGCGGCTGCGATCCGTTACGACGCTCTTCGATCTTGATGAGCGCTTCCGCGAAATGGATGCATACGGAGATTACAGGCAGATCATTGCGCTGCCGAACGCGATCGAAGAGATCGCCACCGGCCAGGTCGGCAATGAACTTGCCCGAATCGCAAACGACGGCATGGCGGGCCTGTGCGCAGCACACCCTCACCGGTTCCCGGCCTTCATCGCCGCGCTGAACCTGCACGACGTCGAAGCGTCCGTCCGCGAGGCCGAGCGCGCCATTGATTGCGGGGCGCGCGGCTTTCAGATCTTCACCAATGTCGCCGGCAAGCCCCTTGATGGCGGGGAGTACGAGGCTGTCTTTGCCCTTGCCGCAAAGCGCGACCTGCCGATCTGGCTGCACCCGGCAAGGACTGCCGCCATGCCTGACTACTCCAGCGAGAAAAAGTCTCGCTTCGAGATGTGGTGGTGCTTTGGCTGGCCTTACGAGACCTCCGTCGCGATGTGTCGTCTCGTGTTTCATGGGGTGTTCGACCGCTACCCGAATCTCAAGATCATCACGCATCATCTGGGCGGCATGATTCCCTATTTCGATGGCCGCGTGGGCACGGGCCTGGACGTCCTGGGGGCTCGAACCTCCGACGAGGACTACAGTCGGATTCTGCCGGACCTGCGCCGCCCGCACCTCGAATACCTGCGCAATTTCTACGCTGATACCGCACTCTTCGGCGGACAACACGGTCTGCGCTGCGGCCTGGAATTTTTCGGCAGCTCCCACCTCGTGTTCGCCTCCGACACACCGTTCGGGCCGATTGGTACCACACGCGATCGACTGCAGGAACTGCAGTTGCCTCAGGAAGACTATGAGGCCATCGCTTTTCGCAATGCCGAGCGTCTGTTGGGAATGACGTTCCAGCCACAATAGATGGAGACTTGGATGTCTAGACGTAAACCAGCCTTCAAGGTGTCGCCAACCAACCCCGGGATCGGCGAAATTCACACCGAACCCGAGCGTGTGGCCGACATGCCCTATGCGCCTGCAATCCGCATCGAGTCGCCGGGCGACCTGCTCTTCATTTCCGGAGCAACCTCATCGCCGCTTTATCACAAGCATCCCCATGTGTCGGAAGAGCACAATCATCCGCTCAGCATCCGTGATCAGACCAGGAATGCATTGGCAACGATCAAGTCGATCCTGGACGATCAAGGGCTCCACTGGACCGACATTGTAAAGATGACCAAGTACCTCACGGACATGCGGGATAACGACGGCATGTCGGCCACCATCCGCGAGACTCTTGGTGACTGGTCTCCCGCTTCAACAACAGTGTGTATCAATCAGTTGTCCACACCGGGGGCGCGGGTGGAAATCGATTGCATAGCAGTTTTCCCGCGCGGCTAACCGGAGCCTGCCCCGATGCCAACTGCATATCAATTGAGCTGCTTTACCCTGGCCGCCGTCTTTCTGTGGTCAGGTTGGCTGCTGTTGTCCGGTCCAGGTTTCATCGCAGAAGAGTTCAGGAAATGGAAATATCCTGATTGGTTGCGCATAGCGGTTGGTGTGGCCGAGTGGAGCATCGCGGCAATGCTGATATTCGGGTTTGCGTCGCGGCTCGCGATCTTGCTGGCCTTGGCAATCATGGCGGCAGTGATCTTCACTTTCGTCAAAGACAGGCAATTCATGCGGCTTGAACATCCACTGCTGATTGTCGTGCTGCTTGCAATTGCGTATTCGACAAATCCGTCTCCGGGAATATCCGGCAACTAGCGGCCAAGCTGGGGGTGACATTTTCCTCCGAAGCTGTGCGTCACGGTCTCGTCGGCCAACAAGTCGGCAATACAGTATCAGGGGAAACAACAGTGAATTTCTGGCGCATCAAGCCCCTCGACGCGATCATTGCCACAGCGGAAAAGAAAGGTCTGCGCCGCCAGCTTGGGGCATTTGATCTCACGATGCTTGGCATCGGCGCCGTCATCGGTACCGGAATCTTTGTGCTGACCGCAGTGGCCGCCAACAAGGCCGGCCCGGGAATGCTGTGGTCTTTCGTCATCGCCGGCGCTGTCTGCCTGTTGACCGCATTGATTTACGCCGAGATCGCGTCGATGGTGCCGGTATCCGGCAGTGCCTATACCTACTCCTACGCAGTGCTCGGCGAGATTGTTGCGTGGATGGTCGGCTGGGCCTTGATCCTTGAATACGCCGTGGCGGCCGGAGCCGTCGCAGTGGGGTGGGCGGGTTACGTCAACGGCTTTCTGCGCAGCGTGGGCTACGGCTTGCCGCTTGCGCTCACGGCGGGTCCGGCAGACACCATCATGCTCGCGGACGGCACCAAAACCGCCGGTGGCTTCAACCTGCTGGCCTTTCTGATCTCGGCCCTCGTCACCGGGCTGCTGGTACTGGGCACGTCCAAGAGCGCCAGGTTCACCTCGGTGCTGGTCGCCATCAAGCTCGTGGCGCTGACGGTGTTCATCTGCATCGCGTTTCCGGCCGTGGATTCAGCGAACTTTTCGCCGATGCTGCCAAACGGTTGGGGGACTCCGTTGTCCGGAGTCGGCGTGCTGGGTGCCGCCGCGTCGATCTTTTTCGCGTACATCGGATTCGACGCGGTCTCCACCGCTGCTGAGGAGACCAAGAATCCAAACCGCAACATTCCGATCGGGCTGATCGCATCGCTTGGCATCTGCACGGTGATTTACCTGCTGGTCGCATACGTTGCCATCGGTGCAGCCGGCGCACAGCCCGGCGGACCGCTGTCCGAATCCAAAGAGCCGCTGGCGTTCGTGCTGCGCAATCTGGGCTGGCCGGCAGTCGGCAACTGGGTCGCTGCGGCGGCCATCATCGCGCTGCCGTCGGTAGTGCTCATGATGATGTTCGGCCAGACCCGCATCCTGTTCACGATGGCGCGCGATGGACTCATGCCATCGAAGTTTGCCAGCGTGCATCCGCGCTTCCACACTCCGCATGTGGTCACGATGGTCACTGGCGTCGCGGTGTCGTTGTTCGCTGCAGTGTTCCCGGTAGCCATGCTGGCGGACATTTCCAATTCCGGCACGCTGTTCGCGTTTTTCCTCGTGTCGCTGGGTGTGATGGTGCTGCGCCGGAAGCAGCCGGGCCGTACGCGGCACTTCCGTGTGCCCGTCATCTGGATCGTGGGCCCACTGGCCATGGGTGGCTGCCTGTTGCTGTTCGTCAGCCTCGGCGCCTACACCATCAAACTGTTCTTCGGCTGGGCGATCTTCGGGCTGGTGCTGTACTACTTTTTCGGCCGGCGACACTCGCACCTGGCCGCTTTGGATGCAGCCGATGCAGCGCGCCCCTGAAGCAGATTTATCATGGCTGTCAGTGTTTTCGACCTGTTCAAGATCGGCATCGGCCCTTCCAGTTCCCACACCGTGGGGCCAATGCGGGCCGCGCGGCAGTTCGCTGTCGCCCTGGCAGGCGGCAGCGCGCGGGTAGCCCGTGTCACCGCTGAGCTTTACGGCTCTCTCGGCGCCACCGGCAAAGGTCATGGCAGCGACAAGGCCATTTTGCTCGGACTCGCCGGCCACGAGCCCGATTCAGTGGATGTGGATGCGATACCGTCTTGCCTCGAATCGATCCGCAGCAGCGGCAGTCTGGCTCTGGCAGGCGGCCAGATCCTGCCGTTCAACGAGAAGACGGACCTGATTTTCAATCGGCGCGAAACCTTGCCGAAGCATTCGAACGGCATGCGCTTCACGGCATATGACGCAGCCGGTGCCGTGATCGCAATGCGCGTGTTCTACTCCGTGGGCGGTGGCTTCGTCGTCGCGGAAGAAGTGGCGTCAGACGGCGAAACACACCGGCGCATTGCACCGGACTCGGCTTCGCTGCCCTATCCTTTTCACAGTGGCGACGAGCTGCTGGCGCTTTGCTTGCGCGAGCATTGTTCGATCGCGCAGATCATGCGTCGCAACGAGCGGCACTGGCGCACCGATTCCGAGATCGATACCGGGCTGCTGCGCATCTGGGACGTGATGCAGGCGTGCGTACGCCGCGGTTGCGCGGTCGAAGGCGTGCTGCCAGGTGGCTACAAGGTGCGCCGGCGCGCGGCTGAACTGTTCCGCCAGCTGACCACGAATCCGGAGGCGGCCCTGCGCGACCAGCTCATCGTGCTGGACTGGGTGAATCTCTACGCGCTGGCGGTGAACGAGGAAAATGCCGCCGGCGGCCGTGTGGTCACGGCGCCGACCAATGGCGCGGCGGGCATCATTCCGGCTGTGCTGCATTACTACGCGCGTTTCGTGTCTGGTGCGACCGACACCGGTGTGGTCGATTTCCTGCTGACGGCGGCGGCCATTGGACTGTTGTACAAGGAAAACGCGTCGATTTCCGGTGCGGAAGTAGGCTGTCAGGGTGAAGTGGGAGTGGCCTGCTCAATGGCAGCGGGCGCCCTCTGTGCGGTGATGGGCGGCACGCCGGAACAGACGGAAAACGCGGCAGAGATCGGCATGGAACATCATCTTGGACTGACCTGCGATCCGGTCGGCGGTCTGGTGCAGATACCGTGCATCGAGCGCAATGCGATCGCGTCGGTAAAGGCCATCAACGCTGCACGCATGGCATTGCGTGGCGACGGCGTACACCACGTTTCACTGGACAAGGTCATCAAGACAATGTGGGAAACCGGTGCCGACATGAAGACCAAGTACAAGGAAACCTCGCGCGGCGGGCTCGCGGTCAACATCATCGAATGCTGAAATCAGTCACAGTCGGCTGGGCAGAATGGGATGGTCAGTCATGGAGATGACGCACATGCAGACTCGCGAAGCCGCGCAGACGCGTTTCGAGATCCAGCCATTCGTCGACGGGAGTCGCCTGCGCGCATTCCACTGGCGGATGCTTGCACTGTGTACTGCCGCGCTGTTCATCGACGGCTTCGATATCTTCATCGTCGGCAAGGTGGCGCCCGCGATCGCCGCTGGATACGGACAGTCGGCCGCCGCGATGACTCCGGTTTTCCTGCTGACACAAATTGGACTGGCGGTGGGGGCTTTTGTCGCTTCGCCAATGGCGGATCGCTTTGGTCGCAAGCGCACGATGGTCTGGTCGGTCGCCGCCTTCGCTTTCTTTACGCTGCTGTCGCCGTTTTCGCACAACATTCTGCAGCTGGCGGTGCTGCGATTCTTTGCAGGCATCTTCCTCGCCGGCATATTGCCGATGGCGGTGTCGCTGGTGGCCGAGTACGCGCCGAAGGCACGGCGTGGCTTGTTCATCGGTATCGTGCTGGCTGGCTACAGTACGGGCGCTGCAGCTGGCGGCGCAGTGGCGGCCTGGTTCCTGGAGCCGTGGGGGTGGCACGCCGCATTCTGGATCGGTGGCGGTCTGCCGGCGCTGTTGCTGCCGCTGCTGGTGTGGGCACTGCCCGAATCGCTGCAATTCCTTGCCAATCGGGGTGGCAAACCAGAGAAGATCATTCAGGGATTGCGCCGCGTAGATCCTGCGGTACAGATACCCGCCGCGGTCACTTTCGTCGCCGGTGACACGCGCACGCCAGAGCTGCGTACCGGACCCAGAGCGCTGCTGACTCCAGAACGCCGGCGCACAACGATGTTCATCTGGGCAGCGACCTTCCTCGCCATGGGCAGCAACGCACTGCTCGGCGCGTGGCTGCCGTCGTTCTTCAATCAGATGGCTGGTGTGCCCATTTCGAAGTTCGCGTTGGTCATCATGATCGGATTCTCCGGGGGGCTGGTGGGTACCTTGTCTGCCGGTGTGCTGATGGACCGTTTCGCCCCATCGCGCCTGATTCCAGTGACCTACTTCGGCCTTGCAATCGCCCTGTACATGCTGGGGCGCGTGCCTTTCGGTACGCTGCAATTCACTGCCCTCATCATGTTCTACAGCTTTTGTCAGAGTGGCGGGCAGGCCATGCTCAATACCTTGCAGTCGAATTCCTATCCCGCGCAGATCCGGGGAACCGGCATTGGCTGGGCGGGAGGCATGGGTCGCATCGGCGGCATTGTGGCGCCGTTGCTTGGCGGCTACATGCTCGCGCAGCATCTGCAGCTGAATTCCACGATGCTGCTGGCTGCGATGTTGCCGCTGGGCACTGCGCTGCTATTGCTCGGGTTGCCACGCCAGCGCGCGACCCGGGACGCGTAGTGCTTGCAGCGCTCAAGTGTGTACATCTACTCAACTGAATATTGGAGATTCCATTGACTGCAGCGAGTGACGCCTGTGATGTCATCATCGTGGGCGGGGGGCCATGTGGCCTCATGCTCGCTATTGAACTGGGACGCCGCGGAGTCAGTGTCTTCCTGGTGGACGCGAAAGATTCAACGGCAACCAATCCTCAGGCCAACGCCACGCAAGCGCGCACGATGGAACACTATCGGCGACTGGGTTTCGCCGAGGAGATCAGATCGCTGGGTCTTCCTTCGGACTTTCCGACGGACATCGCCTATTTCACGCGTTTTGCCAACCATGAGCTGGCGCGATTCAAACTGCCATCGGCGCGCGAAGCTCGAATGAAGGTGACTGGACTTACCGGTTCATGGAGTGCGGCTGAGCTTCCGCATCGCGTATCCCAGAAGTTCGTGGAACGCGTTTTGAGGAGCCATGCCGAGCGGCTTCCTTCTGTCGCCGTCAACTACGCCCACCGCCTGAACGGGTTTGTCGACCGGGGAACCCATATCGAAGCCGAGATCCAGCGGCTGGCAGACGGCGCGGTCCTGCGAAAGACGGGCAAATACATTGTCGGTGCGGATGGTGCACGCAGCACGGTTCGAAAGCAGCTCGGCATAGACTATGCCGGTGAACGTGCAGCAAAGCGCGATTTTCTAGGCGGGCAGATGCTGGCGATTTACCTCAATTGTCCTACGTATTATGAGGCGGTAGGTCACGCTCCCGCATGGATGAACGTGACCTTCAATCAGGATAGACGGGCGTTCATGGCCGCGGTCAACGGCAGGGGGGAATTCGCCTTTCATACCCAACTTCGGCACGGTGAGGTAGTTCCATCTTCGCGCTCCGAGCTGCTCGATCTGTTTCAGATGGCTGTTGGAGTGAAGGTGGATGCCGAGATCCTTGCTCATGGAACCTGGCTTGCGGGATCTGCGCTGGTCGCGGACCGCTTCCGTAGCGGCAACACCTTCATTGCGGGAGATGCAGCGCATCTTTTCACGACAACGGGCGGGCTGGGCTACAACACAGCCGTTGATGACGCCGTCAATCTCGGGTGGAAGCTTGCCGGTGCGGTGAACGGCAGTGTCGGTCCAGCCGTGCTGGACAGCTACGAGATTGAGCGTCAGCCCCTCGCTGTGCGAAACACCACGTTCGCGCGCCTGTTTGCTGATTCGATTGGCAACTTCCTGCCGGTGCCTGCCATCGAGGAAGACTCGCCCGCCGGTGAGGCCGCGCGCCTTGAAGCGGGTAACTTCCTGCTTGCCCATGCCAGGGCAGAATTCAACATCCCCGGGATTACTTTCGGTGCGCGCTACGATGGCTCGCCGATCATCTGTTCCGACGGAACCACGCCGCCGCCTGACACACCCAATCTGTATGTGCCCACGGCAACCCCGGGGGGACGCGCACCCCACCTGTGGCTCGATTCAGGACAGTCGCTCTACGACATGTTCGGCTTTGACTGGACACTGTTGAAGCTCGGCGCGCTTGCAGCGGATTCAGAACCTTTCCGCGTGACAGCGGCCTCCATGGGAATCAATCTGAAAATTGTGGAGATAGCCGGTCTGGAGGCACGCGATCTCTACGGGGCAGATCTTGCTCTCATTCGCCCTGATCAGATCGTCGCCTGGCGTGGTGCGTCGGCAGTTGACGCTGCTGCGGTCTTGTCCCGGGTTTGCGGGAGAGGGTAGCAATTCCAGATTGCAGGCCTGCTGTGTACTCTAAACTGGCCCTGTCGAATTTCGCACTATGAGATTCGGCTGCATGCGTATGACGACCGGATTTCTTTCAGTTCCATCAATCAAGTCGAGCAACAAACCAGCGGCTTGAGCGCCCATTTCGTACTTCGGAATCCGATTCGTCGTCAATGCGGGAACCATCCTGGACAGAAATGGAATATCGTTTCCGCCAATTATCGAGACATCTTCCGGCACACGCTTTCCGTGTTTATTGAGCGCGTCGATGCAACCCATC
Source organism: Gammaproteobacteria bacterium (assembly GCA_031424095.1). Classification (GTDB taxonomy): domain Bacteria; phylum Pseudomonadota; class Gammaproteobacteria; order Steroidobacterales; family Steroidobacteraceae; genus ZC4RG30. The sequence continues at coordinate 20,233 of JANPGU010000105.1, forward strand.
GCTATCAAATCATTGCTTGCCAGAATTGCACTGAACGCCATACCGCTTTCCAGCAGTTTCTCGCAGGCTGCGAATCCCTCGTCGATTGTGAACTTCCCGGTTCTTTGCAGAAGGCCGGCGTCAAGGTCATGCAGCTTCATGTAATCCTGAAATGCCTGCAGACGCTCATGGCCCGTCGACGTGTGCTCCTGGCCGGCAACATGGGCAATGTGTGTGTGCCCCAATGCAACCAGGTGATCCAGCGCTGCACGCACTCCGAATGCCTCGTCAACAACAACTGCATTTACATTTTCCGACCTGACAGTCCGGTTCACCAGAACGAAAGGGATCTCGTCTTCCTTGCATATGTCGACGATAGGGTCGTCAAGGTAAGCCGTTGCGATAATGATGCCGTCGATGGAACGGCCGCGCATCATCCTGAATGCATCGCGCTCCTTCTCGGCATCGTCATCCGTGCTGGCCGTGATAACCGTATAGCCGTCTGCTTCCGCAGCATCCTGGATACCGCGAATCATTGGCGGAAATACCGGATTTGTAATGTCGGGAATAAGAACGCCAACAGCGAAAGACTTGTTTCGTTTCAGTGATGACGCGGCAATATTTGGATAATAGCCAAGCTTTTCCGCTGCCTTTTCGATTTCACGTGCGACAGCTGGGGAGATCTTTCGCTTCTGATCCGGATTCAGTGCCCGGGAAACTGTGGAATGGTGAACGCCGACGTAATTCGCAACGTCGCGGATTGTCGGGGACACTTTTGTTTTTTTGACCATGCCATGGAAGTGTAGCAGATGGCGTCCGCCCTCCGGACAGGGCCAACCAGACTGGAATCCACATGCACTCTCGCGCGCTATCATTCAGCATGCAACGCCTCGGTCACGCTCGGTCCAATCGTATCCAGCTGCAGTGCAGGATTGAGCATTGCAATGTGGCGCTTGTGCGAATCATACTTCATCAATCCTCAGCTGAAAATAAGCCCGGAATATGAAGACGCGGGATCCCGATCACGCAGCCTCTGAATTGAGTGAAGGCATCACCCGACGCGATTTCGTCGGTACCGCGTTGATGGGTGTTGGTGCTGCGCTGCTTCACAGCCCCTGCCCTGCAGCCTCCCAGGACCTGGGGCCCAACTGGACTGGATTTGGGGGGGTAGGCGACTATCGTTTTTCCAATGGCAACACGGCAGACATGGTGCGCGCCGCGCACAAAATCCGAGATCGGACCTACCAGAGCGACCTGACAGACGTAATCGACACCGGCGAGGTCTATGACGTCGTAATAGTCGGGGGTGGCTTCTCGGGAATCAGTGCACAGCACGAGTTTCAGAAGCGTAGACCGGATGGCAAGAGTCTGCTTCTCGACAATCATGCAATCTTTGGCGGCTTCGCCAAGTCAAATGACTTTACCGTAGACGGCTACCATGTAGCCGGAGCCCAGGCTTCAATCAATTTTCTTCTTCCGGATTCGCCAGATGCCCGCGGCGCAGGGTATTTGCGTGAGCTGGGTTTGCCGGAACAATTCCAGTTTTCACGGCCTGAAGGTGGCGACCCCTCCATCGTGTTCCAGAAGGCGACATCAGGGCCTTTTTACTACGGTGAACAGACCGCTACGGTGGGATATTACTTTCAGAACTCAATGACCCACGGTAAAGGCACATGGGTCAAGAACATCTGGGATGGCGATTTAGAGCGAGCACCTCTGCCGGACACTTTGAGAAGCCAGTTGCTGGCCTTGCGGAACCGATGGCCGCAGTTGAAGAATGACGAGAGCGATGCTTGGCTCGACCGCATCACGTTCGCGGACCTGGTCACGAAGGTCATGGGTCTCAGTAGCGAGGTCCTGCCGTACGTCATGCCCATCCTGGGTGTCGCCGGTCATACTGCAAATGTGTCCGCGTACGCAGCAGTTGGCCGCATCCCGGGAATGGAGCGCTTCCCAGCAGACAGTGCCAAAGCCAGCGTAGGCGATCGCTGGATGAGTTTCCCTGGCGGCAACACCACACTGTTACGCCACTTCGTGAAAGCCATCTATCCGGACGCCATTCAGGGCTCCATGTCCTTCGAGGCGATTGCCAACAATCCCGTAAATTTTGCAGCGCTGGATCGAGCAGGCGCAAGCCATCGCATGCGATTGTCATCCACCGCCGTGAGAATCAGGCACGAGGGGAATCCCAATACGGCTGATCGGGTGAGTGTGGTGTACGAAAGAAGCGGGCAGCTCTATCGTGTTACAGCCGGCGCCGCTGTCGTGAACATTGGGAGCTGGGTGGCCAAACACATCGTCAGTGACCTTCCAGACGAATATCGCCTGGCGCTTGGGCGCTTTTTCTATCTGCCGATCCTCATGGTGAATGTCGCACTGAGAAACTGGCGCTTCCTCGACAAACTGGGCTTCGGCACCGGCCGCTGGTTTGATGGCTTCGGTTTTTTCGGCACGATCCGGCAACCAATGGTGACTGGCAAAAACCTCGCGCCCTTTCACCCTGACAAGCCGATTGTGATGACATTCTATGTGCCGATCCAGAGTCCAGGTTTTCCTCTGGAAGCAGAGGGTCCTGCGGGGCGCGCCCAGATGTACGGTACTTCGTATGCGGACTATGAGCGGAAGATTGTCATGCAGATGCAGCGAATGTTCTCGGCTGGCGGCTTCAACGCGCGACGGGATATCGCAGGTATCGTGCTGAATCGCTGGGGACACGCAATGCCGACGCCGCCGCCAGGTTTCTTCTTTGGCGCAGACGGCATGCCTCCTCCACGCGAAGTCCTGCGCAAACGCTTCGGCCGTATTGCGTTCGGTCACTCGGAGATGGGACGTGGGGATTGGGTGGGCGCTGCGGACGAAGGGAAGCGTGCGATGATCCAGGTTCTTTCATGATCGTGTTCTGGTACGGGCGCGCAAGATCAACACCTGCTACGCATTCTTCACCCCTCCAGCAAAATAGGGGCTTTCTGCTTTTGTCCAGACTATTTGATGCCGCACTTGGCTTTTGAAAACGCTGGACATCGGGTAGTGCGACTGGTTCGTGCTCGCAGGCATTTTGATCCGGCACATTTGATCTTGTGAATGCCTGCTTATTGCGTGATCCGCAGTGACTGCGTCGTAACTGGCACGCCAACCGGTATGGTTAAATCGCGCCTCGTTGTCGCATCCTGCAGCAGGAGTATCTCTTTGAAGCCCCTCGTAAAGTCAGCCAAGCTTGCCAACATAGCCTACGACATCCGCGGGCCAGTGCTGGATAAGGCCCGCCAGATGGAAGAAGAGGGCCACAAGATCATCAAGCTGAACATCGGCAACGTGGCCGAGTTCGGCCTTGAGCCACCAGATGAGATCGTGCAGGACATGATCCGCAACATTCCGCATGCTGCCGGCTATACAGACTCGAAAGGCCTGTTCGCACCGCGCAAGGCGGTGGTGCACCGGACCCAGCAGCAGGGCGTTCGCGGCGTTACGCTGGACGACGTTTACCTGGGCAACGGCGCATCGGAGTTGATCGCCATGAGCATGAGCGCGCTGCTCAACGACGGCGATGAAGTATTGATCCCAGCCCCCGATTTTCCGCTCTACACCGCCGTGGTCGGCCTTTCGGGCGGCAAGCCGGTCCATTACGTATGCGACGAAGCTTCAGACTGGATGCCCGACGTGGATGACATGAGGCGCAGGATCACAGCGCGGACCCGCGGCGTCGTCGTCATCAATCCAAACAACCCGACTGGCGCCCTGTACCCCGAAAGCGTCCTGCTCGAGATTATCGAGCTTGCACGCCAGCACCAGCTGGTGATTTTCGCTGATGAAATATACGACAGGATGGTCTACGACGGCCACCAACACACCAGCATGTCTGCGCTTGCTGACGACGTGCTGTTCGTGACTTACAACGGTCTGTCGAAGAACTATCGCTCTTGCGGCTACCGCGCCGGCTGGATGATCGTTTCAGGTGAAAAGCGTCATGCACGCGACTATATCGAGGGCCTTAACATGCTCTCGTCACTGCGGTTATGCGCCAACACACCGGGGCAGCTGGCGATCCAGACAGCACTTGGCGGAAATCAGAGCATCAACGATCTGGTGGCTCCAGCCGGACGCCTGTGCCGCCAGCGCAACCTGGCCCACGAGCTTCTGAGCGCAATCCCCGGTGTCACTGTGGTCAAGCCCAAAGCCGCGCTTTACATGTTCCCCAGGCTCGACCCCAGGATGTACCCGGTGGTCGACGACCGGCAGTTCGCGTACGAGCTGCTGGCAGAACAGAAAGTGCTGGTCGTGCAAGGCACCGGGTTCAACTGCAGGACACCGGACCACTTCCGCATCGTCTTCCTGCCGAACTGCGACGACCTGACTGAAGCCATCGGCCGCATCGCGCGCTTCCTGGAGCACTACCGCACACGTTAAACCCCGTGAACTGCTTTCTCCTGTTCGAACGCGTGCGCAGTCGACAAGAGCATGTGCAGTCATGTCTTATACCGCACGATGCACTCGCGACAGTTGCAGTACGTCTGCCATGACTGATGCGGTTGTCGGCAAGCGGCCCGCCCCAAGACCTTGCAGTCGTTTCAATTGTCCGCCAGTGGAACGGATTTCAAGCCGATTTTCCTCGCCCTTGCAGCTCGCAAGAAAGTCGCCGGGTACCAGTTGCTGCAGGCCAACCTGGAGATCCCCTGTCGGCCCAGTTACGCGATAGCTCGCAACCATTCGATACTGCCTGCCGCTCAGGCGACTCTCCCGGATCAGCGTTGCATCCACCGGAACCAGGCCCTTGATCTTCGCCGTTTCCCGGGCCACACGTCTGACGGTGAAAAATCGCGAAAGAATGGTCAGCTTTTCGGCGGAATCCCTGCCTGAAAGATCTGCAGAAGGATCGGCTTCGGCAAAGCCCATTGCCTGGGCCATTGCAACAGCTTCATCGAAGGTGAGTCCGGCGCATATTTGATCGATAATGTAGTTGCAGGTACCGTTCAGGACCCCACGAATTTCTTGCACGGGATCGTCTTTGCCCCATTCGGCCACGGTCTGTTGCACCCACTCGATCATTGGCACAGCGCCCCCGACCGCTGCGCCGAACAGGAGATGCTGGTCGCACGCGTGTGCGACTGCTTCCAGAGCTGGTCCGTGTTTTGCGACCAAGGTCTTGTTTGCGGTAACCACCGATCTCCCGGTCTGGAGCGCGTCCTGAATCGCGACCAACGAAACCTCCAGGCCTCCCATCAGCTCAACGACAACCTGGGCCCGCTCTTGCAGGGCCTCATGTACGTCTGTCGTCAGGAGCCCGCCGGGGATACCTGAGGCAAGATGTCGAGCCCTGTTCCTGACGGCAATCTTCTTGACAGTAAACAAATCCGGGCGCCGAACAAGTTCGTGAAACACACCCAGACCTACCGTCCCGAGACCCAACAGAATCACCTCCATTGGCGCTTTGCCCACCGGCAACGCTTCTGCCTCGGACATTGCCTTTCCCACCCAGGTGCAGGCGGACGCATTCAAGGTTGTAACCCGAAACGCCAGCTGCTTTTCCCGGGCGAACCGCAGTGCCCTCGGCTGGATGAGCGCACCTGCGTGTTCAAGCGCGTAATCCCAACTTACCTGCGGAAACCGACGCGTGGAAGGACCGACCAGCTGGGGGTCGTGGTCATAAACGCCGGCTACATCTTTCATGAGTGTGCAGCGAGCACCGAGGGCATGCGCCATGAACAAAGCCGTCTGGTCCGACCCACCGCGACCCAGCAATACACTTCGTCCTGAGGCGTCCTGAGCGACGAAGCCCGGAATCACCACCACTGACACTTGAGAAAGCGCCTCGGCCAACGCCGCCAGCGAAACGTTGCACAGTTCCGCATCCAGAGCTCCACCGGCTCCTGTCAACTTCAGTGCGCTCGCCTCCAGTAGCCTGGCCGATATTCCATATCGACAGAGGGCAAACACCAACTTTGCGCTGGCGACTTGCTCTCCGGTACCTGCCCAGGATGCAAACGCGTGAGAATCTGCCGACTCCACGTACTCCGCAGCTTCGTCAAATATCTGATCCGTGACCCCGGCAAACGCAGACACGATCACCACAACTCGATTGCCTTCGCGATAGTGGCGGTACACCTCGTGCACCACGTCCGGAATCTGTTGGTCCGACCCCAGCACGGAACTGCCAAACTTCAAAACAGCTATCGGAGCTTTCACGACTTGCGCCTACCCGGCTCCGCCCCTGCGTTGGACAGGTCGAATGCGCTATGAGCCACTCAGATTCTCTGACATGTCTCTTTGCCACGCGACTTGCCGAGCAGTGCTGCCGCAGGGGGCCTGGCATTGCGGAGATTGCTCAGGATGCTTGCCACCATCCGCGTCAAATCGAACCGCGGGGACCAGCCCCAATCACGACGTGCGGCAGCATCGTTGACTGAACCGGGCCAACTGCGCGCAATTTCCTGCCTGAAGTCAGGCGCATAGTCGATCTGAAAGCCCGGGATGTGTCGGACGATCTCTGCACCAATCTGCGCAGGAGTGAACGTCAGACCCGAAATGTTGTAGCTACCACGCTCGCCAATGGAGGCAGATGGGGCTTCCATCAGCTCCACTGTCGCCCGGAGTGCGTCTTCCATGTACATCATCGGGAGAGCCTGATACGGCTCGAGAAAACACGTGTAGCGGCAATACTGAAGTGCTGCCTGGAAAATTTCTACGGCGTAGTCCGTTGTTCCACCACCAGGTGGCGACTTCCAGCCGATCAGCCCCGGATAGCGCAGGCTGCGTACATCGACACCCTGGTGCTGGTGGTACCAGCGACACAACCCCTCTCCCGCAAGCTTGGAAACGCCATAGATCGTGGACGGATCCATGATCGTTTGCTGGGGAGTATCGACCTTGGGCGTACTGGGGCCGAAGGCGGCTATGGAACTGGGCCAGAACACGCGGTCGAGCTTCACCTGACGCGCCAATTCCAGGACATTGAGCAATCCGCGCATGTTCAGATCCCAGGCCCACAGTGGACGCTGTTCCCCGGTTGCCGACAGCGCTGCAGCGAGATGATAGATCTGCGATATCCGATGCTTCGCGACGATTGCCGCCAGCGCATCGCTATCTGTTACGTCCAGAACCTCGTGAACCACGCCCTGGACGCAGGGCTTTGCAACAATATCGCTGGTGACCACACTCGCGTTTCCAAAGCGCAGCACGAGCGCCTCGGCCAGGTCGCTACCCAGTTGGCCGTTCGCGCCGGTTACGAGAATGCGCGGACCACTCATGTCAGGACACCAGCCTCGCGACCCGCTTGCGCGAACGCGGCGACGGCATCCTCAAGCTGCGATCGCTCATGGCCCGCACTCAGCTGCACCCGGATTCGCGCCTGGCCTTTCGGCACTACCGGGTGCGAAAACGCAATTACGTACACCCCAAGCGAGAGGAGGCGTGTCGCCAGATTCTGGGCTTTTGCCGCGTCGTACACCATGATGGGCACGATGGGGTGCTCCCCTGGCTTGATTGCGAAGCCGGCCGCGGTAATGGCGTGGCGGAAGTATTGAGTGTTGCTCTCGAGCCTGTCGCGTAGTTCGGTCGAGGATTCGAGCAGATCGAGCACTGCGATGCTGGCGCCGACGATGCTGGGCGCGACGCTGTTGGAAAACAGGTACGGACGTGACCGCTGCCGCAGGAGGGCGATGACCTCTTTTCGTCCGCTTGTGAAACCACCTGATGCGCCCCCAAGTGCCTTGCCCAGAGTGCCGGTAATCAGGTCAATCTTGCCGAATACCCCACGCATTTCGTGCGTGCCACGTCCGGTGACGCCCAAAATTCCGGTCGCGTGGCATTCATCCACGCCAAGCAGGGCATCGTAACGGTCACAAAGGTCACGGATCCGATCTAGTTGCGCGATCGTGCCGTCCATAGAAAAGACACCGTCGGTGAATACCAGCTTGAAGCGTGCGCCGGCGACAACTGCCTCCTTCAGGCACCGCTCGAGATCCTCAAGATCGTTGTGTTTATAGCGATAGCGCGCAGCCTTGCAGAGACGAATACCGTCGATTACGGAAGCATGATTCAGCTCGTCGCTGATGATGGCGTCTTCCGCATTGAACAGCGGCTCGAACAAACCTCCGTTCGCGTCGAAACACGCGGCATACAGCAGCGTATCTTCAGTGCCAAGGAATCTGGAAAGCCGGGTTTCAAGTTCCTTGTGTATGTCCTGCGTGCCGCAGATGAAGCGAACGGAGCTAAGTCCATAGCCGTGCGTGTGCAGAGCATCAGTTGCTGCCCTGATCACACCGGGATGGGATGAGAGACCTAGATAGTTGTTGGCGCAGAGATTGGTGACTTCTGCTCCACCGACTGTGCGAATTCTCGCGCCCTGCTGCGTTCCGATTACACGCTCTGTCTTATAGAGGCCGGATGCAGTGATATCCTTTAGTTCCCCAACCACGTGGTCGTAGAAGCCGTTGCTCATGGTTTTGCGCCCTCATGGTGAATCGCCACTCTGCTTTGTTCACTAATAGCGGCTTGTTTCACTATCTAGAACATGTGTACAATATAATGAATATGCTCCATCTGGTCAACAATGATGAACCACCGCGTGTCGGGCTGGCGCTGCAGGCGTTGCGACAGGCAAAGAACCTTTCGCTTGAAGACTTGTCCCGGAAATCCGGAGTGTCGAAGTCGATGCTGTCGCAGGTTGAGCGCAATCTTGTCAATCCCACGATTGCACTCGTCTGGAGATTGTCCAACGCGTTAGGGGTGAGCATGGGCGAGCTTCTGGGAGATGCAGGCAAAGCGGTTCCTTTGATCTCGGTGGTCCCACCGCATGCCATCCCTTCAATCAAGAGTTCAGATGGCAAATGCGAACTGCGGATAATTGGACCGCTGGAGTCCGCCGGACAATTCGAATGGTATGAGCTGACATTGGAGCCGACGGGAGTGCTTGAATCGCAGCCCCATGAAATTGGCTCACGCGAGCACCTGACAGTTCTGTCCGGAACAGTGGAGATTCAGGCTGGGGCAGAGAGGGTTAGTGCGAAAAAGGGTGAAACGGTTCGCTATTCGGTGGATGTACCGCACTCCATTCGCAACATGAAGAGGCTCGACGCAGTCGTGTTGCTTGTGGTTGTTCACGGACCCTAGCTTGGGGCGACCGAGCCGTGAGGGTTTTTTGGTTGCTCCATGTCGCTTGGTCACCTCGTTTTGCTGACGGCATGAAGCCCAGCGCCGATCCTGGCTACGCCAAAATCACAACGTAATGGGGAAATCCATGCAGATTGGTGTGCCGACGGAAACGGCAGCGGGCGAGACGCGTGTTGCAATGATGCCGGAAACGGCGCGCAAGCTGTGCGCGCAGGGTCATGTGCTACGCGTGCAATCCGGCGCAGGCATCAATGCCGGCGCGCTGGACGCCCACTACCAGTCCGCCGGTTGCGAAATCGTCGATGCCCCGACAGCTCTGGCTGCATCCCTGGTGCTG
>JANPGU010000106.1:0-5322 GCA_031424095.1 Gammaproteobacteria bacterium
TGCACTGGGACCCGACCGCGTGCAGGTGGTGATGATGCCGTCGCGCTACACCTCGCCAATGAGCATCGACGATGCTGCCGCGCAGGCCAGCGCGCTGGGCGTGGCCTACAGCGTCATCTCCATCGAAGGCATGTTCGAGGCCACTCTCGCTGCGCTGCGCGAGCAGTTTGCCGGCCTCAAGCCGGACACCACCGAAGAGAACATCCAGGCGCGCTGCCGCGGCGTGCTGCTGATGGCGATCTCCAACAAGACCGGCCGCATGTTGCTCACCACTGGCAACAAGAGCGAGATGGCGGTGGGATACGCCACGTTGTACGGCGACATGAACGGCGGCTTCGCGCCCATCAAGGACTGCAGCAAGATGCTGGTCTATCGCCTGGCGCGCTACCGCAACGAACTGGCGCGGCAGCGCGGCGAGTTTGGTGGGCAGGGCGCCATTCCGCAGCGGGTGCTCGAGCGCGAACCCAGCGCAGAACTGCGTCCGGACCAGAAAGACACCGATTCATTGCCCCCGTATGAAGTGCTCGATGCGATTCTCGAGGCCTTCATCGAAGAAGATCTGTCGGTGGATGAAATCGTGGCGCGCGGTTTCGACCGCAGCGTGGTGGGGCGCATCCTCGACATGGTCAAGCGCAATGAATACAAGCGCCGCCAGTCACCGCCGGGAATCCGCGTGAGTCGCCGCGCCTTCGGCCGCGACTGGCGCTATCCGATCACCAACGGCTACCGTCGCTGAGTCAGCCGGCGCCCCAGAATTTCCACCAGCTGCCACCGCTGCCCTTGCGCAGCGCGATCGGGTCGTTCGGGAAGTTTTCCTTGAACACCTTCTCGGTGTTCGCCGCCAGCTCCTGGTAGTCGAGCTTGGTGTAGCAGAGGTACATCACCTGCAGGGCTTCCTTCGAAGCCGGTGCGCCATCGTACTGTTCGACCGTGAGGCGGGCGCGCTGCGCCGCCGCCACCCAGGCTTCGCGTTCCATGTAGTGGTGGGCCACCTGCATCTCGTAGCCGGCCAGCCGGTTGCGCAGATAGATCATGCGGCGCCGGGCATCCGCGGCGTAAAGGCTCTTCGGAAAGCGCGTCACCACGGTACGCAGCGACTGGAAGGCATCCTTCGCCGTCAGCGGTGCACGCTCGGTGAGATCCACCCGCAGCCAGCGCTCGACCGTGTAAGGCGTGCGCTCGAAGTCGATCAGACCCTTGAGGTACCAGGCGTAGTCCACCCGCGGATGCGTGGGGTTCTCGCGGATGAAGGTTTCCGCGGCGTCCTTGGCCGATTCCTTTTCACCCATGCGGTAATACGCATAAATGATATCGAGGCGTGCCTGGCGCGATTCCTGTGCGAAAGGATAGCGCGCCATCATGGCTTCGTACACCTGCACGGCGTCGGCATAGTCGCTCGCGCGCAGCGATTTCTGGCCGCGTTCGTACAGTTTCTCTGGCGTCAGTCGCGCCAGGCGCTGCTGGTCGCGGACCTTGTTGCTCGAGCAGCCGGCAACCAGCGCCAGCGCGAGCAGGGGAATCAGCACGAAAGAAAGGCGGGAAACTGAAGGGAATCGCATCAGATAGGGACCAAATGGTTAGCAGGCTCTAGTATAGACGAATGAGTCGTCGCGCCCCGGCCGCCCCAAAGGCGGCCCCAGTAGAAGCCCCGTCCGTGGAACACATGGTTGAAATCGGTGCCGCGCCCGCAGGCCTGCGGCTCGATCAGGCGCTGGCCATGGCCCTGCCGCAGTATTCCCGCTCGCGCCTGACCACGTGGATCAGGGAAGGGGCGGTGACGCTGAACGGCAAGCCGGCGCGGCCCCGCGATTCGGTATTTGGCGGCGAGACGGTGAAGGTGCAGGCCACGCCGGCTGCCGACGACCGCGTCGAAGCCGAAAGCATGCCCATCAAGGTGCTGTATCGCGATGCCCATGTGTTCGTCATAGACAAGCCGGCGGGGCTGGTGGTTCATCCCGGCGCGGGAAATCGTTCCCACACGCTGCAGAATGGCCTGCTGGCGCTGGACCCGAAGCTCACCTTCGTGCCGCGGGCCGGCATCGTGCACCGCATCGACAAGGACACCAGCGGCCTGCTGGTGGTGGCGCGCACCCTGGAAGCGCATACGGCCCTGGTGGTGCAGCTGGCTGATCACGGCGTCGGGCGCGAATACATGGCGCTGTGTGTTGGCGCGCTGACTGGTGGCGGCACGGTGGACAAACCCATCGACCGCCATCGCACCGACCGCCTGCGCATGGCGGTGCGCGCCGACGGTCGCGAAGCGATCACGCATTACCGGCTGGCCGAGCGCTTCCCGCATCACACGCTGCTGCGCGTGATCCTGGAGACCGGTCGCACGCACCAGATCCGCGTCCACATGGCGCACATCGGTCATCCGCTGGTAGGCGATCCGCTGTATGGCGGCCGCCGCCAGCTCACTGCCGGCAGCACGCCGGCGCAGCGCGAGGCGCTGAAGTCCTTTGGCCGCCAGGCCCTGCATGCGGCGAAGCTGGAATTCACGCATCCCATCAGCGGCAAGCTGGTGAGTGTGGAATCGCCGCTGCCGAAGGATTTCACCGACCTGCTGGATTGCCTGCGCGCAGCCTGATGAGCGCAGCACCCGGCATCATCGTGGCGGACTGGCGTCCGCCGCCGGGCGTGCACGCCCTGTGCACCACGCGACTCGGTGGGGTCAGCCTCGCACCCCGTGACACCTGGAATCTCGGCGACCACGTGGACGATGCACCCGCCGCCGTGACCGAGAACCGGCGGCTGCTGCGTATTGCCGCACCGCTGCCACTGGAGCCGCCCTGGTTGCGCCCGGTGCTTGGCATCGCCGTGGCGTATATTTATGTCGCCGCAGGGGGCGCGCCCGCTGGGGTCGCCGATGCGGCAGTCGCGCAGGGATCCGGCACGGTCTGCGCCGTGCTCACCGCGGATTGCCTGCCGGTACTGCTGGCTGCCAGCGACGGTTCGGCGGTGGGCGCCGCGCATGCGGGCTGGCGCGGTCTCGCGGCGGGTGTCATGGAAGCGAGCGTGCAGGCGCTGCGCGGTCGCATCGCACCGGGCGTGACGCTGCAGGCCTGGCTGGGACCGGCCATCAGCGCCGCGCATTTCGAAGTGGGTGATGACGTGCGCAATGCATTTCTGAGCGGGAATCCCGCGGCTGGATCCGCGTTTCAGCGGGGCGTCGGCGATCGCTGGCAGGCAGATCTGTATGCACTGGCGCGTGCGCGGCTGACGGCACTGGGCATCACGCAGGTCAGCGGCGGCAACTTCTGCACCTATGCGGATGCCGACCGGTTCTTCTCGCACCGCCGCGACGTTCAGCATCGGGGGCTCGCGGGCACCGGTAGAATGGCCAGCCTCATCTGGCGGCAGACATGAATACACTGACCTGGATCATCGGTTTTACCCTGCTGGGGGGCGTCGCCGGCGTGCTGCTGGCCGGCGTATTCCTGCTGGTGCCGGAACGTGCGCGTACGCGCTCGCTGCCGTTCCTCGTGGCATTCGCTACCGGCGCACTGTTGGGCGCGGCGTTGCTTGGTCTGCTGCCCGAGGCCATAGAACTCGCCGGGCCTGCCAACTACGCCAGCGTCGGGATGTCATTGCTCGGCGGCATCGCGCTGTTCTTCGTGCTGGAAAAACTGGTGCTCTGGCGCCATTGCCACGAGGACCACTGCGAAACCCACGCGCCGGACACGCATCAGCATGCGGATCGCGCCCCCGGCGTGATGATCCTGGTCGGCGACACCATGCACAATGCGCTGGATGGCGTGCTGATCGCCGCCGCCTTCCTGATCGACATCAACCTCGGCATCATGACCAGCCTGGCCGTGCTGGCGCATGAAGTGCCCAGCGAGGTCGGCAATTTCGCCATCCTGCTGCACAGTGGCATGTCGCGGGCGCGGGCGTTTTCGTGGAACCTGATCACCGCGCTGGGTGCGGTGATCGGCGGTGTGGTCGGGTATTACGCGCTGTCCGCGGTGAAGCCGGCCTTGCCCTATGCACTGGGTGTTTCGGCGGCGAGCCTGCTCTATGTCGCGGTGGCTGACCTGATCCCCGGATTGCACCGCAGGGTGGACGTGCGCAGCAGCGTATTGCAGGTGGTTCTCATTGCACTGGGGGTGGGGCTGGTGGCCGCGGTGGAGCACCTCGCGCCCCATTGATTCCGCCCCGTTCGGCCCCATGATCGCCGCATGCGCAACGACAAACTGACCAGCCGCTTCCAGAACGCCCTGGCCGACGCCCAGTCGCTGGCCGTCGGCCACGACAATCAGATGATCGAGCCGGCGCATCTGCTGTCGGCCCTGCTGGATCAGCAGGGCGGCGGCCTGCGCCCGCTGTTCGCCAAGGCCGGCGCGAACCTCCCGAAGCTGAAGTCTGAGCTTGCCGCATTGCTGGACCGCCTGCCCCGGGTGGAAGGCGCACCGGGTGAAGTGCATGTCTCGCAGGACCTGTCGCGACTGCTGAACGTGACCGACAAGATCGCGCAACAGCGCGGCGACCAGTACATCTCGAGCGAACTGTTCGCGGTGGCGGCACTGGAAGACCGGGGCGAGCTGGGCAAGCTGCTCAAGGGCGCTGGCCTCACCAAGGCCAAACTCGAGGTCGCCATCAATGAAGTGCGCGGCGGCGAACCCGTCAACGATGCGAACGCGGAAGAAAGCCGCGAGGCGCTGTCCAAATACACCGTCGACCTCACCGAGCTCGCCATCAAGGGCAAGCTCGATCCCGTGATCGGTCGCGACGACGAAATCCGCCGCACGATTCAGGTGCTGCAGCGGCGCACCAAGCACAACCCGGTGCTGATCGGTGAGCCCGGCGTCGGCAAGACCGCCATTGTCGAAGGTCTCGCGCAGCGCATCGTCAACGGTGAAGTGCCCGAGAGTCTCAAGAGCAAGCGGATCCTGTCACTGGACATGGGCGCGCTGATCGCCGGCGCCAAGTTCCGCGGCGAATTCGAAGAGCGGCTCAAGGCCGTGCTGAAGGATCTGTCCAAGCAGGAAGGCCAGGTCATCCTGTTCATCGACGAGCTGCACACCATGGTGGGCGCCGGCAAGGCCGAAGGTTCCATGGATGCGGGCAACATGCTCAAGCCGGCGCTGGCGCGCGGCGAGCTGCATTGCGTCGGCGCAACCACGCTGGACGAATACCGCAAGTACATCGAAAAAGATGCCGCGCTGGAGCGCCGCTTCCAGAAAATCCTGGTCGGCGAGCCGACCGTGGAAGCGACCATCGCCATCCTGCGCGGCCTGAAAGAGCGCTACGAGGTGCACCACGGTGTGCGCATCCAAGACTCGGCTCTGGTCAGTGCAGCCGTGCTGTCGAACCGCTACCTCA
>JANPGU010000107.1:0-6415 GCA_031424095.1 Gammaproteobacteria bacterium
TGGGCGTCATGCCCGCAGCCATCGCAATCGTGGTCATCACGATGGGACGCGCGCGCTTGGAACAAGCGTCCAGCAAGGCGTCGAAACGGTTGAGGCCGCGCTCACGGCGCGCCATGACGGCGTATTCCACCAGCAGGATCGAGTTCTTGGTGACGATGCCCATCAGCGTCAGCAGGCCGATTAGCGAAGGCAGCGACAGTTCCATCTTCAGCAGCCACAGCATCAGGATGGCGCCCCCCGCCGACGGCGGCAGCGCGGACAGAATGGTGATCGGTTGCAGCATGTCGTGGAACAGCAGCACCAGCAGCGCGTAGATGCAGAAGATGCCGATCAGCATCGCGAGCGCGAAGCCCGTGAAGATGTCGCTCATGATTTCTGCCTCGCCCGACTCCACCGGCCGCACGCCGGCCGGCAAGGTTTTCATCGCCGGCAGGTTGTTCACCAACTTCACCGCTTCGCCCAGCGGCATTTGGCCGCGGTCGGCCGAGATGGTGATGTTGCGGCTGCGGTTGTAGCGGGTGATCTGCGACGGTCCGGCCCCCAGACTCACGTCCGCCACATTCATCAGCGGCACGGGGCCGGCACGCGAGGGCACCTGCAGCAGCCTGATCTGCTCGATGTCCTTGCGGGCGTTGTCGTTGAGGCGCACGCGGATCGGGATCTGCCGATCTGGCAGGTTCAGCTTCGACAGGTTGTTGGTGATGTCGCCGCTGGTCGCAATGCGCGTGGCCTGGCTGATGGCTGAAGTGGTGACACCCAGTTCGGCGGCACGATCGGCACGCGGCCGGATGGTCAGCTCCGGTTGCAACAGGCTGGCGCTGGTGGTCACGTTGGTGAGGCCGGGCACATTGCGCATCTCGCGCTCGATGTTCTGGGCAGTGGTTGTGAGCACGGCGGAATCATCACCGGTGAGTTCGATCTGCATCGGACCACTGCCGGGTCTGTTGCCCATGCCACCCCCGCCGCTCTGGATGCGCACGCCTGGAATGGTGCGCATGTCCGCGATCATCTTCTGCTGCAGCTGCTGCTGCGACAGATCGCGCTGCTTGCGCTCGACCAGCGTGACGAAGGTGCTGGCGCTGCGCGGGCTGAGTGTCATCGTGGTGTGGACCACTTCCTTGTATTTCGAGAGCCGGGCGCGGATCTGCTCCGCGACGTCGCGTGAGTTGTCCATGGTGGAGCCGGGTGGCAGGCTGACATTCAGGTTCACCGAGCCGAAGTCTTCGCTGGGACTGAAGCCCGTGGGCAGCGTCGAAGCCAGGAAGAACGTGCCGATCATCAGCGCGGTCGAAGCCGCGATGGTGATGCGCCGGTGGCGCAGCGCCGTCTGCATCTTCTCTATGTACCAGTTCTTGACCCGGCCGGATGTCTCCACATGCGAGTCCGGCCGCATGAGGCGCGAGGCCATCATCGGTGTCAGCGCACGCGCTACCAGCAACGAGAAAAGGACAGCCACTGTCGCGGTAAAGCCGAAAGGCTTGAAGAACTCGCCCGGAATGCCGTTCATGAACGCGACCGGAATGAACACGGCGCACAACGTCAGCGACGTTGCGACCACTGCGAGCCCGATCTCGATGGCAGCATCGGTGGCGGCCTGCAGTGGCGGTTTGCCCATGCGCAGATGGCGCACGTTGTTCTCCACCTCGACGATGGCGTCGTCCACCAGCATGCCTACCACCAGCGAAAGCGCGAGCATGGTCAGCGTGTTCATCGAAAAGCCGAACAGGTGCAGCGCCCAGAAAGTGGGGATGACCGACAGCGGCAGCGCTGCCGCAGAAATCAGCGTGGCGCGGATGTCGCGCAGGAAGAACCACACCACGATGATGGCGAGGATCGCGCCCTCGACCAGCATGATCATCGAGCCATGGAAGCTCTCGCGGATCTCCTTGTCGTTGACCGCATTGATTTCGGTTACATGGATGTTGGGATATTTGCTCTGCAGCTTGGCAACTGCCTCGCGGGTGCCGTCGGCCACTTTCAGGGCGCCCTCGCCCCAGGCGCGCATCACCTGGAAGCCGATCACAGGCCGGCCGTCGAGGCGCACTTCCTGCCGCACTTCAGCGGCCTGGTCGCGCACCTCGGCGATGGAATCCAGGCGGATGTTGCGGCCGTCACCCAGCGTGATCGGCAGCGCGGCCAGTTCCTGCACGCTGCCGATGGTGCCGAGCGTGCGCACACTCTGTTCCTGCGAGCCGATGCGGGTCTCGCCACCAGGCAGTTCCACCTGGTTGCGCACCAGCTGCGTGGAGACATCACCGGCCGTCACGCCCAGCGCCGCCATGCGGTCCGGGTCGAGATCGACGCGCACTTCGCGCGACACGCCGCCGATGCGTTTCACTGCGCCCACGCCCGGCACGCCGCTGATCTCGCGCATCACGTTGAGGTCGACGAACCAGGACAGCTCGGTGTCGGAAAGATTGTCGGAGGCCACTGCGAAGGTGAGCACGGCATTGCCGGCCGTAGTGGCGCGCGAGATGAACGGCTCGGTAGCATCCGGTGGCAGGTCAGGGCGGATGCGGGTGATGGCATCGCGCACATCGTCCATGGCCTGCGACAGGTCGGAGTCGAACTGGAATTCGATGAAGGTCTGCGAGGAGCCGGTGGACACCGTCGAATTGATGTTCTCGATCCCGACGATGGTCGAGATGGCGTCTTCGACCTTGCGCGTGACCTCGGTTTCCATCTGCGTCGGCGGCACGCCCGCGTAGCCGACATTCACGGTGATGAACGGGAAGGAAATATCCGGCTGATCCTGCACGCCAAGCTTGGGGAAGCTCAGGATTCCGCCGAGCACCAGCGCGATGAACACCATGATAACCGGCACGGGATTGCGGATCGACCACGTCACGAAGTTCACAGGAAGACCCTCTGCACCCGGTCGATCAAGAAGATTGCAAAATTCATGGGGTGGCCTACTTCGGAGTGGCTGCTGCAGGCACCACGGCTGCGACTTCTTCGCTGACGCGCACCGTATCGCCATCCTTGAGGAAGCCCGCGCCCTTCACGGCGATGAGGTCGCCCGGCGCAATGCCGCTGGCGACTTCCAGCGAATCGCCATGCACGCCGGCCTGCTGCACGAGGCGGCGTTCGACCACATTGTTATTGCCCAGCACGAACACATAGCTGTAGCCATCCTGCATGACCACGCTTGCGATCGGCACCAGCAGTCCCGGGCCCTTGCCGGCTTCGATCGCGCCGCGCGCGAACATGCCGGCGCGGGCATCGCCACCGGTGATGTCGATGTAGGCGATGCCGGTGCGGTTGTTGACCTGCACGGTTGGGGCCACCGCGCGCACCTTGCCCATGAGCACGCTGCCATCCACTGCAGTCACCTGCGCGCTCTGGCCAACCTTGATGCGCGAGAGCTGTGATTCAGGCACTTCGGCGCGCCATTCGACCCGGTTCTGCCGCAGCATGCGCAGCATTTCCTGACCGGCCTGCGCGATCTGGCCGACGCTGACAGTGCGCGCGGTGATGGTGCCGCTGTCCGGCGCGGTGACGGTGCCATAGCGCAGGCGCAGTGCCGCGGTGCGCAGGTCGACCTGCGCGGTTTCGACGCGCGCCTGGGCGGCAATCTGCTCGGCCTTGAGCCGATCCAGATCTGCTGCGGACAGCGCACCGGAGGTGGACACCTGTTCGCCGCGCCGCAGCGCTGCAGACGCATTCGCTTCCGCAGCCTGGGCGCTGCGCAGTGCAGCGTTGCGCGTATCGAGTTCCGCCTGCAGCAGATCGCTGGACAGGCGCACCAGCGCCTGGCCTTTCTGCACACGCGTGCCGACATCCACCAGCACGGCCGCGACGCGATAGCCGCCGACTTCCGCGGCGACGATTACTTCCTGCCAGGGATAGATGGAGCCGGTGGCCGGCACCGTGCGCACGATGTCTTCACTGCGCACGGCGGCGGTGGTGATGGTCATCGAAGCGGTGGGTGCAGCGGTGACCGTCGCGGCCTTCGCATCTGTTGGCTTCCTGCCACTGCAGGCTGCGAGCAATGCGGTGACGCCAATGCCGAGCAGCAGAACTTTACGGGAATGACGCGGTCTGACGGAGAGCGGCTGGCGCATCGATGACTCGGCTTGTCTGATATCAGGTGACTGATATAATATCAGGCACCTTAGTTTTGGCAACAGGCCGGGTGCATAAGATCGTGAGTCCGCACCGTTCCTCCCATCGCTCGCCCGAAGAGCAAATTGGATATCTCCTCAAGCGCCTGATGCACCAGTTCCGCCACCAGGTAGACGAGCGTCTGCGGCGTAGCGGGGATGTGTCTTTTGCGCACCTGGTCACGCTGGATCAGCTGCAGCAGGAGCCCGGCATCGCCGGTGCGCGCCTGGCGCGGCGGCTGCTGGTCACCCCCCAGACCATGACTGGACTGCTGCGCCACCTGGAGCGCGACCGCGCCATCGAACGCCGGCCGGATCCCCATAATCGTCGTGCCGATTGCTGGTATCTGCTGCCTGCCGGCCTGGAACGACTCAGCGCCGCCCGCTCAGCCGGCGGACCGGTCATGACACAGATGCTCGCGTTCCTGCAGCCGCAGGAAATCACCGAGCTGCGCGGTTATCTGGAGCGCTGCGTGGAAGGGCTGGAGTCCAATTCGCAGCGCGAGACGGCCGATCTGGCCGCGGAACGACGCCGGATCGAGGCGCGTTCGAATCCATGACGGCGGTGCTGGCCGGCGTTTTCCTTTATCCCGTCAAATCCGCCGCGGGTATTGCCTGCGCGGCAGCGGTGCTCGGCCCCACCGGCCTACAGCATGACCGCGAGTGGATGATCGTGGATCCCGGCGGACGCTTCATCACGCAGCGCGAGGAAGCGCGTCTGGCACTGCTTGCGACCGCAATCGCCGATGGCAGGCTCACGCTGAGCAATCCGCGGGGCGCAGGTCCGGCCGTGGATCTGCAGCATGAAGGCGATGTCCGCGAAGTGCAGGTCTGGGGTGCGAGCTGCGCGGCCTTCGACGCCGGCGCGGAAGTGGCGCAATTCCTGTCGGACTGGCTCGGCAGGCCACTGCGGCTGGTGCGCTTCGATTCCCGCCGGGCGCGCCTTGCCAATCCGGACTGGACGGCCGAGCGGCAGGTGTCGACGTTGTTCACCGATGGCTTTCCGATGCTGGTGCTGTCGCAGGCATCCATCGACGATCTTGCTGCGCGTGTGGGCCGAGACCTGCCGGTGCAGCGCTTCCGGCCGAATCTGCTGCTGAATGGCGTCCCTGCATATGCCGAAGATGCTGCGCAGGAACTGGCCATTGGCGCGGCGCGCATTGCGCTCACCAAGGCCTGCACGCGCTGCGTGATCACCACCATCGATCACAGCCTGGGTGAGCGCACCGACGACGAGCCGCTGCGCACCCTGAAGAAATACCGCTTCGATGCCGCGCTGCGCGGCGTGGTATTCGGGCGCAATGCCTATGCCACCGCTGGCGTGGGCAGCATTATGCGGCGCGGTGATGCGGTAGAGCTGCGCGGTACGCAGCCTCTATAATCGGCCGCAACATGGAACAGAAAATCGAACGTCTTTTCTTCGCCAGCCGCTGGCTGCTGGCGCCCGTCTACCTCGGCCTGTCGGTGGCGCTGATCATCCTCGGCATCCAGTTCTTCACCGAGCTGTTCCACGCTTTCCAGCATGTGCTCAGCCCCGATGCAAAAGAGGCGGAGATCGTGCTTTCCCTGCTGGCACTGGTCGATCTGTCGCTGGTGGCCGGCCTGATCGTGATGGTGATGTTCTCCGGCTACGAGAATTTCGTGTCGAAGATCGACGTGGATGAAGCTGGCGGTGGCGACAAGCTCGGCTGGCTGGGCAAGCTCGACGCGGGCACGCTGAAGCTGAAGGTGGCCGCCTCGATCGTGGCCATCTCGTCGATCCACCTGCTGCGCAAGTTCATGGAAGCGCAGGACATCGATAACGACAAGCTGCTGTGGTACGTGATCATCCACATGACCTTCGTGTTCTCGGCGGTGCTGATGGGCCTGCTGGACCGGATGACCTCGGCCTCGCATCGCGCCGCCGATCACTGAGCAATTCTGGCTATTCTGGCCAGATATCCGGATACCGCCGCATTCCGGTTGTGGCGCAGGATCACCCTTCTGGAAGGTTCAGAACCTGGAGGCAATGATGTTCTGCCCACGCTGCGGTGCCGACAATGCCGAAAACCGAACCTTGTGCGTCCGCTGTCGCAAGCCGCTGGCGGTCAGCGCCGCCAGCCTGCGCGCGGCCTGGTCAGTCGCGCGGCGTTGCCGGCCCGGCTAGCCATCGCCCGCGCGCCACCAGCCACAGCATCACCACCAGCAACAGGAACGGCACCATCGACAGCAGGTCGGCGTAGGGTCCTTCGAAGAAGGGATTGCTGCCCGTGGACCAGCGCTGCAGGGCGGCATCGAAGTCGCTGGTCACACCAGCCAGGAAAGCGATGACG
>JANPGU010000108.1:0-10043 GCA_031424095.1 Gammaproteobacteria bacterium
ATCAGGCGATGAACAATGCAGACTCCCGCTGGACTGCGCCCGTACCTGCTGAATCCCGCAACTATCCGCACCAGTGCTGGTGGGTGGCCGCACTCAGCACCGAAGTGAATCGGTCGTTGCTGGGGCGCTGGCTGCTGGACACGCCCGTACTGCTCTACCGCCGCGAAGATGGCACGCCTGTCGCGCTCGAGGATCGTTGCCCGCATCGGGGCGCGCCGCTATCGCTGGGATGCCTGAAAGGTGATGACGTGCAATGCGGTTATCACGGCTTTCTCTTCTCTGCAGAGGGAGCCTGCCGCAATGTCCCCTCGATGAGGGCGCCGCTGCCTGCCGCCAGGGTACGGCGATTTGCACTGCGCGAGCAGCCGCCTTATCTGTGGATCTGGCTCGGCGATCCCGACCGGATGTCTGCTGCCCCTCCTCCTCCGCGTATCCACTGGACCGAGGACGCCGCCTTCGCACGGGTCGAAGGTCGCATGGAGGTTGCGGCGAATTACCTGCTGCTCAAGGAGAATGTGCTGGACCTGACGCACTTCGGCTATGTGCATGCGAAGTCATTCGGCATTACCGACTGGGTTGATCCGCCGAAGTTCCACACTGATCACGACAGCACCGGCTACCGGCAGGAATTCCGGAACAGCCCGTTGCCGCCCGTATTCGCCACCCCTTTGGGATTGGCGCCCGGCACGCCCTGGCATCGCGACAACTTCGGCGCCTTCGTTTCGCCCGCGCTGCAGGTTGCAGCGATCGACCTGATCGACCCGCAGTCGGGCGCGATATCCGGCTGCTTCCGTGTCAGTCACGCCACTACGCCCGTGGACATGCATCACATGCACTATTTCTGGGCCGCGGCCCGGGACTTCGGCACGGACCCGGATTCCATGGCTGCGCTCGAGGCATTGACCAAGCGCGGATTCGCCGAAGACGAGGCCATGCTTGAGGCCATCCAGGCACTGCAGCGGCGTGATCCGCGCGGCTGCGCTGCGCGCGAGATCAGTGTGAAGATGGACACGGCCGGCGTGCAGGCGCGCAGGATCGTCGCACGCTGGATGGAGCGGGATGCATGAGCCGAGTACTGTTCAGCAATGTGCGGATCTTCGATGGATCGGGAGCGGGTCCTTTCGCAGGCGAAGTGCTGGTCGTCGATCAGCAGATTGATGCCGTGGCTGTGGCGGGAGCGCCCCTTGACCGACGCGAGGCGCAAGTGATCGACGGCGGCGGCCGCACGTTGATGCCGGGGATGGTAGAGTCGCACGCTCATCTGACCTGGCCGTCGTCGGTCGAGCGCGTGGTCAATGCCATGCACCTCCCGCTTGAAGAGCATGTGCTCGTCACCGCGCAGAACGCGCGCATCACGCTGGACCACGGCTTCACCAGCGCGTACTCGGCCGGCTCACTGGGCGAGCGCATCGAGCCCGTGTTGCGCGATAGCATCGACGCGGGATATCTGCCGGGACCCAGACTGCGCGCTTCGGCACTCGAGAAGGGCGCGGAAGGTGTGATGGGCGTTCCGGCCGGCCACGATCCCACGCACGATCGCAGCATTGCCGGTCTCGTCGCCTACGTGAGGGCAATGAAGGCGCAGCGCTGCGACACTATCAAGTTCCTGATGTCCAGCGACGAAGGCTTTGCGCCCGGCGGTTCGCAGGTGCTTATGTATTCCGAGGAAGAAGCGCAAGCCATTGGCTGTGCAGCCCGCGAGGCGGGCATCTGGCTGGCCTGTCACGCGCAGGCCGCCGAGGCCGTCAAGCGCGCGGTGCGTGCGGGCTTTCGCTCCATTTTCCATTGCACGTATGCGGACGAGGAAGCGCTGGACCTGCTCGAAGCGCACCGGGAAACCATCTTTGTCTCGCCCGCTCCGGGGCTGCTCTACGCCCGCGTACACGAGGCAGAGCGCTTCGGAATCGGACGCAGAGAGGCCGAGAGACTGGGCGCGGTTTCCGGCCTGGAACTGATGGTCGAGGTCTATCCGAAGATGCGGCGCCGCGGTATACGTGTACTCCCTGGTGGCGACTACGGATTCCCCTACAATCCGATCGGCCGCAATGCGCGGGACCTGCAGCTGTTCGTGGAAATGTTCGGCTATACGCCGATCGAGGCACTGGTTGCAGCGACCCGTCTTGGCGGCGAACTGATGGCGATGCCAGTGGGACAGATCAAGGCGGGCATGCTGGCCGATCTGTTGCTGGTCGATGGCGACCCGACCATCGATGTTCGGATCCTGCAGGACATCAAGAGGATTCCAGTCGTGATGAAGGACGGACGGTTTCATCGCCATGCATTGCCTGCCGGCACGGGACTGCACTGATGCGCCTTGCCACACTCAGGGATGGTTCCCGCGACGGACGCCTCGTGGTCGTTTCGGCCGATGGCGCGCGGTATGGCGCAGCGCCCGTCGACACCCTGCAGGCCGCAATCGAGGACTGGGCGCGATGGGCCCCGGAACTTGCGGCCACGCAGGCATTTCCGGAGGTTCTCACGCCATCGCAGCTTGCCGCCCCGCTGCCGCGTGCCTGGCAGTGGCTAGATGGCTCGGCTTACGAAAGCCATGGCGCGCTGATGGCCAAGGTCTTCAACCGCAAGGACGAACCTCGCGACCAGCCACTGATGTACCAGGGGCTCTCGGATCGATTCCACGGTCCCACTGACGACGTGCCATTCGGCGACGAATCGCTGGGCATCGATTTCGAAGGAGAGTTTGCAGTCATCACTGACGCGGTCCCGATGGGTACTACTGCCGAGCAGAGCCGCGGCCATATCAGGCTGCTCGTGCAGGTCAACGACTGGTCACTGCGGACACTTGCACCGGTCGAGATGAAAACAGGATTCGGCTGGATCCAGGCCAAGCCCGCCTGCTCCATGGCACCATTCGCCATCACACCCGACGAGCTGGGCGACCGCTGGCGAGACGGTCGCGTTGCACTGGATCTGACCGTGGAATGGAATGGTCAGCCATTCGGCCGGGCAAACGGCGAGCCGATGGGCTTCGGCTTTCATCAGCTGGTTGCCCATGCAGCGCGCACCCGCGATCTGGTCGCCGGCACAGTGATCGGATCAGGGACGGTGTCGAACGAGAACTACCGCCAGATCGGCTCGTCCTGCATCGCCGAACGGCGCGGCATCGAAATGCTCGACACCGGAGCCGCCCGTACGCCGTACATGCGCTTCGGAGAGCGTGTGCGCATGGCGGCAATGGACCCAGACGGCCGGATGCCATTTGGCGCCATCGACCAGCGCGTGGTCAAGCATGGCTGACTCAACCACTGCGCCCTTGCCCTCCGTGCAGCGCGTAGTAACAGGCCACGACAAGTGCGGTCTGGCCGTTTTCCAATCTGAAGATCACGAATCACCACAGCTGATTCCTGCTGGCGTCGCCGGCTTCCTGCTCGTCTGGACCACCACCACCGTTCCCGCGGACAACAACGATGCCATTGATGGGCGCCTGCGCGAGCCTGGCCTCACGATCAACCATGGCTCGGTGATTCGCGTGGTCGACATGCTGCCGGGCTGTGAGTCGCCGATGCATCGCACGAACAGCATCGACTATGGCATCGTCATGACCAACGAGATCGAGCTGGAGCTGGATGGCGGCCAGAAGCGCACCGTGCGAGCCGGCGGCATCATCGTGCAACGCGGCACCAACCACCTCTGGCGTAACACCACTTCCGCGTCCACGCGTATCGTGTTCGTACTGATAGAAGCTGCGCCCTTCCAGCACGAGGGCTCCCCGCTTCCCGAAATCAAGCCCTGAACCGCTTCCCGGCCTTCACCTCAATGGGCGACCAGTTGTGCCATGAGTTCATGCACGGGAAGTCCATCGAGATCCTTGCGCGCGAACAGCGCCAGGATCGCCTCGGCCTGCTGCGGCAGGAAATGCGCGGCCACTGACCTGTCGAATTTGCGCAGCAGCAGCGGAATGCCTTCAGTGCGGCGCTTGCGATGGCCAATCGGGACGTCGATGCGCATCTCGAGCTTCGCAGACCCATCCTTGAAATAGACCTGGATGGCATTGCCGATGTGGCGTTTGTCGCGCTCGTAGTACTCCCTCGTGAACGTCAGGTTCTCGAGCACCTCCATTTTCGCGCGCAGCTCATCGATGCGCGGATCGTTGGCGACGGAATCCTCGTAGTCAGCGGCGGTGAGCCGGCCAAAGGCAAGTGGCACCGCGACCATGTATTGCAGGCAGTGGTCACGGTCAGCGGGGTTCGCAAGCGGCCCGGTCTTGTCGATGATGCGTACGCCCGGCTCCTGCGTCTCGATGACGATGCGTTCGATCTGCTCCAGCCTGTGTCCTACTTCCGGATGCAGGGCCATCGCGCACTCCACTGCAGTCTGCGCGTGAAACTCCGCCGGGTAGTTGATCTTGAAAAGCACGTTTTCCATGACGTAGCTGTCGAGCGGCTGCGCGAGCGTGAGCGTCTTGCCCTTGAACAGCACATCCTGGAAACCCCAGGATTTTGCAGTAAGGGCCGACGGATAGCCCATCTCGTTCCTCAAGGCCATGAGCGCGTGACGCACGGCCCGGCTCGTGGCATCTCCGGCGGCCCAGCTCTTGCGTGAGCCGGTGTTGGGTGCGTGCCGGTAAGTCCGCAGTGCGCCGCCGTCGAGCCACGCATTCGACAACGCGTTGATGATCTGCTCGCACGAGCCGCCGAGCATGCCCGTGACGACGGCCGTCGACGCAACACGCACCAGCAGCACGTGATCCAGCCCGACACGGTTGAACGAGTTGTCGAGCGCGAGCACGCCCTGGATCTCGTGCGCCTTGATCATGGCCGTCAGTACGTCACGCACGTACACAGGCCTGCCGCCCGAGTTTATGGCCTGCCGCGACAGGTAGTCGGCCACCGCAAGAATGGCGCCAAGATTGTCGGAGGGATGACCCCACTCCGCCGCCAGCCATGTGTCGTTGAAATCGAGCCAACGTACCATCGCACCGATATTGAACGCGCTCATGACCGGATCGAGCTCGTAGCGCGTGCCGGGTACCCGGGCGCCACCGGGCATGGATGCACCTGGCACCACGGGTCCCATCAGTCCGGTGCAGGCCGGATACTGCAGCGCCTGGAAACCACAGGCCAATGTGTCCATCAGGCAATAGCGAGCGGTCTCATAGGCCTGCGGACTATTTACCTGGAAGTTCTTCGTGTACTCGGCGAGTGCGATCAGCAGATCGTCGGGTTGCGGCCGTTGTGCCGACTTGTAGTCGTGATAAGACATTGAACCTGCCAGTGCCCGGATTGCCGGGTGGGTTTCAGGGCCGCTGCGGCAGCGGCACGAACCGGCGATTTTCGGGGCCCACGTAGTGGGCTGCGGGCCGGATGATCTTGCCATCCTCGCGTTGCTCGATGACGTGCGCGCCCCAGCCCGTCACCCGTGCCATCGCGAACAGCGGCGTGAACATGGATGTGGGCACGCCCATCAGGTGGTAGCTCACGGCACTGAACCAGTCGAGGTTGGGGAACATCTGCTTCACGTCCCACATGAGCGTCTCGATGCGCTCGGCGATCCGGTAGCGCTGCATGTCACCGGCCTCCTGCGCAAGTTTCCGGGCGACCCGCTTGATGATCACGTTGCGTGGATCCGACACCGTATAAACCGGATGACCAAAGCCGATCACGATCTCCTTCCTGGCCACACGTGCGCGGATGTCGGCCTCCGCCTCGTCCGGACTCTGGTACCGCTGCTGGATCTCCAGTGCGACCTCATTGGCGCCACCGTGTTTCGGCCCACGCAGCGCGCCGATGGCGCCGGTGATGCAGGAGTAGATATCGGAGCCTGTACCCGCGATCACCCGGGCCGTGAACGTCGAAGCATTGAACTCATGCTCCGCGTAGAGGATGAGCGAGGTGTGCATCGCGCGCTCCCAATCGGCCGGCGGCGGTCGACGATGCAGCATGCGCAGGAAGTGGCCAGCGACCGAGGCGTCGCCGGTCTCCACATCGATGCGCTCGCCGTGATGCGAAAAGTGGTACCAATAGCAGAGCATCGATCCCATGCAGGCCACAAGCCGATCCACGATTTCGCGCGCAGCCGCTGCCTCGTGAAACTCCTTTTCCGGCATCAGGCAGCCGAGCGTCGAGACGCCGGTGCGCATCACGTCCATGGGATGCGTGGCAGCCGGCAGCCGTTCGAGTACCGCGCGTACGGTGTCTGGCAGGCCGCGCAGACTCGCAAGCCTGGACCTGTAAGCCGCGAGCTGTGCCGCGTTGGGCAATTCGCCGTGGATGAGCAGATAGGCGATCTCTTCGAAGTCGCAGGTCTCGGCCACTTCGAGGATGTCGTAGCCGCGGTAATGAAGATCATTGCCAGTACGGCCAACGCTGCACAGCGCAGTGTTACCGGCGGTCACTCCAGACAGAGCGACGGATTTCTTCGACCGGGTGGGCGGCGCCGCTGGCTCGTTCATTTCATCCCTTCCTCGCCATCCACCTTGCGGTCGGCGAACAGCGTATCGAGCTTCTGCTCATACGCGTGGTAATCGAGGTATTTGTAGAGCTCCTCGCGCGTCTGCATCTGCGCCAGGACGTTTTTCTGCGTGCCATCCCTCCGAATGGCCTCATACACGCGGAGTGCAGCGAGGTTCATAGCCCGATAGGCCGAACAGCAATGCAGCACGATATCGACGCCGGCTGAACCCAGTTCATCGCGTGTGAACAGCGGTGTCTGGCCAAACTCGGTGATATTCGCGAGCACCGGCACCTTCACGGCGTCCTTCACCTTGCGATACATCGCCAGATCGGTGACGGCCTCGGGGAACACCGCATCCGCTCCGGCCCGGACACAGGCCACAAGTCGCTCGATCATCTCCGCGGGCCCGTGGCTGGCGAGCGCGTCACTGCGTGCCATGATCACGAAGCCGTCGTCCTGGCGCGCATCGACCGCTGCCTTCACGCGATCCACCATCTCCTCGCGCGGCACCACTTCCTTCCCGGGGCGGTGGCCGCAGCGCTTCGACTGCACCTGGTCCTCGATGTGCATGCCCGCCGCACCGGCCCGTACGAACGTACGCACGGTACGGGCGATGTTGAATGCGCCGCCCCAACCGGTGTCGGCATCGACCAGCAGGGGCAACGTCGAGGCGTCGGTGATACGGCGGATGTCGATGAGCACATCATCCATGGTGCTGATGCCGAGGTCAGGCAGCCCCAGCGAATTCGCAGCGACGCCACCGCCCGACAGATACAGCGCACGGAAGCCGGTAGCCTGCGCCAGACGCGCCGCGTAGGCATTGATGGCGCCGACCAGCTGCAAGGGTTGTTCGGCGGCAAGTGCGGCGCGAAACCTTGCGCCGGCGGAGTTTGAGGTCGCGGAGCTCACTGGTTGCAAGTCTAAGGCCGCGCGCCGGTACCTGTGAAAATTCCGGCGGGAAGTGGCGCTGCACCCCTTGGACGGCCAACTGGACGCCCGTATCCTCTCACGATGCCAATTTACGACTACAAGTGCGGAAGCTGCAAACACCGATTCGAGCAGCTGGTCAAGCCGGACGAGACCCCGGACTGTCCGGCCTGCGGAGCCACGAACCCTGAACGACTTTTCCCGTTATCCGCGTCGGTGAGCACCGGAAAAACCCGCGAGCGCGCCGCCGCCCCCGAGCGCGACAAGGCACGGGCATTGAAACGGGAAAAGGATCACGCGCATGGTGAATATCTGCGCAAGCACAACGAAGACCACAGCTAATCCCCGCGCTGACCGGTGGTGTGCGGTCCGGCGTCATTGCCGCTGCCGTTATCCCGCTGTGTGTGGTCGGGCGCGAATTCCTGCGGTGGCGTCCCGCACCTGCCCCTCTTCCCGCACCAGACGCGTAATCAGTTGCGTGTACAACGTTACGCCGCGATCGTGCGCGGAAGGCAGGATCTGGGGATTGGGCGTTCGGTCGATGACCAGCTGCTGTGCCTCGATGATCGTCTTGTCTTCGTTGAAGGCCATTGCGGCGATATCCATCAGGAAATCCCGCAAAGCTGCATCGCCATGCTTGCGATGCGGGCCCCAGGAAAAGAAGTAGCGCGCGGACTTGACCCGCATCGGCGTCACGGCCTGGCTGGTGAAAGTCACGCCTGAAATCGCCTGCCCGTAATCCGGCATGCCGAACTCACGGGCCGCAGCGGTTCCTGCCGGGAAACTGCCGCTCCACATCAGCAGCACTCCAGGGATCAGGAAGTCGTAGGTGGACCAGGTGTCGGCGAGTTCGCCCGTGCGGCGCCCTACCGCTCCCGGTGTTCCAGTGATCCAGCGCTCGAACCGTACCCCGCGCGGCAGAGCGGTCAGCCTTGGCCGCTCCTCTGCAAAGCTCGGCCCTGCGCCAAAGCTGTTCGCATGCACATAGGTCAGGTGGCTGAAGTCGAGCAGGTTGTCGTTGATAAGCTGTGCTTCCGCTGCGTAATCCAGATGTCCCCTGCCCAGGATCCATTCTGGATCCGCAAGTCCAACTGCGGGTGGAATCAGTGCTTCGTCCGCGGTGGCGGGATCTCCCATCCAGACCCAGATCCAGCTGTGCCGCTCGGCAACTGGGTATCGCTTCACGCGCGCCTGCGGCGGCACGGTCGACTGACCTGGAATCTCGACCACGCGACCATCGGCATCATAGAGAAAGCCGTGATACATACAGCGCAGGCGCGCGCCTTCGCAGCGACCCATTGAAAGCGGCGCCAGTCGATGCACGCACCGATCCTCCAGCGCCGTCAGGCAGTCGTTGGCGCGCCACAGGACGATGGCCTCCCCCAGGATCGACATCGCGGTGGGGGTGTCCGGTGCAAGGTCTTCGCCCCAGCCCGCGACATACCAGGCATTTCGTGGATAATTCATGCTCGCTGATCCCGCAGTCGAACCACCTGCAGCGCGACTGGAATCATGCCTGCGATGAGCAGTGCACAGATGAAGTACGGCGCATCATGATGTACCCCGAACAGCCAGCCGAAAAACGGCGGCGCCACGATGCGCGACAGCGCGTTGGAAGCCATGTTCAATCCCATGACGCTGCCCTGCCGGTCAGTCGGCGTGGTGCGCGATACCAGCGCGCCAGCGTTGGGAAATGCCAGGCTGTGGCCAACCATCAGTGTCGACATCAGCACAATGGACGCGATCGGCAGGCGGATGAGCGGCGGCAGCACGCTCGCGACGATCAGCACGCACAGACCACCGACAATGACACGGGCCTCCCCGAAGCGCGCCACCAGCGGCCCGATGAGGAACGACTGCACCAGCAGCCCCGCACCGCCAACGACCAGGAAGGTCAGCCCCACTTCATGCGCCGTCCAGTGGAAGTTCGCTGCCGTCCAGAGTCCGAATACGGCTTCCATCGAAGCAAAGGCCCCGATCCCGCAGAAAGCGATCGCAAACAGCCGCAACAGCAGGGGATTCGAGCACACGTAGACCAGCGCCTCTGAATAGCTGGGCGGCACGCGCACCGCTGCGCCCTGCGGCCGGGTTTCCGGAAGTGCCGCGAACGCCCACACCGATGCGGCGGCGGCAAGCCCGGCCGCCACCAGTATCGGCAGGTGAAAACCGGCGAGTCCCGCGGCCGGATCTGCAAGTAGGCCGCCGATCGCCGGACCGGTCGCAAATCCCAGGTTGAAGGCCGCGCCGAAGTAGCCCATGTTCTTCGCGCGGGTCTGCGGCGGAGTGATGTCTGCGATCACTCCCGCGACCACACCAAAGGTGCCACTGAAGAAGCCGGTGACGATGCGGATCGCGATGGCCACGGCCAGATTGGGCGCAAACGCGAACGCGACATAAGTGAGCGCCGCGGCCGCCGTCGTCATGACCAGCACCGGACGGCGGCCGATGACATCGGAGCGCCTGCCCCAGTAGATCTCGCCGAATACGCTGCCCAGGGAATAGGCGGCGAACAGACAGGCGACCGCGAAAGGTGACGCGCCGAAGAGCGTGCCGTAGAACGGCAGCAGCGGCAGGATCAGACTGAAGCCGGCGATGTTGAGAAACACCGTGACCAGCAGCAGCGGCATGGGTGATTTCACGCGCCGAACCTGGGCTCGGGAAGTCCCTGCACGCCCAGCCCTTCGATCACATAGGTGGAGCCATCC
>JANPGU010000109.1:0-7533 GCA_031424095.1 Gammaproteobacteria bacterium
GCATCCGCTCGGTGGCGGCACTCGCTGTCGCCCGCAGCAGGTACCTGGCCTGGCAGGTACGTACGGGGATGCTGGACCCCAATGGCTTGTCTGTTGTGCAGACAATGTCGAACTGACGTTCGGCATTCAGCTTGTTGTAAAGCGTGATGTAGTCCTGCTCGGCTTTGGCCATCTCGAGGCGCAGCCTGTTGGGACTGTCCGCAGCCGAGGCTCGACCAGACAGGGTCAGCAGCAATGCCAGTAAGGTTGTCTTCGCGAATTCATGGTTACGATTCATGAGATTCGATCCCCACCTTGCACCCGTGAAGGTGGGATTCTACGACCGACGGAGCGTCCCCTATTGGTTATGAGCCGGCAGTCGGGCGGGGTGTTTTTATTGCATGGTTACATCGGGCGATAGAGCCAGCACGCGCCGCGGTCCTTCGCTGTGCTCGTTCGTGTACTGCCACATCGCGGTGTAGGCCTTTTCGAAGTCGGCCTGTGCGACGGCAAGGGCCGTCTCGGCGCGCCGGAAGTCTGCTTCCAGACCCACCAGCAGTTTCCTGCGTTCGGAATCGCTCATGTCACCTCCGGTTATGGGAGGTATATGGGGGCAGCGCCCAGGCAATCAAGCAGGACGCTAGTCGTATTTGATCGTATAGATCATGTCCACTGCAGTGGCTTCGCCAGTCTGTGCGCGAACGGTCAGACGCCGGGTAATGTCATAAAAAATGTACAACGTGCTGGCAGCGCCGGAAAGGCCGGCTTCGTAGGTCAGGTACAGTTCGTTGGACAGGCGCTTGCCAATGGTCACGCCAGTCTCGCCCAGTCCCAGTTCATCCAGCCCGATGCCCGATGCAAGCTTGCCGCTGAGTTGGCCTGCGGCAAGACCGAGCGCGGCCTGTTGCATCGAGGACCCTTCCGCGCCAGCGACTACGGTTGCGCGTCCCAAAACCACCCACGAGAGTTTCTCACCCTCCGGTAGGTCCGGATCGGAATACAGCTGCACGCGAGGGGCATTCAGCGTGCCGGTTACCCGCACACCCGCGCGCACGTCGATCTCTGGTCGGATCGCGAGCAGGTCGAGCGTCGGATTGGCGTAAGACCCGTTGAACCGCACCACGCCGGTTTCAACATTCAGGGCCTGACCCCACGCTCTATAGCGACCTTCCACCGTGCGCACTACGCCGAACACATTGAAAGGATTGCTGCCAATGGTGTTGCTGCGTACTGTCAGCTCGCCTTCGAGGCGCGTAGTGATGCCCTGACCTTCCATTGCGAGATCGCTACCGAGGTCGAGCTTGACCTCCATGTCCATCGGCTTGCGTGTCTCGAGTGCCCCGCGCGCCTGGCGGGCTTCAACGGCACCGGGATTCTTCAGATCCGCATTGCGCACGATGACGACGTCGTCGCCGAGGGTAGGTGCGCTGGCTTCGCGCAACACGATCGACGCGCGCTCGACGCGGATATCGCCGCGTACACGCAGAGCGCCTTCCTGCAGCGCGGCTGTGAGCTTGCCGCTGAGCGTCATCTGCCGGTCATTGCGTACCAGCACCTGCATGCGCTGCAGTTCGGCGCTCAGATCCAGCACGATGCCGGATTCTGCTTCGTTGGCGTTTTTCACGCCGCTCCAGTCGATGCTGCCTTTGGCCGCCATGCGCCCACGGTCTGACGAAGGCTGGGTGCGATTGCCGCTGAAGCCTCGCACGTAGGCCCGGCTGCCGGTGCCGCCCTGAAAGGTGAGCTCGGCGATATCCATGCGCGAGCCGGCGAGGGTCGCGTGCAGCGAGCCATCGTGGAGGTCGACACCATCGAGTACGGAGCGCAGGTTCAATGCCTTGCCCTCGATGCCGCCGTCCAGTTGTGGCCTACCTATCGTGCCGGCGAGTGTGACATCCGCATCCAGCGCTCCCGAGATGCGCCAACCAGGTGGTGCGAGGAACGCCCAGGTAGTGAGATCCTGCAGGCGCGCCTTGATGATTCCCGACAGCGGCGCGGTGGCCGGCAGGCTCCAGCCGCCGTCCTGTCGTGCGAGCCGGGTGCCGACATGGGCGGTGATGACGCCGGCGCGTTCGGTGTCCCAGTCCAGTTCAAGGTTCAGGTTTGCGTCCGCTGCCTGTACTGTGACGTCCAGTGTGCGGATGCCAGCAGCGGTTTCGGGTTCGAGCAGCCACAGGTCGCCGGTGTCGCGTTTCAGATGTGCGCGGATGTTCACGCGATCGGTCATCTGGATGTTCCAGTCGCCGCTGAGCGAAAGATCTGTGCGCATGCCGGCGCCTGCCAGCGGGCCTTCACCTTTCTTCTCAGGCAGCAGGACGTCAACCCAGGCGGGCTGCAGACCGGTGACGGAGCCGGTGCTCTGCAGGGTCGTCGCGCCGCGAGCACTCTGCCTCCAGAGCACGGGTTGCCAGACGAGCTTCATCGGCTCGGCGGTGATGCCCTTGCCAGCAGGAGCCACCAGCGTGGCGCTACCGGCTGAGGCGCGCAATTCAAGGTCCGCACCGGGTTGCACCGTCACCTGCAGATTGTCGGAGAGCTGCAGTTTCCATGGCTGGGCCTGATCCGGCAGGGTCGCCGCGGCGCCGAACTTCTCCACGGCGATATTCCAGCGCGGCGAACCGGCACTGCCGCGAACCTGAGTGGTCTTCAGGCTGATGTCGACCAGCGCATGGGTGTCGTTGGCGCGCACATCGCCATTGATCACAACCGAAGCGGCAACGAGATTGCCGTGCACGGCAAGATCGAGCTTCTGCACGTCGATCCGGGTCGGCGATTGTCCGGCGGGCACAGGCAGATCAACATGCAGACCGCCGCTGCTGGCCGTGGCGTTCAGCCGCAGGCCGGGCTGCGACGCCGGATTCCTGAATCCTGCCATCCATTGCCGCCAGCCACCCTGCCAGTCTGCATTCAGCTGGGCGGCGCCTGCGGCACGCAATTCCGGCATGCGCTTTCCGATCAGCGGCAGGCCTCGCAACCATGTTGCAACCTGATCAGCGGAATCCAGCTGCAAGGAAAGTCTGCCGCCACCGGAGTGCTGCTGCATCGCTGCATCGGCCTCGAGCTTCACGCCCGGCGCAGCGGCGATGATGCGCGCCTTGATGGAATCCAGGCCAGGCAGCTCGATATCGACATTGTTGCCATCGACCGTTGCCTGGAATGCATCGATGTGGATGCGTTCGACCGTCAGCCGCGTGGGGGACCAGTTACCCTTGGTC
This sequence comes from Gammaproteobacteria bacterium, assembly GCA_031424095.1. Taxonomy (GTDB): domain Bacteria; phylum Pseudomonadota; class Gammaproteobacteria; order Steroidobacterales; family Steroidobacteraceae; genus ZC4RG30. Next base: position 3,195 of record JANPGU010000109.1, read on the forward strand.
TGGAGCGAGCGGATTTCCCACTGGCCGCGCTGCTTCGCGGTACCCGCGGCATCGCTGGCCATGTCGGCAGTGAAGGCCAGGCCGTGTTGCAGAGTGCCTGCCACCGCCAGCTTGCCAGAAAGCTGCGATGCAAGATCGCTGGCCATCTTGCGGTGGATCTGACGCAAAGGCAGACGCTGCAGTTCGCCGTGCAGATCGAGCGCCTGGGTTCTGGGCAAGTATTCGCCCTCGACCTGGGCGCGACCCTTGCCGATCTGCAGCTGCAATGTCTCGATGCGCCATTTCTCGGGCGCCATGCGCAGTTCGACGAGGACACGATCCAGTGGCGCGCGTTCCTGATCCAGCGGCCCGGGCAGTGCGTTGTGGATATCAGCCTGCAGTTGCCAGCTATCCTGCTGCCACGGCTTGATGCTGAGCGGCCCGTTGAACGCGGTGCGCGGCAGGGTGGTCACCAACGCCTTGAGGTCGACCTTCAGCAGTTCTGCCTGCAAGGTGGTCTGCGCGGGCTTCTGCAGCGGAACCTGACCCTTCAGCGTGACACTGCCGGCAGGAGCGCGGCCCCCGAGGCCGACCTGTGCCGACTCGACTTCCAGCAGCTCCTGCGACAGGCGCGCACTTGCCGTGAGATTGCGCACGGGAAGCTGGCGCTGGTCCCACGCGCCGGGCTGATCATTGCTCAAATCCACCAGGGCTTTCCAGACCGTGGATGCGGTGTTGGCTGGCTCCAGACTGGCCTGACCACGCAACGCCGTGATGGGTGCCCGGTTGTGAAACGCGTGCGCGTTGAGGCGACTGACCTGCAGCTCCACCTGCTGTGCGGGCTGATCGCGCCAGGGATGGATCGTTGCCTGTGCGTGCACCTGCGCGCCCGCCGTTGCAGACCCAGCCGCGGCTCCTGCCGCCCCAGGCGTAGTGCGCAGCGTGGCCAGTTCACTGAGCAGACTGGCCGGGTCGGGCTGTGGAGCATCGTGCGCCTGCTGCCTGGCATCAAGCTGCACAATCAGCTTCGCGCCATCACCCCCGGCCAGATCGCCTGTGGCCTGCAGATGCACCAGCATCGCAAAGGGCGTGTCCGGTACGAGATCGCGCACGGCTGCGGCCACCTGCGCCGACAGGGTCAGATTGTGCGCATCCAGCTGCAGCTCGCCCTGCACATTGGTCTGGCCGTAGCGCAGCCTGTCCAGGCGGATTGCATGCTGTGCGCCGTCATAGCGGTAGTGCGCCACGAGCCCATCGATGATCAGCAGCGACGAGTCGCCACGTTCATCTACGGTTTCGAGCTCCAGGCGCTGGATGCTCAATGGCACCGTGACCTTCAGCGGCAGCGATACATCCATCGGCATCGTGAATGGTTCGTCCGGTTCATCCGGTGGCGGCGTCTTGCGCACATGCACATTGCGTGCAGCAAGGATGCGAACATTCAAGGCGCGCTCAAACAGCAGGCGAATCGACCATTCCACACGCAGATCGTCGATGGTCACCGTCGTGCCTGGCTTGCTCCACTGCAATCGGGCGATGCGGCCGCCGCCGCTGATCGATCCCTGCACGTTGCTGTAAGTGAGGTTTTGATCCGCCGGCAGCAGGCGCTGGGCCATCTGCAGAACGCGGGGCAGGGAACCTTCGGTTCCGGCCCACCAGTCGATGCCGGCCAGCAGCAGCGCAAACATCAGCAACACGCCGAGCAGCCAGGGCCAGACGCGATGCCGGAGCTTGCGGGTCAGAGGATCTGGCGCAGTGTCTGTCATCAGAACTGGAATCCCACTCGCAGGTGAATGCGGACCTTTTGCGTCTTCGTGCCATAGCCGACGTCAATCTGCAGCGGACCCACCGGGCTGCTCCAGCGGACGCCCATGCCAACGCCGGGAAACAGGACGGCGTCACCGATCTTGTCCGCAGCCGCCCCGGCGTCGAGGAAGAGCGTGTGCTCGAAGCTTCTTGCATCCCCGAAAACCGTGATGGGGTGCTGCCATTCGATGCTGCCCATCGCCATGTAACGCGCGCCGTAAATGCTGCCGTCATTGAGGCGCGTGCCAATGCTCTGATAGCTGTAACCCCGCACGGTGGTGTCGCCACCGGTCAGGAACAACAGGTTGGCTGGAATATCAGTATTGGAGCCGGCCAGAACAGCGCCCAACTCGACGCGGGCAGCGATGCGGCTGCGCTTGCCGGCAGTGTTGCGCCCACCGAATGGCCACAGCTCAAGCGCGCGGGCATTCAGCCGCAGGAACGGTTTGCGCTCCGGCGTAACCGTCAGGCCGACACCCCCTGATGCGAAGATGCCATGCCCGCCGGTGGGATTCACGCGATCGTTGAAGTAGCGACCAGTCCACGAATAGTTGCCCAACAACGAGGAACTTGCGCTGGGGCCGGCGCTGCCTTCGGCGTTGCTCGCATCGTACTGCACGTAGTAGCGGCGCTCGGTCTTGTCGGCAGTGCGCGAACGGCCGCCGGTCAGCGCCAGGCTGTTGGCCTTGATGTCACCGTAGTCGGAGCGTTCGAGCTTCAAACCCGTGTCCCATGCCCAGCCGGAGTCCTTGGGCATGTCGGTCCAGTTCGTCGACAGCAACTGGGTATTCGTGCCGACCTCCGCCTTGTTGATGGCCCGCCATCCCAGCGGCCGCATCTTGTTGTGCGTGTGGTCCACCGAGAGGCGCGGACCCGAATCGGTGCTGTAGCCGAGGCCGAACACGATCTTCTGCATCCTGGCCTCCCGCAGCTGCGCAATGACCGTGGCTTCATCGGTATTGCGTTCACTGCTGTCCAGCAACAGGAAGGCGGAGTCCAAATAGCCGCTGCTGACAAGTCGCTGCTGCGCGTCAAGCAGAGCCTCTTCGCGGTACACCTTGCCAGTCGGGATGCGCGCGATATTGCGGATGCCCTCTGCGTCATAGCGCTCTATACCTTCCAGCTTCAGCGCTCCGAAGCGATAGGGCTGGCCGGCGTCATAAGTCACCTGGAGATCAGCCAGGCTGGTATCGGCATTGACCGTGGCCTTGCTGTCCGTTATGCGGGCAGTGGGATAGCGTTCACGCTGCAATATGCGCAGTCCGGCGATCTTCGCAGCATCCCATTCTTCCTGGGTGAAAGGATCTTTTTCCTTCAGCAACCAGTCGCGCTGGATCTCACGGCGCTGCCGTTCGGATTGCGCATCACTGTTCATGGGCTCGGCAAAGCTGATCGCGCGGCTAGCGATCCTTGTCTGTGTGCCTGGATCGACGTCGATGACAATCTTGCGCGTGCCGCGCTCACCCTCGGGTTCTCCCGCCACAAGTTTCAGCCCGGGGTCGAAGTATCCCAGCGCGGCGAGCAGGTCACGCGCATTGGATTCGGCTTCGCCCAGCAGGCGCCGCAATTCGCCCGCTTGCAGGTCCGGAAAGTTCGAGAAGCGCTGAATGTCGAGATAGCGTTCCAGATGGCGCGCGACGCGGCGGTTGTCGCTGACCACATCGACCTTGAATGACAACGGCGCCGCGGCTGGGTCCGAGGTCGGGGTGTCATCGCCGGCCTTCTTGCTTCCCAACGCGCTGCAGCCCTGCAATGCAGCGACCGCCGCGATCAACCATACCGCCCGCGAGCGACCTGGTGGGGCGTGGATACGGTGATTTTGCGAACTCGGTCCCGGCATTGCTGATCTTTCTCTGTGGCGCGCCACGACTTGTCTGCCCCTACAAGATCGCAATAGTGTCAGCCTCGGGCAAACCCCGGGTGCCTGCCGAGCTGTAGGCCTCGCCCTACAGCCTGCCCCCGGCATTCGCTGAATGCTTCGCTTGCGCAAGCCGACGACGGACCGCCCATAGCCACCCGGGTCTCCACCGGGAAAGAAGCGCAAGGCAAAATGAGAGGAGACAGCTAAGGCGCGGGCTTTACCGGAAATAGCAGCACGAATCCCTTACCGTCCGGCGTGATGTCGAACTGTCGGCGTGCTTCGCTCTGCTGGAAGCCTGCAATAGGCAGCGCCACCGGCGCGGCGCTCTTTGCGTCTGTTCCCAGCGTTATCTCCATACGGAACATCTTCCCGTCCTGGTCGAAGTAGATGGTCTTGCCGTCCGGTGCCCACACCGGGTGCCGACCGCCAGTGCTGGTCAACTGGAATCGCTTGCCTGTTACTGGATACGGTTCAAGCCACACCTCTTGTCTGTGAGTCTCATTGGAGGCGTATGCGATCCATCTGCCGTCGGGCGAGAGTTGGCTGCTGTGCTGGTCGGATCCGGGCTGGTCGATGAGGCGAGTGACCTTCATGGTGTTGAGGTCCAGCGACGCGATGCCATAGTCGCTGTCGCCGGTCCGGGTGATGAAGACCAGCGTGCGACCCTTGTACAGACCTTCCGGAGCGCGTCCG
>JANPGU010000110.1:0-14750 GCA_031424095.1 Gammaproteobacteria bacterium
GCCACACGCAACGCGCCTTCAGTCATGCCGAGCCGTTCGGCGGCAGCACGGGCGGAATGACCCTCGATGGAAACCAGCCGCACGATGTCGCGCTGCCGCTCCGCCAGGCCCGACAGCACCCGCTCCACATCGAGACCGACGCCCGACTCCGCGGAGTCTGCAGCGAGCGTGGCTTCCAGTTCATCATCCAGCGGCAGTTCGGCATGGCGCCCGCGCCGGCGCAGCACATCGATCAGCTTGTTGCGCGCGATCGCGCCAACCCACGGTCCGATCGGCTCGGTGGCGCGCCAGGTGTGCCGCTTCAGATGAATGGCCAGCAAGGTCTCCTGCACTACATCCTCCACATCGCGATCGCCGTTACCCGCACGCGCCAGCCGCATCCGCGTGGCAGCGCGCAACTGCGTCGACATTGATTCGAGCAGCATGCGGTAGGCCCCTTCGTCGCCGGCGACGGCCGCGCGCATCCAGCCTGACCATTGCGCTTCCCTTAGATCCTGATTCACGCTGCCCCTTAACAGGTGTTGTTCGCTGCCGACGAGCGGTTTGTTACATGTCGGCCTTCAGCAGCCCAATACTGCCATGCCGCAGCACGTGTAACGAATCACGGCGGACGAGCGTAAGTTACAATGAAGGCCAGGAGCTGGCCCCCAACAACCGGAGATTCTGCAATGTCCCAATCCAATCGTATGGCCCTGCTCGGCTCGCTGGCAGGATTGCTGGCAGTAGCCGCCACCACCACCGCTGCCGCCGCCGACATGCCCGCTGCTGCTGCTGCCAAGGAAAAGTGCTTTGGCGTGGCGCTGAAGGGCAAGAATGACTGCGCCGCCGGTGCGGGTACCACCTGTGCAGGCACATCGAAGGTGGATTTCCAGGGCAACTCGTGGAAGTTCATGCCGACCGGCACCTGCGTAACGACCAAGGTCATGGGGGATCGCGCCGGCTCCCTGACTGCGCTGGCGCGCGATGTCCCGAAGATGTAACGGACGCTGCACTGAGCTCCAGGACGCGATGGCATCCACGATCCCAGGCGAACCATCGCGCCGGACTGCAACCCCTTCGCTGCCCAGCGGCGTCGGGGTTGGACTCAAGGCCGCCCACTACACCGATGTAATGGGCGGCGGCCACGAGGCCGCATTCCTCGAGGTGCACGCCGAGAATTATCTGCACGCGGGTGGTCCGGCGCATCGCTATCTCTCGGCCATCCGCGCGGACAACCGTCTCTCGATTCATGGTGTCGGATTGTCACTGGGTGGCCCGACAGCGCCATCGTCCGCACAACTGGCCGCACGGCGCACCCTGTTGCAGCGCTATCAACCGGACCAGTTCTCCGAGCATCTCGCCTGGTGCAGTCTCGGTGGCACGCACTTCAACGACCTGCTACCGATCGACTACACGCCGCACAGCCTTGCCCGGGTGGTTGCGCATGTCAGCGCCACGCAGGAGGCTCTGGGTTGCCGCATTCTCATCGAGAACCCTGCCACCTATCTGCAGTTTTCCACCAGCAGCCGTGAAGAACCGCAATTCCTCGGCGAGCTGGTGCAACGCAGCGGCTGCGGCCTGCTGCTGGACGTCAACAACATCGTGGTAAGCGCGGTAAACCACGGCTTCAACGCCGCAGAATACCTGCGCGCGCTGCCACTGCATGCCGTTGGCGAAATCCACCTCGCGGGGCACAGCGCGCAGCGCGACTCGCAGGGAATGGCGCTGTTGATCGACTCTCATGATGGACCCGTCCAGCCACCTACCTGGGATCTCTACCGCGAGGCGCTTGCACTCACCGGGCCACTGCCAACACTGATCGAGTGGGACAGCCAGCTTCCCGACTGGGCGATACTGGTTGCCGAGATGCAGCGGGCACGACAGCAGCTGCACGCCATGCATGGAAAGCGGCATGCTGCCGGTTGAGTTCCATGCCTTCGCCCAGGCGTTGTGCGACCCGAACGCGGCATTGCCGATGAGCCTGTGCGCGCGGACGGGATCGTCGATCGACGACCGCTTCGCGGTTTACCGCAACAATGTACATGTCAGCCTGGTGGAGGCACTGGCCGAACGCTTTCCGATTGTCCGGGCGCTGGTGGGTGAGGATTTCTTTCGTGCCATGGCACGTGCCTATGTGCAGGAACACAAGCCCGGCAGCGAGATGCTGCATGAGTACGGCGAGGGCCTGCCCGAATTCGTTGCGACCTTCCCACCCGCGCAGCAACTGCCCTACCTTGCCGATGTCGCCCGCATGGAGGCTGCATGGAGCGGGAGCTGGGCCGCACAGGATGCTGCCGCGCTGCAGATGGAGGCCCTGTCCGGCATTCGCGCAGAAGACCTGGCGGAGGCGCGAGTGCGGCTTCATCCGGCCACGCGATTGATCCAGTCTGCGTGGCCCGTTGGCAGCATCTGGCAGGCGCACCAGTACGCCACGCCAGATCTTGCGTCCGTCCAGTGGCGAGCCGAGTGCGTGCTGATCACCCGTCCGGAAGCCAGCATCCACCTGCAGCAGCTGCTGGACGGTGCCGCTGCCTTCACGGCCGCATTGCTGCAGCGGCAAACCATCGCGGACGCGGCAGCGGCCGGATTCGCCGTATCACCACAGCTCGACATCGGCACTCAACTCGGCGCCCTGATCGAATGCGGCGCCCTTCTGGAGATCATCACGGCGTGAACACGGCACACCTGCAACACAGCCGATGGGAGCGCCTGGCTCCGATTGCACAGGTCGGACTGCGCATCGCACTCGCGGTGCCCTTCTTCCGCTCCGGCCTGACAAAGTGGGAAAGCTTCGGCAGGCTTTCCGACAGCACCGCTTACCTGTTCCGCGAGGAATTCCGGCTGCATCTGTTTGGCCAACTCGTGCCCTATCCGCTGCCTGTGGCGATGGCGTGGCTATCGGGCCTCTGCGAAATCACCCTGCCGGTGTTGCTGGTGCTGGGCCTGGGAACACGCTATGCGGCACTGGGACTGCTGGGCATGACCGCCATCATCCAGCTCACCATTCCGGACGGCTGGGCCAACTTCCACCTGCCCTGGGCGGCAATGGCGCTGGCCCTGGTTACCTGGGGCGGAGGTCCGCTGGCAATCGATCGATTCATCGCTGCGCGCCGACAAACTGCGTGATGAACTGCGTAAAGCATCAGGGCCCCGACGGGGCCCTGATGGTTCTACCCGATGGGCGACGCCCGGCTAGAACAGACCTTCGACCTGACCCAGCTCGTTGAGCCGGATCGAGTTGGCCGACGGCACCTTCGGCAGGCCAGGCATGGTCATCACTTCGCCGCAGATCGCGACGATGAACTCCGCACCTGCCGACAGGCGCAGGTCGCGCACATTCAGCACATGGCCGGTGGGTGCGCCCTTGGCATTCGGATCGGTGGAGAAGCTGTACTGCGTCTTCGCGATGCAGACCGGATAGTGCCCGAAGCCCGCATCCTGGAACTCCTTGAAGAGATCCTTGACCTTCTGGTCCATGCTGATGTCGCTGGCGCGATAGATGTTCTGCGCGATCGAACGCACTTTCTCCACCAGCGGCAGATCATCGGCGTACAGCGGCTTGAAGGTGGACTTGCCACTCTCTGCGATCTTGACGATCTCGTGCGCCAGCTCGATGGTGCCCTTGCTGCCATCGGCCCAGTGCGAGCAGAGGATGGCCTTCGAGCCCACGCCAGCGCAAAGTTCCTTGATCAGGTTGTGCTCGGCGTCGGTGTCGGCACTGAACTTGTTGATCGCGACCACGGCCGGCACGCCAAACTTGGCCACGTTCTCCAGATGACGCTCGAGGTTCGCGAAGCCTTTCTTCAGCGCGACCAGGTCTTCCTTGCCCAACTGGTCCTTCGCCACGCCGCCGTGCATCTTCAGTGCGCGCACGGTGGCGACGATGACTGCTGCATCCGGCTTGAGGCCCGCCTTGCGGCACTTGATGTCGAAGAACTTCTCGGCGCCGAGATCAGCGCCGAAACCGGCTTCAGTCACGACGTATTCGCCGAGGCGCAGACCGGTCTGGGTAGCCATGACCGAGTTGCAGCCGTGCGCGATGTTGGCGAACGGACCGCCGTGCACGAAGGCCGGATTGCCTTCCAGTGTCTGCACCAGGTTCGGCGACAGCGCATCGCGCAGCAGCACGGCCATGGCGCCATCGGCGCTGAGCTGCTTGGCCAGAATCGGCTTCTTGTCGCGGGTACGCGCAACGATGATGTTGCCGAGGCGCCGCGTCAGGTCTTCGAGACTGGTGGCGAGACAGAAGATCGCCATGACTTCAGAAGCAACGACGATGTCGAAACCGTCTTCGCGGGGATAGCCGTTGCCCGGGCCGCCCAGCGAGTTCGTGATCTGGCGCAGCGCGCGATCGTTCATGTCGAGCACGCGCTTCCAGGTCACGCGACGCACGTCGATGCCCAGTTCGTTGCCCCAGTAGATATGGTTGTCGACCAGCGCAGCCAGCAGGTTGTTCGCTGCGGCAATGGCGTGGAAGTCACCGGTGAAATGCAGATTGATGTCTTCCATCGGCACGATCTGCGCGTAGCCACCACCGGCGGCGCCACCCTTCACGCCGAAGCAGGGACCGAGCGACGGTTCACGCAGGCAGATGACCGTCTTCTTGCCGATGGCATTCAAGCCGTCGCCCAGACCCACGGTGGTCGTGGTCTTGCCCTCGCCGGCTGGCGTCGGGTTGATGGCCGTGACGAGGATGAGCTTGCCGGGCTTGCGAGTCGAGATGTCGCGAACCGCCTCGAGCGAGAGCTTGGCCTTGTAGGGCCCGTACTGCAGCAGCTGGTCGCGGTTGATGCCGATCTTGGCAGCGACCGTTTCGATCGGCTGCATCTTGGCAAGGCGTGCTATCTCAATATCGCTCAGAGGCATGGGTAATCCTTCTTCGTGATTGGGCGTGACCCGCCCTGGCGGACGGGGCGGCAATCATGTAGCAAAGCCCCCACCGATGCCAGTTATCCGGCAAAATCGCGGCCCGGAATGCATGCCGCAGGCAAACCATGCCGGCGGCAGCTTTTCACTTATCATCGCGGCATCCACAGACAGGATTCAGGTTCATGGGACGCATGTTCGAAGTACGCAAACACACGATGTTTGCACGCTGGAATCGCATGGCGAAACAGTTCGCCAAGATCGGCAAGGAAATAACGATCGCAGTGAAATCGGGCGGTCCGGACCCGGCCAGCAATCCATCGCTGCGGCGCGTCATCCAGAACGCGCGTGCGGTGAACATGCCCAAGGACAAGGTCGATGGGGCCATCAAGCGGGCTACCGGCCGCGACGCCACCAATTACGTCGAAACCATCTATGAGGGCTATGCGCCGCATGGCGTGGCATTGCTGGTCGAGACCGCCACCGACAACCCGACACGCACCGTTGCGAACGTTCGCAGCATTCTCACCAAGTATGAAGGCAACCTTGCCAGCAGCGGCAGCGTGAGTTTCATGTTCCGCAAGCTGGGCGTATTTCGCCTCTCTCCTGCAGGCATCAACCAGGATGACCTGGAGCTGTACCTGATGGACCACGGCCTCGACGAAATGGGTGAAGGCGCCAGTGACAAGGGCGAGCCGCAGATCCTGGTGCGCTGCGCCTTCGAGAATTTCGGCCAGCTGCAGAAGGCGCTGGACGAGCGCGGTATCGTGCCCATCTCGGCCGAACACGAATACCTGTGCAACGCGCCCACCACGTTGCCCGAAGACCAGGCCACTGAAGTCATGACTCTGCTGGACAAACTGGAGCAGGACGATGATGTGCAAAACGTCTATCACACGCTGGCCTGAAGACCTCACGCGCATGGCGCTGCTGGCTGCGCTGGCAGCACTTGCTGCATGCAGTGGCGCAAGCGGCGGCGCGAGCGTCACCGAACTGCGCGGTGTCGATGCCTTCCATTCCATCGATCTGCGCGGCGCAGCCGACGTCAGTGTCGAGATCGGGCCGGCCACATCGGTGGCGCTGACGGCCGGCAGGGAAACACTCCAGGGCATCAACACGCAGGTGCAGAACGGCGTGCTCATCATCGACAGCAAGCCCGGCTGGCGCTGGTTCGGCGACACCGGCAAGCTCAACGTGCACATCACCACACCGCAGCTCAATGCGCTGGCCGTCAATGGCGCCGGCAATGTCACCATCACCGGCGTGCAGGGGACGGCATTGGCGCTGGCGCTGCAGGGCGCGGGCAACCTGACGGCAGCGGGCCAGACCGCGGCCCTGAACGCCCGGATCAATGGCGCCGGCAACATGGACCTGACGCATCTGGTGGCCGTCGATGCCTCGATTGTCGTCAATGGTGCCGGCAGCCTGACGGCCGATGTCACCGGCTCATTGCAGGCCACCGTGAACGGCGTGGGATCCATCACCTATACCGGCAATCCGCAGAAAGTCGAATCCGCAATCCACGGTGTGGGTAGCATCGCCCCGGCGAAGCCCAGCGGCGGCTGAGACCAGACTGCCGCGGGAACCACGGCGGCCAACTACAATCCAATCTTCACAATCCAACGCATCGGGGCGCTACTTCGACATGGCACGTTCAATTGTTTCGGTTTCAGCAGCAACTCTCCTGTTCGCCACTTCCGCCATCGCCGCTGAACCGGATGCCGGCGTGGATCAGCTTGAGACCGTGGTGGTCAGTGCCACCCGCCTGCGCAGCGTAGCCGACCTGGACGTGCCCGCCTCCATCACCACCGTGCAGATGGATCCGGACAACAACCGCGCCCAGACCAATGTCACGGAAGTGCTCAGCGGCATCCCCGGGGTAACGGCGCTCGATCGTCAGAACTACGCACAGGACACACAGTTGTCGATTCGCGGCTTCGGTGCGCGCGCCACCTTCGGTGTGCGCGGCTTGCGCCTGTATGCCGATGGCATTCCCGCCTCGATGCCGGATGGCCAGGGCCAGCTGTCGCATTTCAACCTGCTGGGCGCGGACCGGATCCAGATCATGCGCGGGCCCTTTTCGTCGCTGTACGGCAATTCATCGGGTGGCGTGGTGCAGCTGTGGAGTCGTCCTGGCACGCAGGACACATCGGCCCGCCTGCGCGCCACCTTCGGCAGTCACGATGCACGCAGCCTTGGCGCGCAGGCATTGGGCGAAGCGGGCCTGGCCGACTACAACATCGCCGTGTCGCGCTTCCAGACCGATGGCAACCGCGACCACTCTGCGGCCCGCCGCGACTCCGCCAACGCCCGCATCGGCTTCGACATCGGCAGCGAGCGCCAGCTGACGCTGGTGGTGAACTATGTGGATATTCCCGAAGCGCAGGACACGCTGGGCGTTACACCCGCTGACTGGCGGCTGGACCCGGAGACCACGACCAGCGTGGCCGCCCAGTTCAATACGCGCAAGTCGGTCGAGCAGTTCCAGGGCGGTCTGGTGTTCGAACAGCAATTCGGTTCGAGCAACACGCTGCATGCCATGGCGTATGCAGGCAATCGCCAGGTGGTGCAGTACCTTGCCATTCCAGCTGCCACGCAGGCCAATCCGCTGCATTCAGGTGGCGTGGTGGATCTGGACAGCAATTACCGTGGCGCCGATCTGCGCTGGTCGTGGGAAGGCGAACTTGCCAGCCGACCGCTCGAATTCACCCTCGGCGGCAACTACGACATGCAGCAGCAGCTGCGCCAGGGATACACCAATTTCGTGGGCGCGACGCTGGGTGTGCGCGGCACGCTGCGACGTGATGAAACCAACCGCATCGAGAATTTCGATGAATTCGCGCAGGCCTCATGGCAGTTTGCGGATCGCTGGTCCCTGCTGGCCGGCATCCGGCACAGCGAGGTGAATTTCAACTCCACGGATCGCTACATCGTCGGCACCAATCGCGACGACAGCGGCCACAAGCGCTATGGCGATACCACGGTCGTGGGCGGCCTGATGTTCCATCCGCTGGCATCGCTGCGTCTGTACGCCTCGGTGGGCGACGGCTTCGAAACACCCACTTTCAACGAACTGAGCTACCGCGCCGACAACCAGCCCGGCCTCGCCTTCAACCTGCTGCCCACGCTCAGCCAAAACTTCGAACTCGGCGCGAAGTGGCGCCCTGCCGGCGGCGCCCAGTTCGACGTCGCCATATTCCGCGCCAACAGCGACAACGATCTGGTCGTGGCGCGCAATTCCGGTGGCCGCAGCTCGTTCCGCAACAGCGACAAATCGCGACGCCAGGGCGCCGAAGCGGGTCTGGTGCTGCCCATCGCCAGCGACTGGCAGTTGCAGGCGGCCTACACCTATCTCGACGCAACATTCACACGCAGTTATCAGGTGTGCCCTGGCACCCCGTGCACGGTCGCCATCACCATTCCTCCCGGCGCCCGCATTCCCGGCGTTGCGACTCATCAGGGTCAACTGCGCCTGCAATGGACGCCCGGCACGTGGAGCGCCGCCATCGACGTGACCGGCAGCAGCAACCTGCTGGTCAGCGACACGGGTCCGCGCTCTGACCGGGCACCGGGCTACGGCGTGTGGAACGCAGAAGTGGGTCGCAACTGGGCGCTGGCCGACAGCTCCCTGCGCGGATTCGTGCGCATCGAGAACCTTCTCGACAAGACCTACGTGGGTTCGGTGATCGTCAATGAAGGCAACAGCCGCTTTTTCGAGACCGGCACGGATCGCACGGCAACCGTCGGCCTGCAGTGGAGCTGGCGCTGAGCGGGGCCGCCAGCGCTGGACCCGGATCCTAGAACGCGCCCTTCGCGCCCCAGCTGATCACCAGCGCAGCAGTGGCTGCGTCGACGATGCCCGGCGGCAACACGGCCGTCACTGCGGTGGATGCCGCGGTGGCGACCGGCAGCACTACCCGCTGCGCGCCCTTCACCTCGAGCACTGCGAATCGCTGCGGCGCCATGCGAACCGCCAGGCGCGTCGGCCAGGCATTGCCGGCACGCCGCACCAGTGTCACCTGCCCGATGCTCGACACGCCCGCAAGGTCGATGACCAGCGTATTGCGCTCCCAGAACTGCAGCACCACGGGAGAAGAGCCAGCGGCGGGCAGCTTCAGTTCCAGCTCACTGACCGGCAGTGGCGCCACCGGCGCCGACCTGTCGAACGGCCAGTGTGATTTGACCGTGGCGCAGCCTGACAGCAGCAATGCGCCGCAGAGCAGCCAGCTTCCTGATACGCGATTGCGATGCATGGGCTTCACTCTACAATGTGCTTCCCGGAAAATCACAGCATGACGCAAAGCGAGCCCCATGCTCCAGCCATTTGACTTCAAAGAGTGGATCGAATCACACCGGCACCTGCTGAAACCACCGGTCGGCAACAAGCTGCTGTATCCAGTTGGCGACTTCATCATCATGGTAGTGGGCGGCCCGAATGCGCGCAGCGATTTCCACGTCGATCCCGGCGAAGAGTTCTTCTATCAGGTCGAGGGCGACATGACCCTGAAGACGGTGCAGGCCGGCCGCGTGGTCGATGTCCCGATCCGCCAGGGACAGCTCTTCCTGCTGCCGTCCAACCTGCCGCATTCGCCGCAACGGCTCCCCGACACCGTGGGCCTGGTGATCGAGCGTCGCCGGAGGGCCGGCGAGAAAGACGGCCTGCAGTGGTACTGCGCGCAGTGCAATCACAAGCTCTATGAAGAGTTCTTCGAACTGAGCAGCATCGAGAACCAGTTTCCGGCCGTGTTCCAGCGTTACTACGACAGCCTGGCACATCGCACCTGCCGCCAGTGCGGACAGGTCGCGCCCGTGCCCGCTGTCCGGAAAGACTGAAGTGAAGTTCCTGCCGGGCAGCGCGCTGGAACTCGAGGTGGACTTCAACGCCGCGACCTCGCTCGCGCTGCCGCTGGACTTCGATGCGCCGCAGCCGCAGCATTTCGGTGCTCCTGCTGCGTCGAGCACGCCGTATCGCAGCGGCAATTTCGAAGGCAGTGTTGCGCGCGGCGCCAGCTGCAACTGCCAGCGCATTGCGCTGATCCCGCATTGCAATGGCACGCACACCGAGAGCGCCAGCCACCTGACCTTGCAGCAGCGCCCGCTGCAAGAAATTGTTCCGGCCGGGCCGATGCATGCCGTGCTGCTGACCGTGCTGCCGGAAGACAGTGCAGCCACTTCTGAAGACTCTCTGCCAGGTCCCCATCCCGGCGACCGCCTCATCACGCGCAGCGCCCTGCTCGGCGCCTGGTCGCGCGCCGGCGCCGTCGGTCCACAGGCCCTGCTGCTGCGCACCGGCACCGTCTGGAGCGACCAGGCACCCCCCTATCTGTCGCAACAGCTGATGCTGGAACTGGTGGCGCGTGGCATCGAACACCTGGTGACCGATCTGCCTTCAGTGGACCGGCTCGAGGATGACGGCCTGCTCACTGCGCATCGCATCTTCTTTGGGCTGCCGGAACGCAGCACGAACCTTGCTGATGCGCGGCGCGGCCACTGCACCATCACCGAACTCGCCAGGTTCCCACGGCATCTGGCCGACGGCACCTGCGCCCTGCAACTGCAGATTCCTGCTTTCAGTGGCGACGCGGTGCCCAGTCGTCCGCTGCACCTGCCCAGGATGCACGCATGAGCAATATGGACCTGCACCACCGCGCCCGGGCGCTGGATGCCAGTGATCCGCTGCGCGCTTGTCGCGACCAGTTTGCGCTGCCCCCGCATGTCGATGGTCGGCCGTCCATCTATCTGTGCGGCCATTCACTCGGTCTGGCGCCACTTGCCGCGCGCGCGCGCCTGAATGAAGAACTGGATGACTGGGGACGGCTTGCCGTTCTCGGCCATCATGTCTCGCGCCGCGCCTGGATCGACTACGCCGATCTGCTGCGCCCGGGGCTTGCGCAGCTGACAGGTGCCAACTGCAGCGAGGTGGTGGCGATGAACTCACTGACCGTGAACCTGCATCTGCTGATGGCCAGCTTCTATCGGCCCAACGGCAGGCGCCGCTGCATCGTGATCGAACAGGGCGCGTTTTCTTCCGACCGCCATGCGGTGATAAGTCAGATGGACTGGCATGGCATCGGTGCGGACGCCCTGATCGAAATTGCGCCCACATCGGCCAGCGAACTGGTCGAGGAGTCCGCACTGGAGCAACTGCTGGTGGCACGTGGCGACGAAGTCGCGCTGGTGCTGTGGCCAGGCGTGCAGTATCGCAGCGGCCAGGCATTCGATCTGGCGCGCATCGCGCAGGCTGCGCATGCGGCGGGGGCCGTGTGCGGCTTTGATCTGGCCCATGCCATCGGCAATCTGCCGCTGCAACTGCATGCCGACGGCGCGGACTTCGCTGTGTGGTGCGGCTACAAGTATCTCAACGGTGGACCAGGAGCAATCGGCGGCGCTTTCGTGCATCAGCGCCATGACCGCGCAGCACTGCCTGGCCTTGCAGGCTGGTGGGGCCACGAAGCCGCCTCGCGCTTCCGCATGGAACCGGGCTTCGTGCCCGAGCCCGGAGCTGCGGCCTGGCAGGTCAGCAATCCACCGATCCTTGCGGCAGCACCACTGCTCGCTTCGCTGCAACTGTTTGCAGCAGCCGGGCTACCGGCATTGCGCACGAAGTCACTGCAGATGACGGACCTGCTGCTGCAGCAGATCGACACACGCTTCGCCGCGCATCTGCAATGCATCACTCCGCGCGATCCAGCGCGCCGCGGCTGCCAGCTCTCGCTGCGCCTGCGTGCCGGTCGTACTGCGGGCCGCTGCGTGTTCGAGGATCTCGGCGCCAGCGGCGTGGTGGCCGACTGGCGCGAGCCGGACATCCTGCGGATCGCTCCAGCACCCCTCTACAACCGATTTGAAGATCTGGCCGATTTCAGCGATGTGCTCGAGGCCGCATTGCGGCGGCATGCATGATCACCATCATCGGGGCCGGCCCGGCCGGCTGTCTGCTGGGTATCCTGCTGGCCCGGCGCGGCGTGCCGGTCGAAATCTACGAACGCCGGCCCGACCCGCGCCACGCGCCGCCCGAGGCCGGGCGCTCCATCAACCTGGCGCTCGCCGCGCGCGGCATTCGCGCCCTTGCGGCCGCTGGCGTGATGCACAGCCTCGCGCCGTTGCTGGTCACGATGCGCGGACGCATGCTGCACGAGACTGGCAAAGCCGATTTGTTCAACGCCTATGGGCAACGCCCGCATGAAGTGATCTGGTCCGTGTCGCGCGCTGCGCTGACCAGGCTGCTGACCGAGGCAGCCACCACCCTGCCCAACCTGCGTTTGCATTTCCAGCAGCAGTGCCTGGACTACCGCGGCAACGGTCAGCTGCAATTGCGCGACCTTGCCAGTGGCCGCGAATACGAACTGCAGGCCGACCGCGTCATCGGCGCAGACGGCGCCGGCTCTGCGCTGCGCCATGCACTGGCAGCCTGGCGTGGCTTCACAGTAACCGAGGCGCGGCTGCCCCACGATTACAAGGAACTCAGCATCCCGGACCGCGAAGGCGCGCCGCAACTGGCCATGGATGCGCTGCATATCTGGCCGCGCGGGGGGCACATGCTGATTGCCCTCCCGAATGCAGACCATACTTTCACCGCCACGCTGTTCCTGGCACGCAGCGCTGACACGGTCCGCCAGCAGCCCGGCTTCGATACCCTGGTCAGCCGCGACGATGTGCTGCGCTTCTTCAGCAGCAACTTCCCCGATGTGATGCCGCTGATACCGGACCTTGCCGAGCAGTTCGCCGCGCATCCGCAGGGCATGCTCGGCACCATCTACTGCCCTGAGTGGAACGACGCCGAACGCCTGCTGCTGATCGGCGATGCTGCGCATGCCATCGTCCCCTTCCATGGCCAGGGCATGAACTGTGCGTTCGAGGACTGCCGCATCCTCGATGAACTGCTGGCGGCGGAAGCTGACCAGGCCTTCAGCCGCTTCGCGCAGTCACGCCGCGACGATTGCCTGGCAATTGCGCAGATGGCGCTGGAGAACTACGGCGAAATGCGTGACGCCGTGCGCGATCCGCAGTTCCAGCGGCAGAAACAGCTGGCACTGCAGCTCGAATGCGCGCAACCGAACCGTTTCGTGCCGCGTTACTCGATGGTGATGTTCCGCGACGACATCCCGTATGCGCAGGCGCTGGTGCGCGGCCGCATCCAGCAGCAGATCCTCGAAGAGCTGACCGCAACCGATACGGACGCCCCGTGCAGCCTCGCTGATCAACTGATCGCTGCACGGCTTACGCCCTTACCCGCTCCAGCTCGATGAAGCTCATCGCATAGGCATTGCGCGCGTCAGCGACATGCTCCTGGCGCGACACCTCGCGCCAGTCCTGCGGCGCCAGTGGCGGCAGGAACACATCACCTTCAAGCGAGCAGTGCACACGCGTGAGATGGACATGGTCCATCTGCGGCATGGTAAGTGCGAAGATCATCGCGCCACCAATCACCATCAGCTCCGGTTCCGCAGCCACCAGCGCGCAGGCCTCGGCGAGCGTAGCGACGCAGTCCACTCCTGGCGCGCTGAAGCCCGCACGGCTGAGCACGATGTTGCGCCGGCCCGGCAAGGGGCGGCCGATGGACTCGTAGGTACGCCGACCCATCAGGATCGGCTTGCCCATGGTGACGCGCTTGAAATAGGCCAGATCCGCCGGCTGATGCCAGGGCAACGCATTGTCCCGTCCGATCACGTTGTTGTCGGACACGGCAACAACGGCGGAAAGCCTCATGCGCTGCGCTTGGCCTTGCCGGGCTTGGCCGCAGCACTGACTGTCGCGCGCTTGCCCCTGGCAACTGACTTCTTGCCTTTGGATTTCTTGCCCTTGGCCGCCGTCGTGCGCCTGGCAACCCTCTTGCGCTTGGACAGCTTGGGCCGCTTTGCCGGCCACAGCATCGTGCCGCGGCACTTGGGCGATCCACAGCGACAGGCATAGATCTCGTCGACATTCGGCGGATCATTTTTGTCGCGGCCGATCTGGTAGTCGTAGCCCAGTTCCTCGCCCTTCTGGATATCCTTGATCGCATCCACGAACACGCGACCCTTTTCGGTCTCGGATTCGCAGTTGCCATCGCAGTGGTGATTGACCCAGCGCGACTCATTGCCGCCCTTCGTCGCATCGATGACCGTCTTGCGGTCGGCGATGAACAGGAAGGTGTGGTTGTCATTCACGTCCGCGCCTTCATAGCGCTTGTCGGCTTCCTTGTGCGAGATGCGCTCGCCCAGGTATTCCATGACACGCGTGCCCTTGGGAATGAACCGGCGCGCGAAACAGCCGTTGCCATGAACCTTCGAGCGTCGCACGACGATCCATTTGTTCAGCGGATGAGCCGCCTTCTTCTTTGCTTTAGCCATGATCAGACTGCCACGGGCGCTTTGATGGGCGCATGATGCTGGTAATTCACGAACTCTATATCCTCTGCTTGGTACTCGAACAGGCTCGCAGGCCGGCGCCGCAACTGCAGACGTGGCGCCGGCAGCGGCACACGCGAGAGTTGCAGGTCGGCCTGCTCAAGATGGTTCATGTACAGGTGGCAGTCGCCGCCTGTCCAGACGAAATCGCCCACGGCGAGGTCGCATTGCTGCGCGATCAGATGGGTCAGCAGCGCGTAGGAAGCGATGTTGAACGGCACGCCGAGGAATACGTCGGCGCTGCGCTGGTAAAGCTGGCAGGAAAGCCTGCCGCCGGCGACAAAGAACTGGAACAGCGCATGGCATGGCAGCAGCTTCATGTCGTCAAGCTCACCCACGTTCCAGGCGCTGACCAGCATGCGTCGCGAATCCGGGTTGCGCTGCAGTGTTTCGACAACCTGCGCCAGCTGGTCGATCCTGCGGCCGTCGGCCGCCCCCCAGGCCCGCCACTGCCGGCCGTATACCGGGCCCAGATCGCCGTTTTCATCGGCCCACTCATCCCAGATGCCCACACCATGT
>JANPGU010000111.1:0-1845 GCA_031424095.1 Gammaproteobacteria bacterium
TGGATAGCCGATAATTGCCGCCCAGAGTTTCGGATCAGCTGCGCCAGAAGGGTGCGGAATGACCCGGAGCGGGGACCAATCGACGGATCGGACCGTGGCCATGCGCCCCGCCACTGGAACACACGCCGCGCAGGCTATCTCCGGCGCGGCAAAACGAGCAGGGTAAGACGAAATGGCTACTGAACCGGCCGCTACAACAGACCTCAGCACCGAAGATGGCGTGCGCCGCCGCGACTGGATTCACATCGCCGCGCTGAGCACGGCCGGCGTCGGCGGAGCCTCGGTGTTGATTCCGCTGATCAGCCAGATGTCGCCCTCGCAGGACGTGCTCGCGCAGAGCACCACCGAAGTCGACGTGAGCGCGATCGCGGCAGGCCAGGCCATCAAGGCCGTGTTCCGCAAGCAGCCGCTGTTCGTGCGCCGCCTCACACCCGCGGAAATCGCGGAAGCCAACAAGGTCGACGTAAGCACCCTCCGCGATCCGCAGACCCTGGCCGAGCGTACCAAGGCCGGTCACGAGGACATGCTCATCACCATGGGCGTCTGCACCCACCTCGGCTGTGTGCCGCTGGGCGCGGCCGAAGGCGAGACCCGCGGCGATTTCGGCGGCTATTTCTGCCCCTGCCACGGTTCGCACTACGACACCGCAGCGCGCGTCCGTAAGGGCCCGGCGCCGAAGAACCTCACGTGCCAGATTACACGTTCAAGTCCGACACGGTCGTCCGTGTCGGCTGAGCTTTCGTAGCTACGCCATAATTACAACCGACTGACCTTCCACCCCGATCAAGCCGAGAGAACGCCATGAGTTTCGCCTGGGCCAAGCAATACGAACCGCAGTCCGCCTTCACCAAGTGGCTTGACGAGAAGCTGCCAGTTCCGCGGCTCGTCTACAACGCGGTGGGTGCCGGCTATCCGGTGCCGCGCAACCTCAACTACATGTGGAACTTCGGCGTGCTCGCCGGCTTCTTCCTCATGGTCCAGATCGTCACCGGCGTGGTGCTCGCGATGCACTACGCGGCGAACGGCCTGGTCGCCTTCGGGACGGTCGAGCACATCATGCGCGACGTCAACTACGGCTGGATGCTGCGCTACGCCCATGCCAACGGGGCGAGCTTCTTCTTCATCGTCATCTACATGCACATCTTCCGCGGGTTCTTCTACTCGTCGTACAAGGCGCCGCGCGAGATGATCTGGCTGCTGGGCGTGGTGATCTTCCTGCTGATGATGGCCACCGCCTTCATGGGCTACGTGCTGCCGTGGGGCCAGATGAGCTTCTGGGGCGCGCAGGTCATCACCGGCCTGTTCAGCGCGATCCCGCTGGTCGGCGAGCCGATCCAGCATTGGATTCTCGGTGGCTTCGCGCCTGACAATGCCGCGCTGAACCGCTTCTTCTCGCTGCACTTCCTGCTGCCCTTCGTGATCGCGGGTGTCGTGATCCTGCACATCTGGGCGCTGCACATCCCCGGCTCGTCAAACCCGACTGGCGTGGAAGTGAAGCAGGAATCGGACACCGTGCCGTTCCACCCCTACTACACCGCCAAGGACGGCTTCGGCCTCGGCGTGGTCCTCATCCTGTTCACCGCGATGATCTTCTTCCTGCCCAACTACCTCGGGCACCCGGACAACTACATCGAAGCGAACCCGCTCTCGACCCCTGCGCACATCGTGCCCGAATGGTACTTCTGGCCGTTCTACGCGATCCTGCGCGCCTTCACCTTCGACTTCCTGTTCATCCCGGCCAAGCTGATGGGCGTGCTGGCGATGTTCTCGGCGATCCTGTGCTGGTTCTTCCTGCCCTGGCTGGATACCTCGCCGGTCCGTTCGGGCCACTACCGCCCGCTGTTC
>JANPGU010000112.1:0-5424 GCA_031424095.1 Gammaproteobacteria bacterium
CGCCTGGCCGAGCTTGTCCTTCTCGGCGACCGTAGCCATCGCGCCGCTGGATGTGCCGGCAAGTGGATTGATGGCCATGGCTTACTGCCCCAGCCGCAGGGTGGCGAGCAGCAGATCCTTGGATGTATTCATGATCTCCACATTGTTCTGGTAAGCCCGCGAGGCGCTGATCATGTCGACCATCTCCTCGACCACATTCACGTTCGGAGCGAAGACATAGCCTTCGGCATTGGCCAGCGGATTGCCCGGCTGGTAACGCATCTCGGGAGCGCGCGTGTCTTCGGTAATGCTGCTGACCCGGACGGCGGCGCCTGGTTCGATGCCTTTCAATGCAGCGGCGGTCTGCGCACGGACTGCTTCGAACACGGGGTGTCTTGCCTTGTAGGCGGTCTTTGCTTCCCCGCTGACGCTTTCCGCGTTGGCGAGGTTGCTGGCCACGGTATTGAGCCGCACCGACTGGGCGGACATGCCCGACCCTGCGATATCGAAAACCTTGAACGATGACATTCAATTGCTCCTTGCGCCGATCACTGGCCGGTAATGGCAGTCATCAGCGAGCGGAATTTGCCGGAGAGAAAACTCAAGGTGGCCTGGTAGCGCACCGCGTTGTCGGCGAAGGCCGCCTGTTCCAGCTGTGCATCCACCGTGTTGCCGTCCAGCGATGGCGCCAGCGGCGTGCGATAGCGCAGGAAGGCTTCGGTGCTGCCAGGCTCAAGCGATGCGATCGCGGCGCCGACAGTGGCAAGGTGCTGGGACTGTGTAGTCCGCAGCTCGCCCGACGCGCCTGCCGCAGAGGTTGTCGCAGCCAGCGCGGCGCTGAAATCCAGATCGCGCGCCTTGAAGCCCGGCGTGTCCGCATTGGCGAGATTGCGCGCCAGCAGCTCGGTGCGCTGCTCGCGCAACTTGAGCGCCGAAGCGTGTACTCCCAGGTACGAATCCAGATTGATAGCCACTGTTGCTCCGTCAGAAACCCGTCTTGCGGGTAATACAGAGCAACCGCCGTGCCATACGGCCAAATCAGGGCTGATACCCCATGCGGGGCGCCCACGGCGTTAGCGGTGCGTGATGAAAGTCACAACGGCACGGCAGGTTCTTGCCGCTGCACGGCGATATCACGCCGTAAATCCGCTTTGCCGCCTGCACCTTCTATCGGCCGCAGCCGCACGATTCTTGAATTGCTTCGATGTGGCATACGGCTTGCTTTGATTACTGCATGAATCGAATCCAGCAACGCATCGCCTGCTTTCTGACGCTTCTCGCTGCAGTGAGCACTGTGGCGCAGGCCCAGACCCTGCAGACTCCAGACGACCTGCGCCGTGCCGCCGAGGGCTTTCTCATCGAGCGCCTGCACACCACCGGCAGCGAGGTGGTCACTCACGCCACCGCCGCAGCGCTCGACCCGCGCCTGCGCCTGCAGCAATGCACGCGCCCGCTGCAGGGTCTGCTCGCTGCAGGCGCGCAGGTGTCCGCGAACATGACCGTGGGCGTGCGCTGCACCAGCCCCGCGTGGACGGTGTACGTGCCGGTCGCCGTGGAATCCGAGATGAAGGTACTGGTGCTGCGCCAGGCCGCCGCGCGTAACGCCGTTCTGGTTCCTGCTGATATAGAAGTACAGAGCCGTCGCGTGCCGGGCATCGCCGCCGGCTACCTGCGTTCGGCCGACCAGCTGCAAGGCCGTCACCTGCGCATGCCGGCCGGCCCGGGCACCGCCCTGACTGTGGACCTGCTGGCCGCCGACATTCTGGTAAGGCGCGGCCAGCGCGTCACGCTGATCGCAAGCGTCGGCGGCCTGGAAGTGCGCGCCCAGGGCGAGGCCATGGCCGATGCCTCGGCCACCGGCCGGGTGCGCGTGCTCAATCTGTCTTCCCGGAAAGTGGTGGAAGGCCAGGCCGAGTCCAGTGATCGCGTCCGCGTGAGCCTTTAGAAATGTGCACCGGTGCAACATATTCCACAGCCCCTCCACCTATATTGAAATACCCCTCAAGAACCGTGGCCGGCCGCCGTTACCCAAGGTGAAGGAACTGCAATGAGACTACCCGGAGACAGCGTGGTGGCTACCAAGATCAACAGCATGGAGACCAAGCCGGTGCGCGTAGCCTCGGGGGCCCCTGTGCACAAGCGTCTGGATCAGGCTGCCAGCCCACCGGAAAGCAGCTCGGAGGCGGCTTCCGATGTGCAGCTCACGGGCACCGCACGCGGCCTGGCCTCCATTGAACAGAGTCTGCATGCCCTGCCAGCCATCGACGAACAGCGCGTGGCTGCCGTCCGGCAGCGCCTCGAGCGCGGCGACTACAAGGTCGACGCGCAGCGCGTGGCCGACCGGATGCTGCACCTGGAAAGCGATCTGGCGCGCGGCAATCCCCTCAACCGGAATCCGCTGAAATAATGCCGATGGATCCGCACGCCTGTCGCGCACAGCTGGCGCGCATGCTCTCCGACGAAACCAACCTGCTCACCGTGCTGGCGCAGCAGCTGCAGCGCGAGCACGAGCTGCTCGTTGCCAATGACGTGGAAGCGCTGGAACAGGCCGCTGCTGCGCGGCAGAACTCGATCAATACGCTGGCGCGGCTGGACGAAGAGCGTCGCAGCCTGTGCCGGATGCTGGGCTACAGCGCCGACCAGCTGGGCCTCTCAACCCTGCTCAGGTGGTGTGACCCGACTGCTTCGCTGACCGGCGTGCACGCCGCTGTCTCGCAGCAGGCACAGACCTGCCGTGAACAGAACGATCGCAATGGCGCGCTGGTGAATGCGCGCCTGAACCGCCTCAGCGGCATGCTCGACATGCTTAACGGCAACACTGGCTCGGCCCGAACCTACGAAGCCAAAGGCGCGCATCGCCAAGCCGCCATGCCTCAGGCTGGCCGCATGGTGTCGATCAGCGCCTAGACGTTGAAGCGGAAGTGCATGACATCGCCTTCGCGGACGATGTACTCCTTCCCTTCCAGTCGCAACTTGCCGGCTTCCTTCGCCCCCGCCTCTCCCTTGCAGGTCAGGTAGTCCGCGAACCCGATCACTTCGGCGCGGATGAAGCCATGCTCGAAATCGGTATGGATCACGCCCGCGGCCTGTGGTGCCGTTGATCCGGCCTTCACCGTCCAAGCGCGCACTTCCTTCACGCCCGCCGTGAAATAGGTCTGCAGGCCCAGCAGTTGATACGCGCCGCGGATCACGCGATCGAGGCCGGGTTCGGCCAGGCCGAGATCCTTCAGAAACTCTGCACGTTCGTCGTCTTCCAGCTGCGCGATCTCGGCTTCCATCGCCGCGCAGACGGCGACCACCACGGCGCCCTCTTTTGCAGCCCGCGCCTTCACCGCATCCAGCTGCGGATTGCCGCTGAAGCCGGTCTCGTTGACGTTGGCCACATACATGATGGGCTTCAGCGTCAGCAGGTGCAGATCGCGCAGGTCGACGCGGTCATCTGCCGTCAGCTTCATCGCGCGTGCCGGCTGACCGTGGTTCAGATGTTCGCGCAGCCGCTGCAGCAGATCGCGCGTGCGCAGCGATTCCTTGTCGCCGGTCTTCGCAAGCTTGGTAGCCCGGTCAGCGGCTTTTTCAACACTCGCAAGATCAGCCAGCCCAAGCTCGGTGTCGATCACATCGATATCCGAGATCGGATCCACCTTGCCCGACACGTGCACGATGTCGTCGTTCACGAAACAGCGCACCACGTGCGCGATGGCGTCGGTCTCGCGGATGTGCGCGAGGAACTTGTTGCCCAGCCCCTCGCCCTTCGACGCGCCGGCGACCAGGCCCGCGATGTCCACGAATTCCACCGCGGCGGGCAGGATCCGCTCCGGCTTCACGATCGCGGCCAGCTGCGCCAGCCGCGGATCGGGCACACCCACCACGCCCACGTTCGGATCGATGGTGCAGAACGGATAGTTCTCCGCCGCGATCTGGGCGCGCGTCAGCGCGTTGAACAGGGTGGACTTGCCCACATTCGGCAAGCCGACGATTCCGCACTTGATACCCATTACCGTAGTCCTTGTTTTATTGCTGCCGCGTATGCATCTGCTGCATCACACGCTCGGCACCCTGTTCGAATATTTCCGGCACGCTGTCCGCAGCGGCCCGCACTGCCAGATCCAGCGCAATGCCATCGTCCACGCTTGCCCGGCCGAGCACATAAGGCGTCACCAGCTCGCGCGAGCCCGGATGCCCGATGCCGATGCGCAGCCGCCAGAATCCATCACCGAGCACGGCGATCAGATCCTTCAGGCCGTTGTGTCCACCCGCACCGCCGCCTGACTTCAGGCGCAGCGCTCCGGGTGGCAGATCCAGTTCATCGTGCGCGACCAGAATCTCCGCCGCGGTCACTTTGTAAAACGCAGCAACAGCCGCCGTCACCTGGCCGCTGTTGTTCATGAAATCCTGTGGTTTGACGAGCCAGCGTTCCTGACCCGCAATCTGCACCCGCGCCAGTTCGGCACGAAAACGCGGCTCCAGGCGGAATTTTCCGCCATGGCGCCGCGCCAGTTCTTCGGCCAGCCAGAACCCGGCATTGTGCCGGGTGGCCTCGTATTCGCGCCCGGGATTGCCCAGACCCACGATGAGTTTGATCGCGAGTCGGCCTGATCCCGGGGGATGCCCTTCGTGCGAAGCTTGAGGCATCTCCCGGGGTGGCATGTCCGTGGGCAGCGCTGAAGTGGGACCCGGAAGGGTTTACTTCTTGCCGCCGGCCTTGGCGTCGGGCTTGGCATCGCCGACCTTCGCATCGGCCGCTGCCTTCTTCGCATCGCCCGCAGTCGGCACCGCAGCCACTGCGGCATCGGCAACCACCGCTTCCGGCTCTTCCGTACGCGGCGCGTGGATCGACACCACCGGCACATCACGACCCTGCGTCAGTGACGGAATCGTCACGCCAGCAGGCAGCTTGATGTCCTTCAGGTACACGGTGTCGCCAAGGCTCATTGCCGCCATATCGACTTCCAGCGCTTCCGGCAGATCCTTCGGCAGGCAGGAGATTTCCACATCCGTACGCAGATGCGAAACCAGGCCGCCCTGCACCTTTACGCCCGGGCAGGTGGTCTCGTTCAGGAAGTGGATCGGCAGATGCAGGCGAATCGGGTGATCCGCCAGCACGCGCTGCAGGTCCACATGCAGCACCTGGTTCTTGGCCGGGTGCAGCTGCACGTCTTTCACGATGGCCTGGTGGTCGGCACCATCCAGCTTCAGCGTGATGACGGTCGAATAGAACTTCTCGTCACCGATCACGTTCAGCAGCTTGAGCTGGTCCAGCGTGATGTTCGAGGGTTCGCCTTTGCCACCATAGAGGATGGCTGGCACCTTGCCCGTACGACGCAGGCGGCGGCTCGCACCCTTGCCCTGATCGTCGCGCGTCGAGGCGCTCACTTCAAATGATTTACGCATGATTATCTCCACACAGTTACAACACGATGCACGACGCGACCAACGTGCATCACC
>JANPGU010000113.1:0-3847 GCA_031424095.1 Gammaproteobacteria bacterium
TCTGCATGAAATCCCTCTGCCGCAGATCGCCGACGCAGCCCTGCCCTTCCCGCCGCATCAGTTCTCGGCAGGCAGACCCAACAGCAACGGGTTCACAGCAATCGCGGCCGCGCAGGCGGCGCGCGCGCGGCAGCTCGACCCGCTATAGCGCCGAGCCAGCGTGAATCTGCGCTTGCTGCGAGAGGAAGCGTTGCGCAGCGATTGCAGCCATGCTCGTTGACCCAGCGCGATTCCGTTCCGCGGATAGCGGGTTGACGCCGGCGCACCGTTGTGCGGTTGCTGTGCAAGCCGAAACCCGCCGCCGAGTCCATCGCGCATAATGAGATCCATGAGTGCTCCCCTGCTGCAAGTCGAAGCGCTGGTCAAACGCTTCCGCGCCGATCGACCGGCCATTCTCGATGGCGTGAATCTCGAGCTGCAAAGTGGCGAATACATCGCGATCATGGGTGATTCAGGCGTGGGCAAATCGACGCTGCTGAACCTGCTGGCCGGACTGGACCGTCCGGATGCCGGTCGCATCGCAATGGACGGCGTGGATATCGGCGCGCTGAGCGACGACGCGGCTACGCTGCTGCGCCGCCGGCAGATCGGGTTCGTCTTTCAGGCCTTCCACGTGCTGCCTTACATCACCGTGTCGCAGAACGTCGAACTGCCGCTGGCGCTGCTTGCAGTGGGCGCCACCGAGCGTCGCGACCGGGCCCGGCAGTTGCTGGACGCGGTGGGCATCGGCGCTCTGCGTGATCAATACCCGCGCGACCTTTCCGGCGGCGAACTGCAGCGCATCGCCATCGCGCGCGCACTGGTTCACGGGCCACGACTGGTGCTGGCCGACGAACCGACCGGCAACCTTGACCCCCGCACGGCGACGACGGTGCTGGCGCTGCTGCGCGAACGCATCGCCGCGGGCGGCGGCGCCGGCATTCTCATCACGCATTCCCAGGCGGTCGCCGAGTCGGCCGATCGTGTTTACGTGCTCGATGGCCGCAGTCTCGTGCAGGCCCCAGCCTGAGCCGGCCTGCACTCAAGGCGACACTTGCCTGCTTCGGGCTCGGGCTCGCGCAACTGCGAATGCAACCGCTGCGCACGCTGGTCACGCTACTGACGCTGGCATCCGGGGTGGCGCTGTTCGCCGCCGTGCAGATGATCAATGCCGTCGCACTGAATGAGTTTTCGCTGGCCACGCGGCGCCTGGCAGGCGCTGCGGATCTTATTGTCAGAGGTCAGCGCAGCGGCTTCAGCGAGCAGCTTTACGCCGAACTCGCGGCTCGCCAGGACGTGCGTGTCGCAAGCCCGGTGCTGGAGCTGGACGTGGCCATTGCCGGCAGGCGCGAGAATCTCAAGGTGCTGGGCCTGGATCCATTTCGCGCGGCGTCATTGCAGCCGGCACTGGCCAGTCACCTGGCGGGTGATTTCGTGGGTCTGTTCGATCCGAACAGCATCCATCTCAGTGAGTCCGCGGCACGGGCACTGGGCGTCAAGCGTGGTGACACTTTCCGGATCGATGTCGGCAACGCGCAGCGCGAGCTCGAGGTGCGCGGCATACTGCCTGCGGAGAGTTATCCGGATCGACTGGGGATCATGGACATCGCCTCCGCGCAGTGGACGCTCGGCATGCTGGGGCGTATCAACCGCGTCGACCTGCAGCTGATTGCCGGCACTGACGTGGCGGCCCTGCGCGCGCGCCTGACGCGCAGTCTGCCGGCGGGCGTGCTGGTAACCTCGCCTGCGATCGAAGCACAGCGGCCCGCAGCGATATCGCGCGCCTATCGCGTCAATCTGAGCTTGCTGGCGCTGGTTTCACTGCTCACCGGTGCCCTGTTGCTGCTCGCCACGCAGACATTCTCAGTGCTGCGCCGACGCACTTCGCTGGCATTGCTGCGGGCACTGGGCGCAACGCGCAGTGAAATCAGGATGTCCCTGGTGGCCGAGGGAATCGTGCTGGGTGCGGTCGCCTCGGTGCTCGGCACCGGGCTGGGCTACGGCATCGCGTGGGTCGTCTCCGGGGTAGCACCCACGCCGCAGCCGGTCTCATTGGCAGCCTTCTTCGTGCTGGGCACGACAGTGGCCGGCATCGGTGCATGGCTGCCGGCAAGGGAAGCTGCCGATCGCCCGCCAGCTCGCGGGCTGAAATCCGGTGACGCCGAACTTGCGCTGGCTGTTCTGCGGCCTTCACTGCTGGGACCGTGCCTGCTCGCCATTGCAGCAGTGCTGGCGCTGCTGCCGGCGGTGCGCGGCATTCCGGTGTTCGGTTACGCAGCCATCGCCGTGCTGCTGGCGGGCGGACTGCTGCTGGTACCGATGTGCACAAGCTGGCTGCTCGGATATTTTCCGCCAGGCGGTCGCCCGCAGTTCGCCATCGGTCTGGCGCAGGTGCGCGGCAGCGTGGCGCAGCTGCAGGTGAGTCTCGCGCCGGTGATCGTCAGCTTTTCGCTGATGGTGGCCATGTCCATCATGGTGTTTTCGTTCCGGCAGTCTTTCGAACATTGGCTGACGCAGACCCTGCCTGCCGATATCCAGCTGCGCACGCTGCAGGGCAGCGACACACGCGTCATCAGCAGTGAGTATCAGAATGTGCTGGCCGGCATCCCCGATATCGATCGGGTCGAATACCGACGCAGCCTGCCGTTGCTGCTGGCGAATGAACGGGCAGCGACCACCCTGATCGCGCGCGACTTTGTGCCGACCACCCGCCCGGACAGTCTCGCGTTGACAAGCGCTGCGCTCATATTGCCGGGCAGCCTCGAACCCGTGTGGGTTTCCGAGGCAATGCAGGACATCTACGACATGCGCGCAGGTTCACGCATCACACTGCCGCTGGCAGGACGCAACGTGCCGCTGCTGGTGGCCGGCGTGTTCCGGGACTATGGTCGCCCGGGCGGCAGCGTGGTGATGGATCGCAGTCACTACCTGCGGATCACCGGCGACCGCTCCGTCACCGAAGCTGCGATCTGGCTGCGGCCCCGTGCTGACATTGCCGCCGTCATGGCGCAGATTCGCAGCAGCCTGAGCGATGGAGATTCCCTCGAAATCCGCAGCAGCGATGCGGTGCGAACGCTTTCGATGCGCGTGTTCGATCGCGCCTTTGCCGTCACCCATGCGCTGGAAGCCGTCGCGGTACTGATCGGCCTGGTCGGCATCGCCTGCGCCGGCGCCTCCACCGCACTCGCCCGTCGCGGCGAATTCGGCATGCTGCGACACCTGGGCATGCTCCGCCGCCAGATCGTGACGATGCTGGCCGCTGAAGGCCTGTGCCTCAGCACGCTCGCCGCTGGGTATGGGCTGTTGCTCGGCGGCGCGATCAGCCTGGTGCTGGTGCATGTGGTGAACCGGCAGTCATTCAACTGGAGCATCGACCTTGCTGTGCCCGGCTGGCAACTCGCCGGGTTCGGACTCGCGCTGCTGGCAACAGCCACGCTGACGAACATCATCAGTGCCCGCAGCGCGCTCGGCCCGACGGCACTGCGCGCCGTGCGCGAGGACTGGTGAGCGCCTTGTCACGCACATACGCTGCGGTGGCCAGCCTGTTTTGCGCCGTGACCGCATTTGGCGCAGTGGACTATGCGCCCGTGCTGCCGGACACCGTGCTGCAGTTTCCGCGCGACCACGGCAGTCATCCGCAATTCCGCACCGAATGGTGGTACGTCACCGGCTGGCTGAGTACCGGCGACGGCGAATCGCTGGGCTTTCAGGTCACCTACTTCCGCGCGCGTCCGGATGTGGCCCCGGGGAATCCCAGCGCTTTTGCCCCAACGCAGCTGATCATCGCGCACGCCGCAGTGAGCGATGCGCAACACGGCCGCCTGTGGAAGGATCAGCGCATCGCGCGCGCCGCACTCGGCCTTGCTGG
>JANPGU010000114.1:0-18920 GCA_031424095.1 Gammaproteobacteria bacterium
GCCGGTGCCGCCCGGCCCGAGCAAGATGAAGAACACGCGCTACCTCGATATCCACGAAGACGACGCGCTGGACGAAGCGCAGCTCGCGAAATGGATCAAGCAGGCCGCGAAGCTGCCGGGCTTTCTTGCACCGCGGGCTTGAAGGCCATACGGGCCGCATCGAGCCGTCCAGAACGCCCTTGTCCACGATAGTGGATACGCGTCCACTATAGGGGAAAGGGGCTTTTTCGACGAACAGGGGGCATCCGTGAACGCGTTTGGGTCTCGGTCGTCCGAGCAACCGAGAGGCCGAGGTATCACCTGGGCGAAACCAGGCCGGTCCGTGTCAATTATCCAACCAGTCCAGCGTCCGCCCCACCGCCCGCTGCCAGTTGCGAAACAATCGCTTGCGCTCGCCCTCATCCATCGCGGGCGTCCAACGCCGATCCACAGTCCAGTGCCGCTTGAGATCGT
Organism: Gammaproteobacteria bacterium; assembly: GCA_031424095.1. Taxonomy (GTDB): domain Bacteria; phylum Pseudomonadota; class Gammaproteobacteria; order Steroidobacterales; family Steroidobacteraceae; genus ZC4RG30. Next base: position 454 of record JANPGU010000114.1, read on the forward strand.
CGCGACTGCCCCAGAATCCGACGGCGAGCCCCGCCGCATAGGCCGCGCCCAGCGCCGTGGTTTCCGTCACGCGGGGACACACCACCGGCCGACCCAGCATGTCGGCCTGGAACTGCATCAGCAGTTCATTGCGCACCATGCCGCCATCGACGCGCAGTTCCGGAAAGGCGACACCGGCATCGAGCTGCATGGACTCGAGCACCTCGCGTGTCTGAAAGGCGGTGGCCTCGAGCGCTGCCCGCGCGATATGTGCACGCGTGGCGTAGCGGGTCAGCCCGAGCATCGCGCCGCGCGCACCGGCATTCCAGTGCGGCGCATACAGTCCGGAAAACGCCGGCACGAAATAGACGCCCCCGTTGTCTTCCACCTCGCGCGCCAGCGCTTCGATCTGCGCCGAGGAGTCGATGATCTGCAGGCTGTCGCGCAGCCACTGCACCAGCGCCCCGGTGATGGCGATGGACCCTTCCAGCGCATAGCTCGCAGGTTCGTTGCCGAAGCGGTAGGCGACGGTCGTGATCAGCCCCGCGCGCGAGGGGACGATCTGCGTGCCGGTGTTCATCAGCAGGAAGCAGCCGGTGCCGTAGGTGTTCTTCGCTTCGCCCTTTTCGAAACAGGTCTGGCCCACCAGCGCCGCCTGCTGGTCGCCGAGAATGCCGGTGATTGGAACTCCGGCGATCGAATCGAGCTTCACCACGCCAATCTGTGCGCTGGATGAAACAATACGCGGCAATATCGATCGCGGGATGCGGAAGGCGGCGAGCAGGGAATCGTCCCAGTCCAGCGTGGCAAGGCTCATGAGCTGCGTGCGGCTGGCATTGGTCACGTCGGTCAAATGCAGGCCGCCGGATACCCCGCCAGTCAGGTTCCAGACCACCCAGCAGTCCATGGTGCCGAACAGCAGCTCGCCACGCTCCGCGGCCAGACGGGCGCCCGGCACATGGTCGAGCAGCCACTGGATCTTCAGTGCGCTGAAGTAGCTCGCCAGCGGCAGGCCGGTGAGCGCGCGGAATCGATCGGGCCCGCCAGCGCGGGCATAGTCCGTGACCAGTGATTCGACGCGCGTGTCCTGCCAGACCAGCGCGTTGTGGATCGGCTCACCCGTGCGGCGATTCCACAGCACGGTGGTCTCGCGCTGATTGGTGATGCCGATGGCCGCGAGGTCCTTCGCGCTGAGCGAGGCCTTCGACAGCGACTCGCTGATGACGGTCTGCGTGTTGCGCCAGATCTGCGCCGCGTCGTGTTCCACCCAGCCCGGCTGCGGATAGTGCTGCGCGTGTTCGTGCTGGGCCAGCGAATGCACTTCGCCGGCCTGATTGAAGAGGATGCAGCGGGTGCTGGTAGTGCCCTGGTCGAGGGCCGCGATGCAGCGAGGCGTCGATTGCATCGGGGCAGTATGATCGACCGCACAAAAAATGGGAGGGACCCACCGTAATGCATCTCCGCCACTCGCTCAGCCTTGCCATCCTTGCGTTCACCACCGGGCCGGCCTTTGCAGCCCAGACCGCCGCCACCTGCGACCGCGAATGCCTGCGCAGCAAGGTCACCCAGGTGCTCTACGCCCTGGTGAAACACGACATCAAGCAACTGCCGGTGGCCGACACGCTGCGCGTCACCGAAGACGCCGTGGAAAAGCCGCTCGAGAAGGTCGGCCTGGTCAGCACCGTCACCGCCCTGCGCGGCTATCGCCAGGATTTCATCGACGAGCGCATGGGCGTGGTCGGCGCGCATGTGATGGTGGAAGAGAGCGGTGCGCCCATCATGCTGGTGGTGCGCCTGAAGGTGGTGGTCGACAAGCTCACCGAGATCGAGCTCGTGCCCACGCGCAGCCGTACCGACGGCCTGATCTTCAACATCGATGGCTTGAAGGCGGCGAGCGAAGTGATGAACTATGCGCCGCGCGCCGATGAGCTGGGCACGCGGGATGAAGTACTGAAGGCCGCGCTGAAGTATCCGGAAGGATTCACCAGAGCCGAGACCTTCGCCGCGGTGAATGCGCCCTTTGCCAACAATGCCTACCGCTACGAGAACGGCCAGATCATGGCCGGGCCGGACTGCAAGTTCGCGCCGGGCTGCCAGAACATCTCCACCCAGTCCCTGGCCATCTTCAAGCGCCTGGGCCCGCCGGTCTACCGCGTGGTCGCGGTGGATGAGCGTCTGGGTATCGCCTGGTTGCGCCTGGCCTGGGGTGTGCAGAAGGAAGGCGGCGACCAGCTCACGGCCTTCGAGGCCTTCAAGTTCTACGGCGGGAAGCTGCATGCCGTGGAGGCATTCATCCGCATCCTGCCTATCGAGAAGCGCGACGGCGGCTGGAAGTAGCTTTTCGGATCAGCACGAAGAACGTCGGCACCGCGAGCACGGCCAGCACGGTGCCGGTGATCATGCCGCCGATCACCGCCGTGCCGATGGCGATCCGGCTCTGCGCACCGGCACCAGTGGAGATCGCCAGCGGCAGCACGCCGAAGACGAAGGCCAGCGAGGTCATCACGATGGGCCGCAGACGCAGCCGGGCTGCGTGCAAGGCGGCTTGAACTGTGCCCAACCCCTGCTTCTCCGCGTGCTCCGCGAACTCGACGATGAGGATGGCGTTCTTGGCCGCAAGTCCCATGGTGGTCAGCAGGCCCACCTGGAAATAGACATCATTGGTCAGTCCGCGCAGCGTCACTGCCAGCACCGCGCCGAGCAGACCCAGCGGCACCACCATCAGCACGGAAACCGGAATCGACCAGCTCTCGTACAGACCCGCCAGACACAGGAACACCACAGCCAGCGAGATCGTATAGAGCAGCGTGGTCTGCGTGCCGGTCTGGCGTTCCTGGTACGACAGACCGCTCCATTCCACCGACGTGCCGGGGATGGCGCGGGCCAGTTCCTCCATGCGCGCCATCGCATCGCCGGAGCTGCGTCCCGCGGCGGCGGCGCCCTGGATTTCATAGGCGGTCCAGCCATCGTAACGGCTCAGCGTGGTGGGTGACCGTTCCCACGTCAGCGTTGCGAAGGCAGAGAACGGCGCCATGCGGCCATTGGCGGCGCGCACATACCATTCACCGAGATCTTCAGGACGACTGCGGAACGGCGCGTCGCCCTGGATATAGACGCGCTTCACGCGGCCGCGATCGATGAAGTCGTTGACGTAGTTGCCGCCCCAGGCGGCTGAGAGCGTGGCGTCCACATCGCCCTGTGCCAGGCCAAGTGCGCCCACCTTTTCCTGATCGATGTCCACGTGCAGCGTCGGTGTGTCATCGAGCGCATTCGAGCGCACGTTGTTCAATAGCGCATCGCCGCGCGCGGCAGCCAGCAGCTTGTCACGCGCAGCGCGAAAGGCTTCGCGCGACAGTCCGCCCGTATTGAGCAGTTCCATCGTGAAGCCGCTGGATTGCCCGAGGCCACGCACCGGCGGCGGGTTCAGTGCGAAGAATTCCGCGTCGCGCAGCAGACCACTGAGACGGCTGGTCGCCCGCTGGGTGATCTCCGCCGCGCTCTGACCCTTGCCTTCGCGCTGGTCCCAGGGCGCCAGCGCGATGAAACCGCGACCGGTGTTCTGGCCTGCACCGGCCTGGTTCTGGCCAAGAATCATGAACACGATGGGCACATCGCGCGTCTCATTCTTCAGGAAATACTGTTCGATGGTGTGTACCGCTTCCATGGTGCGCGGGAAGGTGGCGCCGGAAGGCAGTGTGTACTGCAGCTGCGCGCGGCCCTGGTCTTCCGCCGGCAGGAAGCTCGTCGGCAGGCGCAGGAACAGGAAGATGAGCGCGCCGCCGAGCAGCACGTAAGCCAGCATGACGGCAAAAGAGTGCCGCAACAGCCAGGCAACGAAGTCGCGATAGCGGTCGGACAGGTTCTCGAAGCCGCCGGAGAGGCGATCGCCCACGCGGTGCAACGCGCGCGTGACGCGGTTGCCGCGCATCTCTTCCGCAGTTGCGGGACGCTTCAGCAATACCGCCGCCAGCGCGGGCGACAGCACGATGGCTACCACCACCGACAGCGTCATCGCGGCCACCATCGTGATCGAGAACTGGCGATAGATCTCGCCCACCGAGCCGCCGAAGAACGCCATCGGCAGGAACACCGCGGACAGCACCAGCGCAATGGCGATCAGCGCCGTCTGGATCTCGCCCATGGAGCGGATGGTGGCTTCACGTGGCGAGAGCGTGGGATCGTCACGCAACTGCCGCTCGACGTTTTCCACCACCACGATGGCATCGTCCACCAGCAGGCCAATGGCCAGCACCATCGCGAACAGCGTCAGCGTGTTGATGGTGAAGCCCGCAACGGACAGCACGCCGAAGGTCCCGAGCAACACGACAGGAACGGCGATGGTCGGAATCAGCGTCGCCCGCCACGACTGCAGGAACAGGAACATCACGATGACCACCAGGATGATGGCCTCGATCAGCGTCACCAGCACTTCGCGGATCGACAGCTTCACGAAGGCGGTGCTGTCCTGTGGAAAGACGTAGCGGTAGCCGGGTGGAAAGGACTTCGACTGCCGCGCCACTTCCGCGCGCACCAGCTCGGATGTTTTCAGGGCATCTGAACCCGGCGCAAGCTGCACCGCCATGCCGGTGGCCGGATGGCCGTTCAGCCGCGCCATGTTGGAGTAGCTCTCGCTGCCGAGTTCGACGCGGGCGACATCCGACAACCGCACCACCGAGCCATCGGACTGCGTCTTGACGATGATGCGGCGGAACTGATCTGCCGATGTCAGCCGTGAACGCGCCGTGACCGTGGCGCTCAAACGCTGCGTATCCGCCGATGGCAGCGCGCCGATCTGGCCCGCTGCAACCACCGTATTCTGCGACTGCACCGCCGCGGTCACATCACGTGGCATCAACTGGTAGCTGGCAAGCTTCGAGGGATCGAGCCAGATGCGCATCGCGTACTGCGAGCCGAACACCTGCATGTCGCCCACGCCGGGCAGACGACCGATGGCATCCTGCAGGTTCGAGGCCACGTAGTCGGAGATGTCGCCACTGGTGGCCTTGTTGGTCTCGTCATAGATCGAGACCACCATCAGGAAATCCGCATTGGATTTCGTGACGACAAGACCTTGCTGTTGCACGGCCTGCGGTAGTCGCGGCAGTGCTTGTTGTACCTTGTTCTGCACCTGCACCTGCGCGATGTCGGCATTCACGCTGCGGTCGAAGGTGACGGTGATCTGCGAGACACCCGATGAGTTGGAGTTGGACGAGAAATAGATCTGCCCGTCGATGCCGGTGAGCTGCTGCTCGATCACCTGCGTGACGCTGGATTCCAGCGTCTCGGCCGCTGCGCCCGGGTACGAGGCGCGGATGTTCACGGAAGGCGGCGCGATGTCCGGATACTGTTCCACCGGCAGCAGCGCGATGCCGCCGACTCCCGCGAGCATGATCATGCTCGAAATCACCCAGGCCAGCACCGGGCGATCGATGAAGATGCGCGAGATCATTCCTTCTTCAGCGCCAGCAGCACGGGCTTCACGGTCTGTCCGGCCTCGATGCGACCCAGCCCCTCCACGATCAGCCGGTCACCGGTCTGCAGGCCCTGTGACACCAGCCACTGGTCGCCGACGGTGCGTTCGGTGGTCAGCGTGCGCAGCTCGGCTTTCGAATCCTTGTTGATCACCATGGCCGTGGCATCGCCCTTGGGATTGCGCGAGATCGCCTGCTGCGGCACCAGGATCGCAGCGCGTGCCTGCACGGGCGAGAACTCCGCGCGCACATACATCCCCGGCAACAGCCAGCCATTGGGATTGGGGAACCGTGCACGCACCGTGATCGTGCCGGTGCTCGGGTCGACCACGGATTCCGCAAACTGCAGCACGCCCTGTTGCGGATAGGGGCTGCCGTCTTCCAGCTTCAGTGACACCGCGGTCGAGGCGCGCTCCAGATCGCCGCCCGCCAGCTGCCGGCGCAAGGCGAGCAGCGCGCTGCTGGACTGCTGAATGTCGACGAAGATCGGATCCAGCCGCTGGATGGTCGCCATCGGCGTGGCCTGGCCAGCCGAAACCAGCGCGCCGGTGGTCACCATCGAGCGTCCGATCCGCCCGCTGATCGGCGCGCTGACCTGCGTGAACTGCAGGTTGATCTGCGCCGTCGTGACGCCGGCGCGCGCGCGTTCCATTGCCGCCTGTGACGCCGCCGCGGCGGACTGCGCGTCCAGCAGATCCTGGCGGCTGACCACATCGGATTTCGCCAGCTCCGCGATGCGTCCCGCCCGCACCTTCGCGGCCTCGGCATTCGCCACGGCACTGGCCAGGTCCGCGCGCGCCTGGTGAAGCGCCGATTCGTACAGGCGCGGATCGATCTGGTAGAGCAGTGCGCCCTTCTTCACCACGACGCCTTCGGTAAATACGCGCTGCTGGATGATCCCCGACACCTGCGGGCGCACCTCGGAGGTCTCGAAGGCCGTCGTGCGGCCGGGCAGCTCAATCTGCAGCGGCACGTTTTCGGATTTCAGCACTACGTATCCGGCCTCGGTCGTGGGCTTGTCCCGGCCGGCCGCACGACCGTCCCCGGTTTTCGCGGAACAGGCCGCCAGCAGCAGGGCCGCCGACGCAAGGAAAAGGATGCGGGGTGTCATGGAGGTACTCGGGTTTTGTTCTTGCGATTATCACCATAGCCTACACTTCGCTCACGACAAGCCTGATCCGGGGAAGCGATGATTAAGTTGCTGCAATGCGGGCCACTGGCCGCGCTGGTGGTAGCCGGATTGCCTGGCGCGCCCCGGGCGGCGCAAGCACCCGCCATTCCATCCGCGCCGGCATTCACGGCGGCACAACTGGTCGCGCCGCCGGCCGCCAACTGGCTCACCAACGGCGGCAATCTCTACAACCAGCGCTATTCGCCGCTGCAGCAGCTGGACCGCGACAATGTGAAGGAGCTCAAGGCCGTGTGGCGCGCGTCGCTGCGCGGTTCCGGCCTCGATCGCAAGACTTCCGGTCAGGCGCAGCTGCTGGCCTATGACGGTGTGCTGTACGCCATCACCGGCATGGACGATGTGTTCGCCATCAGCGTCGACTCAGGCCAGGTGCTGTGGGAATACCGGGCGAACCTCGATCCCGAGAAAGTCGTGGTCTGCTGCGGCTGGGCCGCGCGCGGCGTGGCCATGGGCGACGGCCGCATCTACATCGGCCAGCTGGACAACCAGGTGGTGGCGCTGGACCAGAAGAGCGGCAAGGTGCTGTGGCGCACGCAGAGCCAGACACTCGCCGATGGCGGTTATTCCATCACGATGGCGCCGCTTTACTACGACGGCATGGTGATCATCGGTCACAGCGGCGGCGACATGGGCATCCGTGGCGTCGTCAAAGCCTTCGATGCGCGCACGGGCCAGGAGCGCTGGCGCTGGTACACCGTGCCCGCACCGGGCGAGCCTGGCAGTGAGACCTGGCCGAAGAACAGCGATGTGTGGAAGTACGGCGGTGGTGCGGTGTGGAGTACGCCCGCGGTGGATCCTGCGCTGGGCCTCCTCTATTTTCCCGTCGCCAACCCCGCGCCGGATCTCAATGGCCATGTACGTGAAGGCGACAACCTGTTCACCTCTGCAGTCGTCGCGCTCGACGTCAAGACCGGCAAATACCGCTGGCACTACCAGCACACCCATCACGACATCTGGGACTACGGCGGTTCAAATCCGGTGGTGCTGTTCGACGTGAGCATCAACGGCCAGATGCGCAAGGCCGTGTCGCATGCGCCCAAGTCCGGATACGTGTACATCCTCGACCGCGTCACGGGCAAACCGCTGGTGGGCATCGAGGAGCGGCCGGTGCCGCAGAATGCTTCGCAGAAAACAGCGAAGACACAGCCCATTCCGGTGGGCGACGACATCGTGCCGCATGTCATGGACGCCGCGCCCGAAGGCTATGAGCTCGTCAACGAAGGCCGCACCTTCACCCCCTTCGATGAGACACCCATTCCCTACAAGCAGCTCGCCGGCATCAACTAGCCGCCGATGTCCTATGACGTGGAGGACCACCTGCTGTATGTGTGCGGCAACGACACCATCGGTGTCGTGCGCCGCGCCGGCGAGCAGTTCGAGCCGCCGCCCATCGGCAAGGGATACAGCGGCGGCGGCTGGGGCCGCGTCGATATTCCGCGCCGGGGCATCGTCGCCGCGCTGGATGTCACGACGCAGAAAGTGAAGTGGCGCCTGCAGTGGCCTGATGTCTGCTATTCCGGCTCGGTGAATACCGCCGGTGGTCTGCTGTTCATGGGCCGCACCGATGGCCGCATCATGGCGCTGGACAAGCGCAATGGCCGCACCCTGTGGCAATGGCAGCTGGATGCACCGATCACTGCGCCGATGACTGTGTTCGAGCACAGAGGTGAACAGGTGGTGGCGGTGTATGCGGCGGGCAACTTCTTTGCGGGTTCCCAGCGCGGTGACGGAGTGTGGCTGCTGTCACGCAAAGGCGCGATGAAACCGTCCCCGCCATTTTCGGATGGCCCCGCCGCCACCACTCCGAACCTGCCGGTCGCAGATGCCACCGGCGGCAACGCCGCGGGCGGCAGCAAGGTCTACCAGCGCATCTGCGAGCCCTGTCATGGACCCACCGGCAAGGGCGGGCATGCCGAAGGGGCCATCCTGACGGACAACATCACCGCCCAGAAGGTGATAACCATCGCCACCACGGGCAGGAAGGACATGCCCTCTTTCGCACCGGTGCTGAGCCCGCAGGAACTCAAGGACGTCGCAGCCTTTGTGTCGACCATGCTTGCCAGATAGCGACAGCCATGTGACGCGACACCAGTTCTAATGCTGTTCCTACAGCCTGAGTAGGCGTGTCCCTACAAACCGATAGGCCTGGGTCCGGTTAAATTCTCCTTTCTTCAAGGGAAATTTCCATGGTCCCCGACAATCTGGCCAGCAGTGCGCAGCTCATCGCGATGGATACCAGCCGCCTGGCTGCGGTTGTCGAATCATCGGACGATGCCATCATCACCAAGACCCTCGACGGCATCATCGTCACGTGGAACCAGGGCGCGGAGCGCATCTTCGGCTACACGGCCGAGGAAGTGATCGGCAAGCCGGTAACCATCCTGATGTCTGCGGAGCATGTCAACGAGGAGCCGCCCATCCTCGCGAGGATCCGTCGCGGTGAACGGGTGGACCACTATCAGACGGTTCGCCAGCACAAGAGCGGCGCCCGCATCGACATCTCGCTCACGATTTCCCCGATCAAGGATGCGCGCGGACAGATCATCGGCGCCTCGAAGATCGCGCGTGACATCACGCAGCAGAAGCGCACCGAAGCCGCATTGCGCGCGGTGGACCAGCGGTTCCGGATCATGGCGGATTTTTCCCCGACGCTGATCTGGATGGCGGATCACAGCAAGGGCTTCACCTGGTTCAACAAGCCGTGGCTGGAGTTCACCGGCCGCAGCATGGGCGACGAGATCGGTTTCGGCTGGACTCAAGACGTGCATCCCGACGATGTGTCCGCATTCCTGCATACGTACGTGGAAAGCTTTGATGCGCGCAGACCGTTCCGCACCGAATGCCGTATCCGCCACCATGATGGGCAGTGGCGCTGGATGGTCAATTCCGCCGTGCCGCTGTTCGAGGAGCAGGGTGAGAAATTCTCAGGCTATGTCGGCAGCTGTCTGGATATCAGCGAGATGCGGCGCGCCGCTTCCGACCGTGAAAGCCTGCTCGATGCCGAGCGGGCGGCGCGCAGCGAGGCCGAGCGCCTCAGCCACATGAAAGACGAATTCCTCGCCACCCTGTCCCATGAACTGCGCACGCCATTGAATGCAGTGCTGGGCTGGACGGTGCTGCTGCGGCGCCAGCCGCCAAGCAGTGACCAGTTCATGAAGGGCCTTGAAACCATCGAGCGCAATGCCCGGGCGCAGGCCAAGATCATCGAAGACCTGCTGGACATGAGTCGCATCGTCTCCGGCAAGGTGCAGCTCGAAGTGGGGCCGGTCGATGTGGCAGACGTGGTGCGTGCTGCCGTTGATGCCATCAGACCGACGGCTGAAGCCAAGCGACTGCAACTGACGGCCGATTATGGCGATGGCGTCCGCCTCATCCAGGGCGATGCCAACCGCCTGCAACAGGTGCTGTGGAATCTGCTTACCAATGCGGCGAAATTCACGCCGACGGGCGGTCGCATCGATGTCGGAGTGGTACGCGTGGATTCACAGGTGGAGATCCATGTGGACGATTCAGGCGTGGGCATGGAGCCGGAATTCCTGGCGCACGCATTTGATCGCTTCCGGCAGGCCGATGCTTCCATCACGCGCGGGCACGATGGGCTGGGGCTCGGGCTCGCCATCGTCAAGAACCTGGTGGAACTGCACGGTGGGTCCGTGCGGGCATTGAGCGATGGTCAGGGCAGTGGCAGCACGTTCATCGTGTCGCTGCCGCTGGCGGGCGAGCTTCCGGATGCCGACGGCGTGCTGCCCGACAGGTCTGAATCAACCGGTGAATTGCCCTCCCTTGAACTGCCCTCACTGACGAACGTCACCGTGCTCGTGGTGGACGACCAGCAGGACGCCAGGGAGCTGATTGGCGGGCTGATCACGGATCGTCGCGGCAAGGTGCTGCTGGCAGGCTCGGCCAACGAAGCGCTCGCCATTCTCGTGCGCGAGAATGTGGACATCCTGGTCAGCGATATCGGCATGCCGGATGTGGACGGCTACGCGCTGATTCGCCTGGTGCGCGGCCTGCCTGCCGGAATGCGCGACATTCCATCGATCGCCGTCACGGCCTATGCGCGATCCGATGACCGCAGGCGTGCGCTGCAGGCCGGGTATCAGATGCATCTGACCAAGCCGGTGGAGCCGCGCGAACTGATCACGGGGATTGCGGGCCTTGCGCATCGGACTGCCTGATCCAAGGAGCATGACGGCCGAGCAGCGGGCCGCGCGTTTCCACCAATGGAGTCCGCTGTTCGCAGTGGTGACGGGCGCGCTCGCCATGCTGGTGGTGGCGGCATTGCTTGCGGCGGGCAGGGTCAGCATCCTCGACCACCCCGTACTGATGCTGATGAAATTCAACACTGCCATCAGCCTGCTGCTGGCGGCGATCGGGCTGCTGGCCGCTTGCGGGCGCCACGCCAGCGCCATCGTCTGGGTTGCCGGTGCACTGCTGCTCGGCATTTCTCTGATGACACTGACCCAGCACATCTTTGGCGTGGACCTGGGCATCGATCAGCTCTTCGTCATGGATCCCGCACCGGTACCGTTTCCGGGACGCACTTCGCCGGTAGCCGCTACCGGCATTGGCTGCACGGGACTGGGCTTGCTGCTGTTCGTGGCTGGCCGTACATCGGCGTCGCAGGTCACGTTCTTTCTCGCCGCCGCACCCCCCATTTCCCTGCTGGGCGGCTACCTCTACAACACGCCGCGCCCGGGCACCGAAACCATCACGTCCATCGTGGCGTTCGTGGTTTCTCTCTGCATGCTGGCGCTGTGCCTGGGTGGCATGTTCCTGCGCGCCAACGCCGGATTGATGCGGGTGGTGGTTTCGCAATCCCGGGCAGGCGCCATGACGCGCATCCTCATGCCGCTGGCTGCAGCCGTGCCCATTGTTGCCGGCCTCATCATCGTCGGCGCCAGCCGCTCCGGCATGATGAGCCTGGATTCCGGCTCGGCCATGCTGGTGGCGTTCTGCGCGATCTTCTTCGCCGCCGCCGTGTGGGTGACTTCGAACATGCTGTGGCAGTCGGAGCTCGTCCATGCCCAGGCCGAGCAGGCGCTGAGCAACACGCGCGACCGGCTGGACGCCGCGTTGATTGCCAGCGAGATCGGCACCTGGGAATGGGACATCGTCAATGACCGCGTGTATGCCGACAAGAACCTGGCCGCAATGTTCGAGGTTTCCGAAACCGACGCCATTGGCGGGCCGATCGCCGTCTATCTGCAGGCCATACATGAAGAAGACGTAGCCGCAGTCCGCAGCACCGTGAAGTTCGCAATCGCCGCGGGAAATAATTTCACCTGCGAATTCCGGCTGCGTAAAGCGGGTGGCGAGCGGTGGCTGCTGGCGCGCGGGCAGGTAGTGCGTGACGCAGCCGGCACCGCCTTCCGCCTGCCTGGCGTGGTGGTGGACATCAGCGATCAGCGGCGCGCCGAAGCGCAGCTGCGGACCAGCGAGTATCGCCGGCGCATGGCGCTGGAATCCGCGGAACTGGGAACATGGTCAGTGGACCCCACGACCATGACGTTGATCACGGATGCCAGATTCCGGGAGATTTTCGGCGTGCAGGCGGACACGATCGATTACGAGCAGGTGTTTGCGCTCATCCATCCCGACGACCAGGAAAAAGTCAGGCAGGCCGTCGACATTGCGTCGCGAGAAGTAGACCCGGCTCCGTATGACGTTGAATACCGGATCGCACGGTCCGACGGGATCGCAACGTGGGTGCATGCCAAGGGTCGCATCAATGCCGTCGGCGGCGGGCTGCGGTCTGCGGCGGCCAGCTTCGACGGCACCATTGCCGACATCACGGCCCGCAAACTGGCCGAGACCGAGCGTGAACAATTGCTGGAAAGTGAGCGCACCGCGCGTACCGCCGCCGAACGGGCGGGCCGCATCAAGGACGAATTCCTCGCCACGCTGTCGCATGAAATCCGCACGCCACTGAGTGCCATCCTGGGCTGGGCCCAGATCATGCGCAAATCCGGATCGCCGCAGGATCATGCCGCCGGGCTCGAGGTGATCGAGCGCAATGCCCGCGCGCAGAAGCAGATCATCGAGGACCTGCTCGACATGAGCAGCATCATCAACGGCAAGGTGCGGCTGGAAGTCCAGGAGATGGATCTGGCGTCGTTGATCCATGTGGCCGTCGACACCGCGCGTCCAACGGCAGATGCCAAGAACATTCCCATCGAGGTCGCCGTCGACCCGGTGCAACCGGTGCGCATGCTCGGTGATGCGAACCGGATGCAGCAGGTGCTGTGGAACCTGCTCACGAACGCGATCAAGTTCACGCCCGCGGGTGGTCGCATCCGGGTCTCGCTGCACGCGCTCGATTCGCAGCTCGAGCTGTGTGTTGAGGACAGCGGCGAAGGAATCAGCGCGGAGTTCCTGCCGTTCGTGTTCGACCGTTTCCGTCAGGCCGACGCCTCCACCACGCGGCGGCATGGTGGCCTCGGCCTGGGCCTGTCGATCGTGCGGCAGATCGCCGAACTGCATGGCGGTTCGGTGCGGGTATCAAGTAGAGGCGTGGGGCAGGGTGCAAGTGTCAGCGTCTCGCTTCCCGTCTCGGGGCTGCGTGAGACAACGGGCATCGCGCGGCGCTCCGGTCTCGCCCTTGCACCGGCGGATGGCGAAGAGCCGGGCAAGCTGGCGCGGCAAATCGAGGGCATGCGCATTCTGGTTGTCGATGATGAACACGATGCGCGCGCCATGATCCAGCGGCTGTTGCGCGAGCACGGCGCCAGGGTGACCTCCGCGGGCTCGGCCGGAGAAGCGATGGAGAACCTGCGGTCGGGATACTTCGACATCCTGCTCAGCGACATCGGCATGCCGGGCGAAGATGGTTATTCCCTGATCCGCCGCGTGCGCGCGCTGCCGGCCGCGGAGGGCGGGACGATTCATGCGATTGCGCTGACCGCCTTCGCGCGCGCGGAAGACCGGATGCGGGCCACTGCCGCCGGCTTCACGACGCACCTGACCAAGCCGATCGAGGCGGTGGAGCTGATCACGACCATCGCCGCCGTCCGCAAAGCGTGACGCGCGCCACTTGAAGTCTGGGCCCGTAGCGCAATATTCTCGGTACAACGAATGGGGCGCCCGGCCTAGGTGGGCGGCAGGCGCCGTTATCGAGCCCACGGCAACTGAAAGGAGGTGATCCAATGGCACATTCAATCGTTGGTTCGGTCGCGTCTCTGGGCGCCAAAGGCCACAGAGGGATGCGCGCAGGCTAATTGCCACGCGTGCGAACGAGTCCAATCGATGGACGCTCCGATGCAGTTGCCGTGCGGTTGATCTGATCCGCACGTAAAAGCAATCGAGCAGGAATGGCGGGATCCGCAAGGGTTCCGCCATTTTCTTTTCAGCCCTCCGAGCGACTCGTGGCCTCGCGATTACGCTCGAATGGCCGCATCTGCGGCAACGTCTTTCGTTTGTTGCCGCACCGACTCCGCCGCTGAATCGCTTCAAGCTGCTAATGCTCAGGCTGCCGTCCTACAGCAGCCAAAGCCCTTGTCTGACTCTGCCACACGCGGCGGCGGTGTTTTCATCTGTGCATGGACGTTCAGGGAGAAATCCACAGAACCTCGTGCGCGGAGTCAGGCTTTGCGGAGGCTTGCGCATGAGCCAGATAATCATGGCTGGAACGGTCGTTGCGGCCATCCTTATCGCGGGCGCCTGCGTGAAAGAACGCACCCCGGTTCGCAAACCGGCGAGTCGTCAGGCAATAGGCGCAGTGGTCTCCGTTGGTGGGGAGCCGCGCGTCGCGGCCGGGTGCTGGCGCCCGAGCCCGGAAGATCTGCTGCGCGAAACGGCGTTCATTTCGCCGCGAACGGAGACCCGCCTGTGAGCTAGCGCCGGACTTCCTCTTCGGAAGAACTGCCGGATGACTTGGCAGCCAGGATCTCGTCAATGACGGCGATCAGGTGCTTGTACTTCCCGGTTGCCACCGGTTGCGTCTGCTGACTCTCAAGTTTGCCAGCCGCCCACTCGCGAACTTCTTCCAGTGGTGGCCATAATTCCTGTGATCCCATGATGCAACGATGAACCACGTCCAATCCGGGGTCTGTAGGAATTCACTAATTGCGTCCGTAGGAAGCCACCGAATCACAATCGGAGGCGGCAGTGATGTAAATTGTTCGCATAACAAGGGGATCCCGCGCATGTTCAAGCCCTCTCTGGCGCTCGCCACCGTGTTTCTGTTCAGCTTCGGTTCAGTCAGCGTGGCGCAGCTGCCCGCTGGCGTCACGCCGGAGATGATTGCATTGTCGCTCCCCGAAGAAGGCGCTCCCAAGGCGGAGCCTGGCCCTTACGCAGTGACCTCCGAACCCGCAGCAGGCGCCGATGGCCTCAAGATCTTTCGCCCCGCGAAGCTCGAAAAATTCCCGCGTCGCGAAAAGCTGCCCGTCGTCGTCTGGGGCAATGGCGGCTGCGCCATCGACAATCCGAAGTACAACGGCTTCCTCGAGACCATCGCCTCACACGGATTCCTGGTGGTCACCACCACGGTCAGCGCCACGCCTGCCGCGCCCGGCGCTGCGCGCGTGGCGGCTACCACCGAGAAGCTCAAAGCCGGCATCGACTGGGCCGAACGCGAGAACGCGCGCGCCGGTTCACCGCTCAGCGGCAAGATCGATACCCGCCACGTGGCCGTGATGGGCCAGTCCTGCGGCGGCCGGCTGTCGATCGAGCTCGGCGCCGACCCGCGCGTCACCACCATCGGCGTGTTCAACGCCGGGCTCAATGCCAACCAGATGGAGCTGCTCGCGAAGCTGCACGGACCGGTGCTGCTCATCAACGGGCATGAGCGGGATTTCATGATGGGTCCGTCGAAGGCGACGTACGACGCGCTCGACAAGCTGCCTGCGTTCTATGGCGCGCGGCATGGGGCGGGCCACACCGCCACGGCGTATCACGTGGGCGGTGGTGAGTTTGCGAATGTGGCGACGAACTGGGTGCGGTGGCAGTTCAAGAAGGACAAGCAGGCCCGGCGGATGTTTGTCGGCAAGAAATGCGGTCTATGCGGCAACAGCAACTGGGACGCAGCGTCAAAGCGACTGGACTAGAAAGCACCGGCGGTCATTCCGGGTCGCTCTCCACAAACGCCTGCAGACGCTGAAGCGCGCCATCCCATTGGCTCGAGATCTCGACCAGGTAACGGCGCGCATCTGCCAGGCGCCGTGTCTGCAGTTTCCAGATTCGCTCACGTCCCGATCGATCGCTGCTGACCAGCCCCGCGTGTTCGAGTGCGCGCAGATGCTTGGTGACCGCCTGGCGTGAAACTTTTGAGCTTTCCGTAAGCTGCACGATCGCCAGCGGGCCGCTGCGACAGAGACGGGAAACCAGCTGCAGGCGCGTCCTGTCGCCCAGCGCAGCAAAGACCGGTGCCGCATCGGCAATGGCCACACCTTTCAGCGCTCGACTCACGGCATCGCTCGCGCAGCCAGATACTTTGCAATCAGCATGGTCTGCATCGCCCAGCCGCCATCGTTGGCCTTGAAAGCCGCAGCGCGCCGCGCCAGCGGGATCTGATCGAATCCGGATTCGGAAATCGTCAGCAAGATGCCGCCATCAGCATCCTGCAGTTCGAACACGATCAGCGTGGTGGGTTCCGCGGAATAGTCGACGCCGGGCTCCACGGCGAACGGATGCCAGCGGAAAGAGATGCGTTGCATCGGTTCAATCGCTTCCACCGAGAATTCGAAGGGCTTCCCGGCATGGGGCTCCTGGAGTTTTGCGATCTCCGGATCTGCGGTGGTTGGCACGATCTTCCCGGTCAGGCGTGCACCCGCCTTGAACGGGCCGTCGAATGCGACTCCGAACCAGGCGCCGAATTCGTTCGCGTCGCTGATGGCTTTCCACACACGCTCGCGTGTCGCTCGTAGCAGTATGGATTTCTCGATGCGGTCGGTGTTCATAAGCAACCTCCTGGTTGCTTTTCATAACACACCTCAATTCGGAAGCGCAACTATATGGTTGCATGTCGGGAAGACGAGTTTGCAACCTCTTGATCCGTAAGCTGGAACATGAAATCCGAGGGAAACCTGCCGGCATTTCGCCGTTCCGCCTGCATCAGGGCGCTCGGCGTTGGCCTCGCAGTCCGATCTGGTCGGGCTATTGAGCTGGTACCTCGGCGACCGGCTGCTTGTCGTCGGCGACGATGAACAGGTAAGCCCGATGGATGTCGGCCAGGCCGTGGATGCCACCACCGCGCTGATCGCGCAGCACCTGGAAGGCATTCCCAACGCGCACCTCTACGATGGCCGCGCCTCCCTCTACAACCTCGTCGGCCAGTGCTTCGGCGGCACGATCCGCCTGCGCGAGCACCGCCGCCGCATCTCGTCGAGCAGATCGTTCCGTCCTCACTCGGCGGCACGCGTGATGGCAAGCGCAACCAGGCCGAGGCCCGGATGCTGGTGTGCCTGCTCAAGGCCATGACCGAGCACAGCGCCTACAACGGCAAATCCTTCGGCGCGATCTCGCTGCTGGGCGACGAGCAGGCGGAACTCATCCAGACCCTGTCGCTGCAGTTGCTCGGCGCCGTTGAGCTTACGTCGCGCCGCTTCGCCGCCGGCAACGCGCCGCAGTTCCAGGGCGATGAGCGCGACTCCATCCTGCTCAGCATGGTCGATGTCTCCACCGGCACGCCGCTGCGCATCCGGCAGGAGCCGTCGTTCAAGCAGCGCTACAACGTGGCAGCGAGCCGGGTACGGGAGCTGGAGCGACTTGGCATCCGGCCTGCGACAACCGTTCCGGATAGGACAGCGTCCGCTGGAGCCGAGCTGCAGGAAGTCATAGAAAGACGGGCCTGGGAGATCATGCGCGAGCAGGAGTGGGTGCCGTCCACCAACCTCTAGCTGGATTCGGATTCCAGATCCGCAGTAAAGCCGATTGGCCGCGACCTTTCCCTGGGCGGCAGCGTAGCCAGCTGGCGAATGGATTCAACGATGTCGCCAATAACCTGATCGTGGGAATCGACGCGCTCGGACAGATCCTCGACGAGTTTTAGGATCTGTGTGCTCATCAAGGATGCGCGCCGCAGCCGAACAAACGCCCGCATGATCTCCACATTCACCCGGATCGCCGTCTCACTACGAAGGACGCTGGATAGCATGGCCACACCCTGCTCGGTAAACGCATGGGGATTAGAGCGGCGGCCGCCCCGTCCCACCTGCCGCTTTGAAATCACAGATTGTGATTTCAAAGCGCTAACCTCCTGATCCGTAAGCTGGAAAGTGAAGTCGGAAGGGAAACGTCCGGAGTTGCGCCGTACCGCCTGCATCAGAGCGCTCGGCGTTACTCCATAGAGGGCAGCCAGGTCTGCATCCAATAGAATCGATAACCCTCGGACCGCGAGAATCCTGGTTTCCAAATCAACGACGCGTGCGGTGGACTTGGGCATGGCAGTGCGAAAGTCTCCGCCTGCTCGCACCGTGCATCACTGCGACAAATAAGTGTCTTTCATCAAATACGGCACCTGTCTGCTCGTCAGGCTCAGCCCCTCACGCCGCCCGAACCTGACAAATCTCCCTCAACCGCTCCGTAAACACAGTCCGCCTGCTACCACCCGCCGCCTCGCAGTGATGAACCTCGCACTGCGCGGCATCGAGGCGGACTTCGGCCCCGAGCACGCCGACACCTTCCGTCGCGACCTGCATCCGGACCTGCGCGCCGACTATGTGCTGGCCAATCCGTCCGTGGTGATGATCCCACCATCGCTTCGGGATAAGTGGCCTCGGGATGCGAGTCTATTCGCGGAGCGATGCCTGCCGGCAGGGGTACCGAAGCCGCGGGTTCGAACCGCCGAGACAGGGCTGGAGTTCTTCCGGTTGCTCGATGATCCGCGA
>JANPGU010000115.1:0-19004 GCA_031424095.1 Gammaproteobacteria bacterium
ACCGCCGAGGACGCGTCCGAGGCCGATGCGCGGCTGCTTGCTGAGACCCAGGCCGCCGCGGAGGCAGCCGGGCCCGACGACGAACCATTGCAGGATGACGAACCCCTGCCGGATGAGCCGGCAGCGGACACAGGATCTACATCATGAACACCGAATACACCCGCAAGGTGGTGGAAGCCGCCATGTTGGCGGCTGGGCGCAGCCTCTCGCTGGCGGAGATCGCGCAGCTGTTTGACCTGCATGATCGGCCGGACAATGACCAGTTGCGCGCCGTGCTGGCGGAGATCGGCGAATTCTTTACCGGCCGCGGCGTGGAGCTGGTGGAAACCGCACAGGGCTTCCGCATCCAAGTGCGGCGCGAGGTGTCCGAGAACGTATCGCGCCTGTGGCCCGAGCGGCCGCCACGCTACACCCGGGCGTTGCTCGAGACGCTGGCCATCATTGCGTATCGCCAGCCGCTGACCCGTGCCGAGATCGAGAACATCCGCGGCGTGCAGGTGAACCCGAACATCATCAAGACCCTGTTCGAGCGCAACTGGATCCGCGTGGTGGGTCATCGCGAAGTGCCGGGTCGACCGGAGCTGCTGGGCTCGACGCGGGATTTCCTCGACTACTTCGGCCTCAAGGCGCTGGATCAGTTGCCGACACTGGCCGAACTGAAATCCCTGGAGGAGCTGGATCCGCAACTGGCGCTGCCGGCGATTGGTACTGATGTGGCCACGCCGGATGATGCGCTGCTGGCGTTGCCGGCGCCGGATGAAGAACCCGTTCCGGAAACGGAACCCGCAGCGGAAGCTGCCACCAGCAGCAACGAGACATAGAACATGGTCCGCGCAAGCAAACCGTCGCAGCAGTCCGAAGACGGGGCCGAGCGCGTACAGAAAATCCTGGCCCGTGCGGGGCTCGCATCACGGCGCGAAGCCGAAGACTGGATCCGCGCGGGTCGCGTCACGATCAATGGTGAGCCCGCAGAACTGGGCAGCAAGGCCACCGGCAGTGACCAGGTACGTATCGACGGGCGGCTGGTGCACAAGGCACCGGCCAATCGCGCGGCCACCTGGATCTGTCATCGCTCTTCGGGTGAGAACCTCACACCGCCCGAAGAAGGTCAGGAAGCGGATGGCGACGGCCGCAATGCGGTGTCACAGCGGCTGTCGCGGCGCGTGGGTCGCCGCTACATTTCCATCAGCCCCATGCCGCGCATCGATGGCGGTCTGGAACTGCTGACCTCGGATGGCGCGCTGGCGGCGCGACTGCAACGCGCGGTGCGCAACATGCCCATCGAGTTCAGCATGCGCGTGCGCGGCGAACTGATTCCGGAGCAGCTTGCGGGTTTCCTGGAAGGGCAGCTCGACAGCGGCGAACGCCTGCAGATCACCGAATGCGAGCCGACGGGCGGCGAGGGCAGCAATCGCTGGTATCGCGTGCTGACCATCGGCGCCAATGGCCGCGAGCTGCGTTCACTGGTGGAACGGCAGGGCGCCATGGTGAGCCGCATACTGCGCGTGAAAATGGGCGGACTGATGCTGGAACGGACGCTGGCGCGTGGTCACGTGCGGCAGCTGGACGATTTCGAAATCGACTCGCTGCTGCACGGCGATGTCGCGCCGCCTACTGACAGTCCAGCGACTGACCTGTAGTTCCGGCGCCGCGCGGGCCCAGCAATTCGAGGAACGGCCCGGTAAGGGTTTCCGGCAAGGGCAGGGTCTCGAGATTTTCCGATGGATAGGCTTGCCGGCGCATGAGGGTTCGTGCCTTCCCCGGATTCAGCGTATTCACCCGTATTTTCGTGGTGCCACCGAGCTCATCGGCCAGCACCTGCGACATGCCTTCCAGCGCAAACTTCGACACGGCGTACGCGCCCCAGTACGCGCGACCTTTGCGACCGACACTGCTGGACGTAAAGATGATGGAAGCATCTGCGGATTTGCGCAACGCAGGCAGCAGCACCTGCGTCAGCGCAAACGCTGCCGTGACGTTGACATGCATGACCTTGCACCAGGTCGGCACGTCGTACTGATCCATCGGCGTCAGGGTGCCGAGCAGGCCGGCGCAATGCACCAGGCCGTCGAGTTTACCGTAGCGGTTGAGGATGGCGGCGGCGAGGGTGTCGTAGTCGTTGGCCAGCGCCTTCTCGAAATCCATCGGCACCATCAGCGCAGCGCCCGGCGCCAGCAGCTCCAGCTCCGCATGCAGCGCCTGCAGCTTGCGGACATTGCGCCCCATGATTACCAGCGTGGCAGCGTCGCGGATTGCGGCGATGGCGACGGCGCGGCCGATTCCGCCGGTGGCACCGGTGATGGCAATGACGCGCCCGGCCAGCTCGCCGCTCATCGCGTGGCGGCTCCATCGAGCCAGTCGAGTATCTGCAGGGGTGTATCGATATGCGCGTCGGGCTGCCAGCTGTCCGGATCATCTTCCGGCCCGAGATAGCCATAGCGAGCGACCAGCACGGGCATGCCAGCCGCACGGGCAGACTGCACATCGCGCTCGGCATCGCCAACGTAGAGGCAGGCCTCGGGTGGCAATGAGAGCTGGGCGGCGGCGAGCAGCAAAGGCGCGGGATGCGGCTTGCGCTGGGAAAGCGTGTCGCCAGAGACGACGCAGCCGGCGCGGTGGTCGAGTCCGAGCGTTGCCAGCAAAGGCGCGGTCAGGAAACCCGGCTTGTTGGTCACGATGCCCCAGGCCAGCTTCCGCTCCTGCAGCGCCATCAGCACGGCTTCGCAGCCATCGAACAGGGCCGTGTCGACGGCCAGCTGTGCGCTGTAGAGGTCGAGCAACCGCAGTCGCAGTTTCTCCAGCGGCTCGCCATTGAGTTCGGGAAAGCCAAGGCGAATGAGACCGGAGGATCCATGCGACACCTGGGTGCGCGCCAGTTCATAGGGAACTGGCAACTTCCCCTGCTCAACGCGAACCTGGTTCAGGACGCGGATCAGATCCGGCGCCGTATCGAGCAACGTGCCATCGAGGTCGAACAGCACGCCGCGGATATCAGAACGATTCAAACAGTGGGTCCGGCTGGCAGCAGATGGGCGATGTAGTTCACGCTGAGATCCGTGGTGAGCCGGCAGCGATCGCCAAATGGATCGTAGTGCAGGCCGGCGGTGTGATGCAGGCCAAGGCCGGCGCTGCGCGCGTAGCCTGCAAGCTCGGCGGGGCGAATGAAGCGGTTGTATTCGTGCGTGCCGCGTGGCAGCAGCCGCAGCAGATATTCGGCGCCGACTATCGCCAGCATGAAGGACTTCAGGTTGCGATTCAGCGTGGAAACAAAAACCGCTCCGCCAGGGCGGACGAGCCTGGCCAGCACGGCCACGAAAGCTGCGGGGTCGGCCACATGCTCGAGCATTTCCATGCAGCAGACCACATCAAAGGACGCGTCGCCTGCAGCGAGTTCAGCCGCATCCTGAACCCGGTAGTCGATTTGCAGGCCGGATTCCACGGCGTGCAGGCGGGCGGTCTCGATCATGCCTGGGGCAAGATCGATGGCGGTCACCTTCGCTCCCTTGCGCGTGAGCGCCTCGGCCAGCAGGCCGCCACCGCAGCCGACATCCAGCACGCGCGCGCCTTCCGGACGGCAACGCGAGGCGATGTATTCGGCCCGCACCGGATTGAGGCGATGCAGCGGCTTGAACTCGCCGTCCTGATCCCAGAAGCGGTAAGCCAGCTGTTCGAACTTGGCGATTTCGGCCGGATCGGCGCTCTGGGAGGGTGCGGTATTCACGAGTATCAGTATATCTATATACGGCTGCCTACAGGCCCCGGAATGGGTGTCTTCTGTGCTAAAATTTGCGGTTTACGACAGCACTGAATGAACCCAAGCGCATGAGCGAAATCGCCCGCGAAATACTGCCCGTAAATCTCGAAGACGAGATGCGTCAGTCCTATCTCGATTACGCCATGAGCGTGATCGTCGGCCGTGCACTTCCCGACGTACGCGATGGCCTCAAGCCGGTGCATCGGCGCGTGCTGTACGCGATGCGCGAGCTTGGCAACGACTACAACAAGCCTTACAAGAAGTCTGCCCGCGTCGTCGGTGACGTGATCGGCAAGTACCACCCGCACGGCGATACAGCCGTGTACGACGCCATCGTGCGCATGGCGCAGCCGTTCTCGATGCGCTACATGCTGGTCGACGGCCAGGGCAACTTCGGCTCGGTCGACGGCGACATGCCGGCCGCCATGCGTTACACCGAGGTGCGCATGTCGCGCCTCGCCAACGAACTGCTGGCCGACATCGACAAGGAAACCGTCGATTTCGTCGCCAACTACGACGAGTCCGAGCACGAGCCGGCGGTGCTGCCGGCGCGCATCCCGAACCTCTTGGTCAATGGCTCGTCCGGCATCGCGGTGGGCATGGCCACCAACATCCCGCCGCACAACCTCACCGAAGTGGTCAATGCGCTGCTGGCGGTGCTCGATGATCCGGAGATCACGCTCGCCCAGATCATGACCCATATCCCGGGCCCTGATTTCCCGACGGCCGGCATCATCAACGGCGCCGCCGAGATCGTGCAGGCCTACAAGACCGGCCGTGGCCGCTTGTCCATTCGCGGCCGCACCCACTTCGAGGACCTCGAAAAAGGTGGCCGGCAATCGATCATCATCACCGAACTGCCCTATCAGGTGAACAAGGCGCGATTGATCGAGCGTATCGCCGATCTGGTCCGCGAAAAGCTGATCGAGGGCATCGCCTCCGATGGCCTGCGCGATGAGTCCGACAAGGACGGCATGCGCATCGTCATCGAGCTCAAGCGCGGTGAAGTGGCCGAGGTGGTGCTGAACAACCTCTATGCGCAGACACCGCTGGAAACCGTGTTCGGCATCAATATGGTCGCCCTGCAGGACGGCCAGCCGAAACTGATGTCGCTGAAGGTAATGCTCGATGCCTTCATCCGGCATCGGCGCGAAGTGGTCACGCGTCGCACGATCCACGACCTGCGCAAGGCGCGCGAACGGGCCCATGTGCTGGAAGGCCTGGCAATCGCGCTGGCCAACATCGACGAAATCATTGCACTCATCAAGGCATCGCCGGCGGCGGCTGAAGCCAAGGTGGCGCTGATGTCGCGCTCCTGGGCCGCGGGTTCGGTGCCGAAGATGCTGGAGCGTGTTGGTGTGGTCAGCTCGAGGCCGGATGGCCTGGCTGCCGAATTCGGCCTGAATGGCGCGGTCTATCGCCTGAGCGACGCACAGGCCCAGGCCATTCTCGACATGCGACTGAACCGTCTCACCGGTCTCGAGCAGGACAAGATCCTGTCGGAATACGGCGAGCTGCTGACGCTGATCGGCGATCTGTCAGACATCCTCGCGCGTGCCGAACGCCTGACGGAAGTGGTGCGCAACGAACTGCTCGAGATCCGCGACCTGTTCGGCGACAAACGCCGCACCGAGATCTCGCTCGATCACCTCAATCTGCGCACCGAAGACCTGATCGAACCACAGGATGTGGTTGTGACGCTGTCGCATACCGGTTATGCGAAGTCGCAGCCCGTGAGCGACTACCAGGCGCAGCGTCGCGGTGGCCGTGGCAAGAGCGCCACCGCCACCAAGGACGAAGACTTCATCGAAAAGCTGTTCGTTGCGCATACGCACGATACGCTGCTGTGCTTCTCGAATCGCGGCCAGGTTTACTGGCTGCGCGTATTCGAGCTGCCGCAGGCTGGCCGCGCATCGCGAGGCAAGCCCATGGTGAATCTGCTGCCGCTGACGGAAGGCGAGAAGATCACCGCCGTGCTGCCCATCAAGCAGTACGACGACACCCATTTCGTGTTCATGGCCACGCGCAATGGCACCGTCAAGAAGACGCCGCTGTCGGCATTCTCGCGGCCGCGCACCAGCGGCATCATTGCCGTGGATCTGCGTGGTGACGACCAGCTGGTCGGCGTGCAGCTCACCGATGGCGCCCGCGAAGTGATGCTGTTCACCAGCGGTGGCAAGTGCATCCGCTTCAGCGAAGAGGAAGTGCGCCAGATGGGCCGCGATTCAACCGGCGTGCGCGGCGTCAAGCTGGCCGAAGGCCAGGCTGTCATCTCGCTCATCGTCGTCGGCGACGGCCATGTACTCACCGCGTCTGCCAATGGTTACGGCAAGCTCACGCCGCTGGATGATTTCCCGCCTCATGGTCGCGGCGGGCAGGGCGTCATCGCGTTGCAGACCTCCGAGCGCAATGGCGACATGGTCGCTGCGCTGCAGGTTTCGCCGGGACATGAACTGATGCTGATCAGCTCCAACGGCACGCTGGTGCGCACGCCGGTGGCGGATGTCTCCATCGTGGGGCGCAATACGCAGGGTGTGCGCCTGATCCGCCTGGATGATGGCGACCGACTGACTGGCGTGGAGCGCGTCGAGAGTCTGGGCGACGAATTTGACGGCGAGGGCGGCACTGATGCAGTGCCCGATGGCACAGGAGCGGAGGCTACGTAAGTGAGGGTTTACAATTTCTCGGCAGGTCCGGCGGCACTGCCCCTTGAGGTGCTGGAACAGGTGGCGGCCGAACTGACCGACTGGCAGTCCAGCGGCATGTCGGTGATGGAGATCAGCCACCGCAGTAAGGCTTTCATCGCCGTGGCGGAAGCTGCAGAGGCCGATCTGCGCGATTTGCTCGCGATTCCCGCGAACTACAAGGTGCTGTTCCTGCAGGGCGGCGCCAGTGGGCAGTTTGCGGCCATTCCACAGAACCTTGCCGCGGCCGATTCGACGGTGGACTACGTCAACACCGGCAACTGGTCCAAGAAGGCCATCACCGAGGCGAAGAAATACTGCGCCCAGGTGAATGTCGTGGCCGATGCGGCCGCCGATGGTTACAACTCCGTGCCGGATGAACCTGGCTGGAAGCGCAGCGCCAATGCGGCTTACCTGCACTACACACCCAACGAAACCATCGGTGGCGTGCGCTTTGCAGACATCCCGGATGCAGGGGCCGTGCCACTGGTCGCGGACTTTTCCTCGTCGATCCTGTCCGAGCCGCTGGATGTGTCGCGCTTTGGCCTGATCTATGCCGGCGCACAGAAGAACATCGGCCCATCCGGCTTGTGTGTCGTGATCGTGCGCGATGACCTGCTGGGCAAGGCACGTGGCATCACGCCTTCGATCTGGGACTACAAACAGATGGCGGCCGATGGCTCGATGTCCAATACACCGCCCACCTTTGGCTGGTACATCGCCGGGCTGGTATTCAAGTGGCTGAAGCGGCAGGGCGGCCTTGCTGCCATGGGTGAACGCAATCGCGCCAAGGCCGCGACTTTGTACCAGATGATCGATGGCAGCGGTTTCTATCGCAACCCCGTGCAGCCGCGCTTCCGATCGCTGATGAACATCCCCTTCACGCTGGCAAAACCGGAACTGGACAAGGCATTCCTCGCCGAAGCCAAAACCGCCGGGCTCACCAATCTGGAAGGGCATCGCTCGGTAGGTGGCATGCGCGCCAGCATCTACAACGCGATTTCACCCGAGGCAGTCGCGGTGCTGGTGAATTTCATGCAGGAGTTTGAACGACGCCATGGCTGAGCCATTCCGAATCCTCACGCTGAACAACATCAGCTCCAAAGGCCTGGAACGCCTGCCGCGCGATCAGTACGAAGTCGCATCGGCCATCCAGAATCCCGACGCCGTGCTGCTGCGTTCCGCCGACATGCACAATCTGCCGCTGGCGGATTCGGTGCGGGCCGTGGCACGGGCTGGCGCCGGCACCAACAACATTCCGGTGGCCGCGTTGTCGGCCCGGGGTATTCCCGTATTCAACACGCCGGGCGCAAATGCGAATGCCGTGAAGGAGCTGGTCATCGGCAGCCTCTTCATGGCGGCGCGGAATATCGGCCAGGCATGGCTGTTTGCGCGTGCGCAAAGCGGCGACGACAAGGCCATCGATGTGGCGGTCGAAAAGGGCAAGAAGGATTTCGTCGGCTTCGAGCTGCCGGGCCGCACGCTGGGCGTAATCGGCCTGGGGGCGATCGGCGTTGAAGTTGCCAACTGCGCTCTGGCGCTGGGCATGAAGGTATTGGGCTACGATCCGCAGATCACCGTGCAGCGCGCCTGGGAACTCTCTTCCAGTGTGCAGCAGGCTTTGTCACTGGATGATCTGTTCGCGCGCAGCGATGTGATCAGTGTCCATGTGCCGCTGAATGACGCCACACGCAACCTCGTGAATGCCGCGCGCATCCAGCTGATGCGCAAAGGCAGCATGGTGCTCAATTTCGCGCGCGGTGGCATCGTGGATTCCGCCGCAACGATTGCGGCGCTTGATGCAGGGCATCTGCATGCCTATGTGTGCGACTTCCCGAGCAATGCCCTGAAGGATCACCCGAAGGTCGTGACACTGCCTCATCTGGGCGCTTCCACGGCCGAAGCAGAAGAGAACTGCGCCGTGATGGCTGCCGAGCAACTGCGCGATTTCCTCGAGAACGGCAACATCCGCAATTCGGTGAACTTCCCCGAAGCCGTGATGCCGCGCCTGCCCGGAACCACGCGCCTGGTCATCGCCAACAGCAACGTGCCCAACATGGTGGGGCAGATTTCCACCAGCCTCGCCACGGCCAACATGAACATTGCCGATCTGCTGAACAAGTCCCGCGGGGAATACGCCTACACACTCATCGATTGCGATGGCGCGGTCAGCGCGACGACACTGCAAGGTATCCGCTCGATTCACGGCGTGCTGACGGCGCGTATTGTCTGAAGGAATTGCAGATGAGCAGCAAAAGGAAGAAGCCGCAGAAACCCGACGCCGCTGCCATCGATTCCATCCGTGACCGCATCGATTTCGTCGATCAGGAATTGCACGCGCTGATCAACCAGCGGGCCGAGCTTGCGCGACTGGTGGGCGTGTCCAAGCACAAGGAAGGGCACCTGGTCGATTTCTACCGGCCGGAGCGGGAAGCCGAAGTACTGCGCATGGCGCTGGCCCGCAACAAGAAGGGACCGCTGCGCGATGAGGAAGTGCTGCGCCTGTTCCGCGAGATCATGTCTGCCTGCCTGGCGCAGGAGAAGCCGCTCAAGATTGCCTACCTGGGCCCTGAGGGCACGTATTCGCAATCCGCGGTGCTGAAGCACTTCGGTCATTCGGTGCGCGCGCTGGCGCTGGCTTCGATCGACGAAGTCTTCCAGGAAGTGCAGGCCGGCAATGCCGATTTCGGCATGGTGCCGGTCGAGAATTCCTCCGAAGGCACGGTCAACAACACACTCGACCGCTTCATGACCACCAGTCTGCATATCTGCGGCGAGGTGGAATTGCGCGTGCATCACAACCTGATCGGCCGCATGAAGGACATGGGCGAAGTGCAGCGCATCTGCGCGCATCCGCAGGCCCTGGGCCAGTGCCGTGGCTGGCTGGACGAGCATCTCCCGGGTGTCGAACGCGTGCCGGTGAGCAGCAATGCGGAAGGCGCACGTCGCGCACGTGACGAACGTGGCACTGCAGCGGTGGCCGGCGTCGTGGCTGCCGAGGTCTACAGCCTGGATATCCTGGCGCCGAACATCGAAGACAGCGACGACAACACCACGCGCTTTCTCGTTCTGGGCAGCAAGCTGCTGAAATCCAGCGGCAGTGACAAGACCACGATCCTGGTTTCCGGCGCCGAGACCACCGAGTCCGGGGTGCTGTTCCGCCTGCTTGCCCCGCTGGCGAAGCACAAGGTCAACATGACGCGGATCGAGTCGCGGCCGTCGCGCCGTCGCAAGTGGGACTATGTGTTCTTCATCGATCTCGAAGGCCATGCCGACGACGCACCGGTCGCAAAGGCGCTGGCAGAACTGCGCAAGGGTGCGTCACTGTTTCGCGTGCTCGGCTCGTATCCCCGGTCGATCCTGTGACCGTTGCGCGCGGCCACACCGCCGGCCCCGGTGGTCTGGCGGCGGCGTCCGTCAGACAACTTGCGCCCTATGTGATCGGCAAGCCGATTGGCGAACTCGCACGCGAACTGGGCACCGACGACATCGTCAAGCTTGCCTCCAACGAAAATCCACTGGGGCCAAGTCCACTCGCCATCGCCGCGATGCAGAAAGCCCTGACGGAATTGTGGCTGTATCCGGATGGCAATGGTCATGAACTGAAGCAGGCGCTGGCGCTGCATCATGGCGTGGATGCGGCGCAGGTTACGCTTGGCAACGGCTCGAACGATCTGCTGGTGCTGCTGGCCGAGGCATTCCTCACGGCGGACGCAAGCGCGGTCTATTCGCAGCACGCGTTTGCGATCTACGGCCTGGTGGTGCAGGCGACCGGGGCGAAGGGGCGCATTGCGCCGGCTTACCCTGCCGGTCACGCCATGCAGCTGGGTCACGATCTGGATGCGATGCTGGCTGCCATCGATGACAGCACCAGGCTGGTGTTCATTGCCAATCCAAACAACCCGACTGGCACCTGGAATACCCCCGGACAGGTGCGGGAATTCCTGCGGCGTGCACCGTCCTCGGTGATCGTGGTGCTGGACGAGGCGTATTTCGAATATTCACGCCGCGTCGATTGCCCCGACGGCATGCAGCTGCTGCGCGACCATCCGAATCTCGTCGTTCTGCGCACCTTTTCCAAGGCGCATGCGTTGGCTGGCGTGCGCGTCGGCTACGGCATCTCGCATCCACAGGTCGCGGACATGCTCAACCGGGTGCGCCAGCCCTTCAATGTGAACATTCCGGCGCTGGTCGGCGCGGAAGCTGCGCTCGCCGACAGCACGCAGGTGCAGCGCGCGGTACAACTGGTTGAAGATGGCCTGCGTCAGGTGCAGGCCGCGCTCCCCGCGCTGGGCGTCAAACTGTTTCCGACCGCCGGTAATTTCGTGCTGGCCGACGTCGGCGACGGCCAGCGCATCTATGAGCGCATGCTGCGCCTGGGCGTGATCGTGCGGCCGGTCACAGGCTATGGCTTGCCGCGCTGCGTGCGCATCACCATCGGCACCAGCGAACAGAATGAACGGATGATCAAGTCGCTGCGCGCGGCGATGCAGAGTGACGGGAATTCATGAGCAACTATCGGGTTTCGCCAGCGTCGAGAGTTTCCGGCCGCATGCGTGTGCCCGGTGACAAGTCCATTTCGCACCGCTCGGTGATGCTGGGTGGCATCGCCACGGGTCGCACGGAAGTTTCCGGCTTTCTCGCCAGTGCCGACTGCCTGGCCACACTGGATGCATTTCGCGCCATGGGTGTACAGGTCGATCGCCACGCCGCGACTTCACTGACAGTGCACGGGCAGGGCCTGAATGGCCTCAAGGCACCGGGCAAGTTGCTGGACATGGGCAACGCCGGCACCGCCATCCGCCTGTCGATGGGTCTGCTCGCCGGCCAGCGCTTCGAATCGGTGATCACCGGCGACGCGTCCCTGCGTTCGCGCCCGATGGAACGCGTGGCCAAACCGCTGCGGCTGATGGGCGCCGATATTTCCACCACGGATGGCAAGCCGCCAGTCACGGTGCGTCCTGCGGCAAAGCTCGTCGGCAT
This sequence comes from Gammaproteobacteria bacterium, assembly GCA_031424095.1. Lineage (GTDB taxonomy): Bacteria > Pseudomonadota > Gammaproteobacteria > Steroidobacterales > Steroidobacteraceae > ZC4RG30. Next base: position 11,422 of record JANPGU010000115.1, read on the forward strand.
CGACTATCCGCTGCCCGTAGCGAGCGCGCAGGTAAAGTCAGCCATCCTGCTCGCGGGACTCTATGCCGAAGGCCTGACGACGGTGACCGAGCCTGCGCCGACGCGCGATCACACCGAACGCATGCTGCGCGGCTTCGGGGTTGCCATTGAGACCAGTGGCGCACGCGTGCGACTGGTGGGCCAGCAGCAGCTGACCGGTACACGGCTGGAAGTGCCGGGTGACATTTCCTCCGCCGCTTTCTTTATCGTTGCCGGCTGCCTGGGCGGCGTCGAGGAATTCGTCATCGAGAATGTCGGCGTCAATCCCACGCGCACCGGCGTGATCGACATTCTCAAGCTCATGGGTGCGGACATCCATCTGCATGCTCGGCCTTCACAGGGTGCAGAGCCCGTGGCGGACATCGAGGTGCGCCGGTCGCAGCTGCGTGGCATTGCGGTGCCCGAATCGCTGGTGCCCCTGGCCATCGACGAGCTGCCGGTCCTGTTCATCGCTGCAGCCGCTGCCTCCGGTGAGACCGTTTTCAGCGGCGCCGCCGAGCTGCGCGTGAAGGAAAGCGATCGCCTGGCAGTGATGGCGGAAGGCCTGTCACGCATTGGCGTGAAGAACGAACTGGCGCCGGATGGAATCCGGATCGAGGGGGGGCCGCGCTTCCGTGGCGGCGAGGTCGACAGTCACGGCGACCACCGTATCGCCATGTCGTTTGCCATTGCCAGCCTGCACAGCGACGCCGTCATCACCGTGCTCGACGTCGAGAACGTCGGCACCTCCTTCCCGGGATTCGTGGAAACCGCCTGCAACTGCGGGCTGGAAGTGGCGCAGGCATGACCCCCACCGTGCCCGTCCTGGCGATCGACGGGCCCAGCGGCTCCGGAAAGGGGACGATCAGCCGGCTGGTGGCGGACCGGCTGGGGTGGAATCTGCTGGACAGCGGCGCCCTGTATCGCATCGTGGCGCTGGCCGGCCAGCTGGCTAACCTCGCCCCCGGCGATGAAGCTGGCCATGCCGCGATTGCCGGCAGCATGCAGGTCCGCTTCGGCATGCACGCCGATGGCGACGAACAGGTGCTGCTGGGAACCCCCGCCCGGGATGTCACGCGCCAGATTCGCACTGAAGAGGCCGGGCAGGGCGCCTCCCGCGTCGCGGTATGGCCGATGGTGCGATCCGCATTGCTGGACCGGCAGCGGGCCTTCGCCCAGCCACCCGGTCTGGTAGCCGACGGGCGGGACATGGGTACCGTGGTGTTCCCTGCCGCCAGTCTCAAGATCTTCCTGACCGCAAGCGCCGAAGAGCGGGCCAGAAGGCGGCATAACCAGTTGAAAGACAAGGGTTCTGGTGCTAGCCTTGCCGCCCTTTCGCTGGAGATAGCCGAACGTGACAGGCGGGATTCCACCCGTGCCGTCGCGCCGCTTACGCCCGCTGCAGATGCCATTCTGCTCGACAGCACGCATCTCTCTATTGATGCGGTGGTCGAGCAGGTAATGGCAACCGTACGGGCCTGCGGGCTTTAGCCAACGAAGGGAAATGGGTCGGACGCCGCAATACCGCGGTGGTCCGTGTATCAACCGTGCGCTTTAGGACCGAATCGGGCGTACGCAACGAGTGTAAACATGACCGAATCTTTCAGCGAGATGTTCGAACAGACCCTGGCGAATCAACGGATTCGCGCAGGCATGATCCTGACCGGCAGGGTCATCAGCGTCGGCGACGACATGGTTGTCGTCAGCGTAGGTCTCAAGTCCGAAGCCGTCATCCCCCTCGACCAGTTCCGCAATGAAAAAGGCGAGATCGAAGTCGTTGCCGGCGATGATGTGGAAGTCGCCCTCGATGCAGTCGAAGACGGCAACGGTGAAACCCGACTCTCGCGCGAAAAAGCCAAGCGTGCCCGCACCTGGACGCGTCTCGAAAAGGCTTTCACTGAATCTGAAATCGTGATCGGCATCATCACCGGTCGCGTCAAGGGTGGCTTTACCGTCGAGCTTGAAAACGTCCGCGCGTTCCTGCCCGGCTCGCTGGTCGATGTGCGCCCGGTGCGCGACACCAGCTACCTCGAAGGCAAGCCGCTCGAGTTCAAGGTCATCAAGCTCGACCAGAAGCGCAACAATGTTGTCGTTTCACGCCGCGCAGTCGTAGAGCAGGAATTCTCCGCCGAGCGCCGCGCGCTGATGGACAACCTGCAGGAAGGCACGGTCGTGAAAGGCACGGTCAAGAACCTGACCGACTACGGCGCCTTTGTCGACCTCGGCGGCATCGATGGCCTGCTGCACATCACCGACATGGCCTGGAAGCGCGTCAAGCATCCTTCCGAAGTGGTCACCGTTGGTCAGGAAGTGGAAGTACGCATCCTGAAGTTCGACCGCGAGCGTTCACGCGTATCCCTCGGCCTCAAGCAACTGGGCGCGGATCCGTGGGAGAACATCGCCCGTCGCTATCCTGCCGGCACGCATGTGTTCGGCAAGGTCACGAACATCGCCGACTACGGTGCGTTCGTGGAGATCGAGGATGGCGTCGAAGGCCTGGTGCACGTGTCTGAAATGGACTGGACCAACAAGAACGTCAATCCTTCCAAGGTCGTGCAGACCGGCGAAGAAGTCGAAGTCATGGTGCTGGATGTCGACGAAGAGCGTCGCCGCATCTCGCTCGGCCTCAAGCAATGCAAGAGCAACCCGTGGAAGGAGTTCGCCGAGAACTTCAACCGTGGCGACAAGGTCTCCGGCCAGGTCAAGTCGATCACCGACTTCGGCGTGTTCATCGGCCTGTCGGGCAACATCGACGGCCTGGTGCACCTGTCGGACATCAGCTGGGACATCCCGGGCGAAGAAGCCGTGCGCAGCTACCAGAAGGGTCAGCTCATCGAAGCCATGGTGCTGTCGATCGATCCGGAGCGCGAGCGCATTTCGCTGGGCATCAAGCAGCTGGCGAAGGATCCGTTCTCGGGCTTCGTGGCCGAGCATCCGCGTGGCAGCATCGTCGTTGGCACGGTCACCGAAGTGGACGCCCGCGGCGCACTCATCGACCTGGGCAACGGCGTGGAAGGTCAGCTTCGCTCCACCGAGCTGAGCCGTGACCGCGTCGACGACGCGCGCACCGTGCTGAAGGTTGGCGAGCAGATCGAAGCCAGGTTCGTCGGTGTCGATCGCAAGACGCGTTCGATCACGCTGTCGATCAAGGCGAAGGAAATGCACGAGGAAGCAGAGGCCGTGCAGAGCTACCGCACCGATTCGGGAAGCAGCTCCACTGGCACCAGCCTCGGCGACCTGCTCAAGGAGCAGATCGGTAACGATCGCGACTGAGTGCGCGTGCAATGGTCCGGACCCTGTGCGTCACCCTGACGCACAGGGTCCGATCGAATCCCGGGACGAGCTCGCATGACGAAGTCGGAACTCATCGAGATCATTACTGCAAAGCAGAAGCACCTGCCGGCGCGTGACGTCGAGCTGGCGCTGAAGCAGATCCTGGAAATCATGAGCGATGCGCTGTCGCAGGGTGAGCGCATCGAGATCCGTGGCTTTGGCAGCTTCTCGCTGCATTTCCGGCCACCGCGGCAGGGGCGCAACCCCAAGACCGGTGAAGCCGTTGCCCTGTCGGGCAAGCATGTGCCGCATTTCAAGCCGGGCAAGGACCTGCGTGAGCGCGTGAACGAAAGCACCGACTCACCGATCCGCGACTGATCCAGTCTGGATTCCTCGGCAAGCGCAGTCGATATGCAGACTGAAACCTTGCGTTCGATTCTCTAGCCTTTGTCCTGCGGTCGCAGTGACCGCATGCAGGCGGAGGCACCGATGTTCACGCGTCATCAATCTCTCTGGGCACTTGCCCTGGGGCTTGTCATGTTCATGGCAGGCAGCCTGGTATGGGCAGGGCAGGTCAATATCAATTCCGCCGATGCAGCCACGCTATCCCGTGAACTCAAGGGCATCGGCATGAAGCGTGCGCAGGCAATCGTCGATTACCGCACCAAACACGGGCCTTTCAAAACCGCCGACGAACTCACCCTGGTCAAGGGAATCGGACCTTCCGCACTGGCCAAGAACCGCGAACTGATTCGCATTGAGGTTCGACCAGTGTCGAAAGGCGCACAAAATCAGCCTGCGCTGACATCCCCGCGGCGCTAGTCCCTGTAAGATCCCTGAAGTTCCAGGGAGCAGTGGGAGCGTTACAGGGTGAAACGGTCTACAGACATCAAGACGATCAGGACGGCTGTTTTCCCTGTGGCGGGCCGCGGCACGCGCTTTCTGCCGGCCACCAAGGCCAGCCCCAAGGAAATGCTGCCGGTGGTAGACAAACCGCTGATCCAGTATGCGGTGGAAGAGGCACTGGCGGCGGGCGCAACGCGCCTGGTGTTCATCACTGGCTCTTCCAAGCGCGCCATCGAAGATCACTTCGACACCGACACCGAACTGGAAAAGCTGCTTGACTCACAGGGCAAATCCGAGCTGGCCGATACGCTGCGCAGTGTCCTGCCGGCCTCTGCCACCTGCATCTACATTCGCCAGCCCGCACCCTTGGGTCTGGGCCACGCCGTACTGTGCGCACGACCGGCCGTGGGCTTCGAGCCGTTCTACGTCCACCTTGCCGATGACCTCATCGATGCGCCGACGCCGTGCCTGAAGCAGATGGCCGAGGTCTATTACGACAAGCTGGGCAGCGTGCTGGGCGTAGAAGAAGTCGCGCCAGGCGAGACCGACAAATACGGCATCGTCGACGCCGGTGGCTCCAGAGAACAGGTTGCGGCCATCAGCGCCATCGTCGAAAAACCCAAGCCTGCGAAAGCACCGTCAAACCTCGCTGTCGTGGGTCGCTATGTGCTGACGCCCCGCATCTTCGACCACCTGGAGCAGGTCGGCACTGGCGCGGGCGGTGAGATCCAACTCACCGACGGCATCGCACGCCTGCTGCAGGAAGAGGCCGTCTACGCCTACCGCTTTGCGGGCAAACGCTACGATTGCGGTAACAAGCTCGGGTATCTCCAGGCGACGGTGGAATTTGGCCTGAAGCACCCCAAGCTGGGTAGTGAGTTCCGCGCCTACCTGCAGAACCTGATGCGGGACCAGATCAAGTAACGGACTTCATTGTCGGAGGCTGCCACGAGGCAGCACCTTGGTACCGATCAGCAGCGCGGTCACCAGCAGCCCTGCCGACACCATGAACGCGCCACCCCGCAGGTACTCGTTGCTCTGCTTCACGGACGCGGCAAATATCTGGGTGAACATGATGGGGCCCAGCATTCCCGTCACTGCGCGAATGCTGCCAAGGGCGCCTTGCAGCTGCCCCTGTTCCGTGGGATCCACGCGGCGACTCATGAGCGCCTGGAACGCAGGATTGGCAATGCCCATCAGCCCGATCAGGGCGATGCCCACCAGGAACAGGCTGCCGTTTGACGCCAGTGCAAAGAACAGGAAACCGGCTACGCCACACACCAGACCCGTCAGGGCGGCGCGTCGTTCGCCCAGCCGGTGCACCAGCGGCTTCACCAGCAGCATGGACACCACCACCGATGCCATGCCGATCATCGCCAGTACCAACCCGACCTGGGACTCATTCCAGCCGTAGCGCTGGTCGGCATAGAGCACGAAGGTATTCGGCAGCGACTCGTGGGCCAGTGCCATGACGAACAGCGCTGCGGCCAGACCCAGCAACTCCGGATGCGACCGCAGCAGCTTCACGGCGCCGAAGATATTGGCCGCACGCAGGCTGAACGGCTTGCGCCGCTCCGGTGGCAGCGACTCGGGCAGGATGAAGAAGCCGTAAACCGCATTGGCGAGGCTGAGCCCTGCCGCAACCCAGAAGGGCAGCCGCAGGTCGATCCCGCCCAGCAGACCACCTACCGCCGGACCGATGATGAAACCCAGACCGAAGGCGGCGCCCAGCATGCCGAACTTTGCAGCGCGCTCTGCCGGCGGCGTGACGTCCGCGATGTAGGCCCCGGCGGTCGAGTAACTGGCAGAGGTAATGCCGGAAATGATGCGACCGACGAACAGCCACGCCAGGGAAGGTGCCAGTGCCATGAGCATGTAGTCCAGACCGAGTCCCAGGTTCGACAGGAGGATGACTGGCCGGCGGCCGAAGCGGTCCGAAGCGGCGCCGATGATGGGCGCAAAAATGAACTGCATGACCGCCCACAACGTGGCGAACAGACCCACATAGCCGGCTGCTTCGGACACATCGCCATGCTGGAAATCAATGATCAGCTTGGGCAGCACGGGCGCGGTGATGCCCACGGCCATCATGTCGAGTGCGACCGTAATGAAAACGAAGATGAACGCCGCCGAACCCGGGGCGCGGGACCCGATCTTTATCACCTGCGCTTGAGACCCTGCAGTCGCTGCTGGCTTGCCGCCTACTGGCGGCGGCCCTGCGCCCAGTCGTCCCAGGGGGAAGGCATGTTGTACGGCACGGTGATGAAATTCGCCTCGATCTGCTCGATGCTGCCGTCCTTCAGTTTGAACAGCTCCAGCAGATAGAAGCTGTGCGGACGATGCAGCGGTGCACGCACCTTCGTGCCGTCGGTGAGGGTGTATTCACTGAGCTCGCCGGAGTGATCGATGAACCCACCGGCCAACACCAGTCCACGCTCTTCATCGACCAGCGTGAAGCGGCGGGCGCGCAGGCGCGTATCGTAACGATAATTGCCAGCCTTGAACTGCTCTTCACAGCCCAGTCGCGATACCGGCACCACGGCGAAGTTGGGGTTGTTGGTGGTCTGCACGCCGTTTTCAACCCGTTTGCAGTTGACATGGAATTTCGTGAACAGCGTGCCGTCGTTGAGCTGCAGCGTGTCGAAATAGCCATTGGCCAGCGAGATCATGCGCGGCCTTGGCAGCCGCTGCGCAGGCGGCAATATCTCGTTGAGTGCGGGCTTGTGCTCGAATTTCTGGCCTTCGAACTTGATGCCAGAATCAAGCTGCCGCACGACCAGCGTCTCCACCTCGACCACGCGCTTGTCGACGATCTTCAGCCGCAGCGTAAAGGCCGCGGTTTCCTCGGTTTCGGTGACGGTTCCGAAGAAACCGACCTCACCCAGCTGCGGGTCGGCAAAGCGCAGGTCGTAAGTGCCCAGCGCGGTGATGGTTCGCCACAGGCCGTCGCCCACCATCAATGCGACATTGTTTTCGGTGTTGCGTACCTGACCCGCCCAGTCCACCCGGGACGGGTCTCTGGCCTTCAGGGCGGCCAGGTAGCGGTCCAGCACCGCATAGAGATCGGCGCGCGAGGCGACGGGAAGTGCCGCGTTGTCACGCGCATTGGGAGCCCAGGTGACAGCCTGGTCGGCGAAGGATGGGCTGAGGGCCGTGAGGAAGAGCGCGCACGCCAGCGCCGTCTTTGAAAGATAGTTCATCTACACGCCCACCCGATCAATTGGAATATTATCGTTGTGCATTCTACCATCGGGCCTTCACGGGCCCGGCGCAAAATCAGGGGGAGAGATGGATCCGGAAGTGTTCTCGACGATGGATCAGCCGCGCTTCGAGTTCGCGCTGGAAGTCCGCCTGCGCTTTACCCGGGTGAACCAGATCACGCAGCTGCCGGGCGGAGGCACGCGCAGCGCGGTCTACGTGGATTCCGGTGAATTTTCCGGTCCGAA
>JANPGU010000116.1:0-1705 GCA_031424095.1 Gammaproteobacteria bacterium
GTTCGAAGTGCTCGCGCGGGAAGCTCGATGTGCCGAGTCCGTCCTGGTTCGTGACCATCACCAGACGGAAGCCCGCAGCGGTGAGCTGCTGCAGCGCTGCAAATACATCGGGCATCCAGCGGACCTTCGCGAGGCTGTCCACCTGCTCGTCGGCCGGCTCTTCAATCAGCGTGCCGTCCCGGTCAACGAACAGTATCTTCTGCGCGGATTTCATTGCAGGCTCTCCAGCACGCGGTTGTTCTCTTCGATGGTGCCAACGGAGACGCGCAGCGAGCGCGGCAATGCCGGCTGCCGCACATCCCGGATGATGAGCCCGGCGCGGCGGATCCGGGCCAGCACAGCATCCGGATCCGCACAGTCGATGAGCAGGAAATTCGCATCACTGGGCCATACCCGCGATATGCATCGCAATTTACGCAGCGCCGTGGCAAGCCGGGTCCGCTCCTGCAGCAGATCCTGCACGCGTTGCTGCATGGCCGCTACGGCGGCTGGTTGCAGCAGTGGTGCAACCGCTTCGACCGTCAATGCCGTGATGGCATACGGCGGAATCACCTTGCGGGCCAGCGCGATGATCGCCGGTGCGGCAATCAGCGCGCCCACGCGCGCACCGGCCAGGCCGTGTGCTTTCGACAGGGTCTTCAATATGGCGAGATTCGGCAGCGCAGCCAGGTGCGGACACAGGCTCGGCACGCTGGCGAATTCAATGTAGGCTTCGTCCACCACCAGCAGTGCGCGCGGCGCCAGCGCCCGCGCCAGATCGGCCAGCAACATGGGCGACACCGCATTGGCAGTGGGATTGTTCGGAGAACAGACGAACACCAGCTTGGTGTTTTCGTCGACGCTCTTCAGCACGGCATCGACGTCAAGTGCGAAATCGTCTGCGCCACGCAGCGGGACCGATCGCACCTCTGCGCCCTGGATGCGCGCGGCAACACCATACATCCCGAAGGTGGGGGGGCAGATGATCACATTGTCCTGCCCGGCACGACAGAACACGCGCAGCAGCAGGTCGATGGCTTCGTCGCTGCCGCGACCCACCAGCAACTGTTCCGGCTGCACGCTGTAGAGTCGTGCCAGGCCATGAACCAAAGGTGGCGGCTGCGGTTCGGGATACCGGTTCAGCCCGGCAGCGGAAGCGTCGCCCGCGACACGCCACGGCAGTTCATTGGCATGCAGGCGCGTCAGTGACGGCTCCCAGGCCGCATGGCTGTAAGGTGCAAGCGCGCGGATTTCCGGGCGCGCACGTTCGATGACCCAGCTCACGCCGTTCCGCCAAGTGATTCAAGGCGGATCGTCACCGCCCGTGCGTGTGCATCCAGTCCTTCCAGCGAGGCCAGCGTTTCCGCCACGGGGCCCAGCCCGCGGATGCCATCGGCGGTGAGTTCCTGCACGGTCATGCGCTTCTGGAAATCCGTCAGTGAAAGCCCGCTGTAGGCGCGCGCATAGCCATACGTTGGCAGCACGTGATTGGTGCCCGAGCAGTAGTCGCCCATCGGTTCCGGCGACCACGGGCCGAGGAACACCGAGCCGTCGGCGGGGATGTAGCCCTGGCCGGTCGACGTGAGCGCGACCGCGCCGGGGGCGCCGATCACGTGACGCACGCTCCGCGCGGCGATCGGGGAGGCGAGGCCGGTGAGGAGGTTCGTGCCCTGCAGCTTCACGACCTCGCCGGGGCGCGCCTCGGGAGGATCCACGCCGGTCAGGC
>JANPGU010000117.1:0-3222 GCA_031424095.1 Gammaproteobacteria bacterium
CGCGCCCACCACAAATGCCGGCTCGCAAACGGCTCGCGTGCGCGACGCCAACAGCGCCGTGCCGCCGATCGAGCTGCTCGACGTGCCGCCCGCGCGCCGCTCGGAAGTCGACGAAGCCCGCCTGCTCGACATGGCCGACCGCCTTGGCGGCGTGCTCACCGAGTTCGGCGTCAAAGGCCGCATCACCGAAGTGCGCCCCGGCCCCGTCGTCACGCTGTTCGAACTTGAACCTGCCGCTGGCGTGCGTTCCTCGAAAGTCATTGCGCTCGCCGAAGACATCGCCCGCGCCATGTCAGCGACCTCCGCGCGTGTCGCCGTCATCCCCGGCCGCAACGCCATCGGCATCGAACTGCCCAACCCGACGCGCGAGACCGTCTATCTCCGCGACCTGCTCACCGCGAACGAATTCACCCGCTCGCGCGCCGCCCTCCCCCTCGCGCTTGGCGAGAGCATCGAAGGCCAGCCGCAGATCGGCGATCTCGGCAAGATGCCTCACCTGCTCATCGCGGGCACCACCGGCTCGGGCAAATCGGTCGGCATCAACGCGATGATCCTCTCACTCATGTTCAAGCTGCCGCCCGAGAAGTGCCGCTTCATCATGATCGACCCGAAGATGCTGGAACTCTCGATCTACGAGGGCATCCCGCACCTCCTTGCTCCTGTGGTCACGGACCCGCAGAAAGCCGTGCTCGCGCTCAAATGGGTCGTGCGCGAGATGGAGAGCCGCTACGAGATCATGTCCAAGATGGGCGTACGCAACCTCGCCGGCTTCAACCAGAAGGCCGAGGAAGCCGCAGCCAAGGGCGAGCATCTCACCCGCCAGGTGCAGACCGGCTGGAACAAGGAAACCGGCGAAGCGGTCTGGGAAAACGAGCTGATGAAGCCCGAGCCCATGCCGCACATCGTGGTCATCATCGACGAGATGGCCGACCTGATGCTCGTCGCCGGCAAGGACATCGAAGGCGCCGTGCAGCGTATCGCCCAGATGGCGCGCGCCGCCGGCATCCACCTCATCACCGCAACCCAGCGTCCGTCGGTCGACGTCATCACCGGCACGATCAAGGCGAACTTCCCGACGCGTATTTCGTACATGGTCACCACCAAGATCGACTCGCGCACCATCCTCGGTGAGCAAGGCGCCGAGCAGCTGCTCGGCATGGGCGACCTTCTCTGGATGCAGTCGGGCGGCAAGATCTCCCGCGTCCACGGCCCGTTCGTGAAGGACGAGGAAGTCGAGCGCGTCGTGAACTGGCTCAAGGACCAGGGCCAGCCGCAATATGTCGAAGGCATCACTGACGACGTCGAAGAAGAAGCCTCGGTCGCGGATGCAGCCTTCGGCGTCAAATCGGGCGACCCGGAAGAGGATATGTATCGCGACGCCGTCGCCGCCGTGGTGCGCGACAAGCGTCCCACCACCTCTTACGTCCAGCGCGTGCTGCGCGTCGGCTACAATCGCGCAGCCAGCATGATCGAACGCATGGAACGCGAGGGCGTCATTTCGGCAGCGGACCATTCCGGCAAGCGCCAGATCCTGTCACGCGACACCGGCCGCGGCGGAGACCGGGACGAGGACGCAGCCTGAGGAAACGTCCGTACGCGGATTGTCCAATAGACGGATACAGGGGCCGGCTCATCGAGCCGGCCTTTTTATTTCTCGGCTTCGGCGGTCGCCTTGCGTTGCGCCGTGCGCTTGGCGCGGGCAGCGGCGATGTCTTTCGCGCGCGCCGCTTTCTTCTCGGCGGAGGCGACGGAGTCGGCGCCACGCCGGACAACCAGTGCTTCGGCGATGATCGGCAGGAGGCGCTCGGCCTCAGCCTGCTGCTTTGACGCTGCGCCCTTCGCGATCCGCGTGGCGTTGGCCTGAAGGTTCTCGAGTTCGTCCTCGGACATTCCAGGGATCAGTGTTTCGATCGACATTAGGGCCTCTTGGCGGCGCCCCCCGCGCGGCCCGTGTCCGCGCTCCGAAAGAACGACATATCTTCAAATGCGCTCGGGCTGGTCCGGAATCAAGCAAAAGAGGCTCACGCCGAACGCTTTTGCTATCCGGTTTGAAATGGGGTATAGGGTGCCGATCGAGTTTACGGCCGACGACTTGGCCCGCCCTGCCCCTATTGGCTCCCGGCGCCCGCTGACGACATCCACCCACACTTGATTGTCCCAAAAGGCGGATCGCGTGCGCGCGGACGCCGTCACGTAATGTTTCAAGGAAGACTATAATGGCTACGGGTACTGTTAAGTGGTTCAACACCACCAAAGGCTACGGCTTCATCCAGCCGGATAACGGCGCGAAAGACGTGTTCGTCCACATCAGCGCTGTCGAAGCGGCCGGCCTCCGCAGCCTCGCCGACGGTCAGAAAATCACGTTCGAAGAACAAGCCGACAAACGCTCGGGCAAAATGTCGGCCGTGAACCTGCGCGTCAGCTAATCGCTGGAGCAATCAACTGCCCCGTCGGCGTGCGCGTGCAGCCGCGCCGCTGGCAGGCGGGAAATAGAAAAGCCGGTCCCTCGGGGCCGGCTTTTTTGTTGTCCGCTGACCCGCGTTTGCAGCGCACCAAATCTGTATCGGCGGTTTGAATTGCTTAGTAGGCGATCTATTTCCCTACACAGCGTGAGGCATTTTGCGTCGAGCTGATCGGCGATCGAAATGGCGGACTAGATTGACGCAAGAGCCCCAGACAGCCGGAACCGGAATGGCCATTCCCGAGGAGCAGCGGTTTCGCGTGCTCGTTGAGGCCGTAACCGACTACGCAATCTACATGCTCGATCCGGCGGGCCACGTCGCCAGCTGGAACCCCGGCGCCGAGCGCGCCAAGGGATATTCGCGCGCCGAAATTCTCGGCCAGCATTTCTCGGTCTTCTACACCGAAGAAGATCGCCGGTCAGGCCTGCCCGCACGCGCTCTGGAAACGGCGGCGCGCGAAGGCCGCTATGAGGCTGAAGGCTGGCGCTTGCGCAGCAATGGCGAGCGTCTCTGGGTGCATGTCGTGATCGACCCGATCCGCGCGCCAGATGGCCAGCTTCTCGGCTTCGCAAAGATCACGCGCGATCTCACCGAGCGAAAAGCAGCCCAGGAAGAACTGCGGCGCAGCGAGGAGCGGTTCTCGCTCCTGGTGCAGGGCGTTGCCGACTACGCAATCTACATGCTCGATCCCGATGGCAAGGTCACCAACTGGAACAGCGGCGCCCATCGCATCAAAGGCTATGCCGCCGACGAAATCGTG
>JANPGU010000118.1:0-24324 GCA_031424095.1 Gammaproteobacteria bacterium
CGTAATAGATGTGGAAGCGGTCGGTAATCGTTTCGCCCAGGGGCCCGGTCATGTGCAGATCGAGGTCGTTGGCGTTGGCGCCCCAGGTGAGTATCACGTTGAAAGGCTGGGCCAGCAGACGATCCAGGCCAGACCTGCCACTGGCGGTGAGCTGGCGCAGGTAGGGATCCTCGTGGTCGAAGAGACTGGCGGCGATGTAGCCGCCAGTTTCCTGGCCACGCCGGCCGGTGCGGTCAGTCTGCACCTGGAAGCTGCCGGTGCTGTAGGCGCGGTCGGCGAGCGCGGCGCGGTCGACTGTCAGTGGTGCATAGGGACTGCGCCGCGGCGAGGTCATCACGCGCGTGGCTTCGTACAGGCTCCGCACGGCGGGATCGTTGTAATCATCCAGGCCGGTGACCACTGCCGTGCCAGCCGCAGAGAGCGAGCGGCCCGCGGCCGACAGCGAATTGCCCGCGGCAGAGAGCGAACGTGCCGGCGGGATCACCGCTGAGCGTTCGAGATCGTAGTTGCGGTAGATCTGCTCGAACTCGAGTGTGCTCACTACTGCGCCGTTCGCGAACGGCTCCCATGCGCCATTGCCGAAGCGCGCGCGTGTGTTGGCCTCCCACACACTGTCACGCGCGTTCTGGCGCGCGGCGCTCTGGAAGATGCGGTAGTTCTCGTCTGCAACACGCGAGCGCTCGACCATGGCCTCGATTTCCTCGATGGACATGTCGGCAGGCGCATCGCGTCCGAAGCCCGGCAAGCCGGCGAACACTTCGTAGTCTGGCGAACCAGAGGAGCCACCCATGCTGGTACCGGAACCGCCACTCTGGCCCGCGCCCGCACGGCCGAGACCGAAGTGACGGCGGCGATATTCGAACTCGGACTCGGCCGCACCGCTTGAACCGGCGCGGGTACGATTGGTGGGTTCGTTGCCTGCCATAGCGGCGGCGGCTTCGGCGATTGCCGCACCGGCTGCGCTGGCTGCGGAGGAGGGCTCGTTGCCGCGACCTGCAGCGGCAGCTGTGCTGTTGCCGCTGCTGCTCGGTCGGGATGCGTCGGACGTGCGACTGGGATCGATGGTGCCGAGTTCGTTGGCACGCGCAGCCCGATTGCTCGCGGCGCCGGGCGCCGGCTGATTGATGGGAGCGCTCGGGCCTGATTGCGCGTTGTCGCCTCGTGCCCGTGCCATGGCTTCCTGGCGCAGACGCTCGGTACGTGCCGCGTTGTTCTCGGCCTGGGTCTGCGCGTTGGCACGTGCCTGGGCCTGCGCACGCTGCTGTGCCTGCGACTGTGCGAAGGCCTGTGTCTCCGCGGTCTCTGCACCGGTGCCGCCTTGCGAGCGCGGTACTGTCAGGCCGTCGTTGGCATTGCCTTGTCCGGGGATGGTGGGCGCGCGCGCCGTGCCCGAAGATGCAGAACGGGTGGATGAGCTTGAAGGTGGTGTCTGTGATGGGGAAGGCGCCGGACTGACCTGTTGGCCCGGTGGTGCGGGCGCGGGCGCTGGTACGACCGACGGCGTGGGAACCGGATACCGACGCACGTTGGTTGTGCCAGGAGGAACGTTGGCGGGATCTCGGCCATACTGGTCAACGGTGTGCTCGATGTTCTGCGCGATCTGCTGTTCACGCTCGCGAATGCGCTGGGTCTCGGTGCGGATGCGCATTTCGGTTTCATCCATATGAGTCGGAAGCGCATCCACCGCACGGGTCACTCGTTGTGTTTCTCCCCGCACGCGCTGCAGTTCTCCCGCCGAAACGCCGTTGCTCTCGATGATGCGCTGGCGCTCGCGCATGATGTCTGCCGAGGCGGCGCCGATATCCATCACCACGGGCCGCAGGCCGCGGAGGGTGTTCAGCCGCATATTGTTGGCGTCGGTGACGAGATCGACCCCGGCGCCAGCCATCGCCTGACTGAATTCGCGGTTCGTCACATTGTCGGCGTTGGCAGGATCCAGCTCGCGCGAATTCCTGCCCATGTTCTGCTCGGTGTTCTGGATGAACCGCCCTGCTTCTGTTTGCAGTGTCGAGACTGCGCCAGGGGCCTGGCTCAGTGACTGACCCATTCGTTCCTGCACGTACTGGAGATACTGCTCCTGCTGTGCGGGTGTCATGTTCCCGACCCGGATGTCACGCTCGAGCATGGCGCGGGCCGCGGCTTCGTCTGCAGCCCGTCGCTGCTGCTGTTCTGCGGCGAGCGCACGCTGCTGCTGGTCGAAGTTCTGCTGCGCGGGTGTGGCTTGCGTAGACGTGCCGCCCTGCTGCGCCAGCAGCGGAGCGGACACCAAGGTCGCCATTGCGGCCGCGACGACTGCGGCCGCGAACTGATTTGAACGGTTCATTGCGTCTCTCCGGAGTTCTGCAGGTTGACCAGCGTCAGGCGCTTCAGCGCGGGCGCGGCATCGCTGCCGAAATCGGCGGCGATGAGCAGGTGGGGATAAAGTGCGGAGCCATAGATCAGCGACGCTTCATTGCCCGGCCGCGCGAAGCCTGCGACTGGCCACCAGGTGGCGCGTGCGCGCGCCGGGATGTTGTCGATCGCGCCACCACCGACCTTCGCCGTGTTGCCGTCGATGATCAGCTTGCGCGCGGCATCCGCTGCCTTGCGACGCGCGGGATCATGGAGCACTACGGCCGCGCCAGTGAGCCACTTGTCGGCTTCGATGCCGGCATACGCGCCAGGACCGTCGAGCGGCGCATTGCGCATGGCCGCGTAGTCGGCGACGAGATTGCCGAGATAGGAGCCCTCCTTCGCCATCCAGTCGCCAGCCCCAGCTGCAGTGACAGCCGCCGACGCAATGCTGAGTTTGCCGCCAGCTACCTGCCAGTCGAGCGTCAGCAGGCCGCGTGCAAGCGGGTGGTAGAGCGTGGTGCGGAAGCTGCCGCGCGCGACTTCGGTGATCGCGCCGGCCATAAACCAGCGTGCGCGCAGAACTCCTGCAGCGTCGCCCAACGCCAGGGCGATCTTGAGTGCTTCGGCTTCGGCGGGACTTGCAGCGGCCAGTGCGGCTGCGGGATCCAGCGCGAAGGCGAGCCGAAGCTGCTCGGTCGCATCGATCAACCGCGCCTGCACGGCGGCGCGACTTTCGTTGGCGGACTGCGCGGCATTGGCAAGATCAGCGGCGGTAAAAGTAGCTGCGATCGCGGGCGTCACCGCAAGCGAAAGCAGGAGGACACAAATGGTTTTCACAAGGCCTCCACGGACATGACGAACAACGCGCGGTCGCGCGGCACCAGGCGGATGCGGTAGCCGCCCGCATCAAAAGCTGTCTGGTCGTTCGCTACCGCAGTCGGCTGCGTGGCCATTGCCGAGGTCAGCGTGGCATCGCCCGCCAGCTTCACGGCAAAGCGCTGGCGTGCTGCGAGCCAGGCGTCGGCAGTTGCGCCGGTGTCCGTGAAAGGCTTCGGATCTATCAGCGCTGCGACCGTGACCGCATCGCGCTGCGCCATCGCGGCGGCAAAACGACTGGCTGTGAGCTGCGCCAGTTGCTGCGGGTTGCCGCCGGCTTCACGCCGCAGTACCGCGATGGCAACGCTGTTCAGGTAACTCGAACGTACGGCTTCCACTGCCGGCGAGACGGGCGCACTGGCGTTGACGTTCACCGGCTCGAGCAATCCCCAGTAGCGCTTGCGACTCTGCCTGGCCGCGATGGCATCCAGCGGCGCCCTGGCATCTGCCATCCATTCCGGTGGCAAGGTAGCGGCGAGCTGCCGGGCGTCGAACTGCAGCAGCTCGATCTTCCTGCTTTCTAGCGGTGTTACGAGTGCATCGCCGGCCTGGCCCACTTCACCACCCAGTACAACGGAGCCTTCGAGCACCGCGACGGTGGCCAATTCGCTTGAAAGTGACAGCAACAGTACCGACGGCGCGTTGGCCTTGACCACCATGCCCCAGGCGTTGGCCTCATCGCCCGCCGCAAGCTTCAGCAGTCGCCGGTTGGGTTCGGCCTGAGACAATGCGGGGCCCAGCAGCAGCGTCAGGGCGATCAGGCAGCGGGCGCGTTGCGGATTCATCCGTGTCTCCTCGAGGATTGTTGCTTGCACCCGTATAGGCGCGGCGCACCCGCAGACCAGCTCATTTATTTTCGATAACGGTCTTCAGCCGGCTCCAGTGGTTGATAGGTGTTATCTATCCTTTCTATCGTATCAATCAGTTTGTAGACAAGGGCCGGCCCGCGTACCTTTCCCTCCACGGCGCAAGCCACCGATCAAACAATGAGGGGAAACAAGCCCATGTCCACCGAAGCCAAGTGCCCGTTCAACCACGCTGCTGCTGCGAACAGCGGCACCTCGAATCGCGACTGGTGGCCCGACCAGCTGCGCGTGGATCTGCTGAACCAGCACTCGTCGCGCTCCAACCCGCTGGCAGAGAAGTTCGACTACGCGAGCGCGTTCAAGAAGCTGGATTACGCGGCGCTGAAGAAAGACTTGCTGCAGCTCATGACCGATTCGCAGGACTGGTGGCCGGCTGACTTCGGGCATTACGGCCCGCAGTTCATCCGCATGGCCTGGCATTCGGCCGGCACGTATCGCGTGGGCGATGGCCGCGGCGGTGGTGGTCGCGGGCAGCAGCGCTTTGCGCCGCTGAACAGCTGGCCGGACAACGTGAACATCGACAAATCACGCCGGCTGCTGTGGCCGATCAAGCAGAAATACGGGCAAGCGATTTCGTGGGCGGATCTTTTCATCCTCACGGGCAATGTGGCGCTGGAGTCGATGGGGTTCCGCACCTTTGGCTTCGGCGCGGGACGCGAAGACACCTGGGAACCGGATCAGGATGTGCAGTGGGGCAAGGAGACCGCGTGGCTCGCTGCCGACAAGCGCTATACGGGCGAACGCGATCTGGAGAAGCCGCTGGCCGCGGTGCAGATGGGTCTCATCTATGTGAATCCTGAAGGCCCGAACGCGAACGGCGATCCGCTCTCTGCAGCGCATGACATTCGCGAGACCTTTGCGCGGATGGCGATGAATGATGAGGAGACAGTGGCGTTGATTGCCGGTGGTCACACCTTCGGCAAGACGCATGGCGCGGGGCCGGAGTCACACAAGGGGCCCGAACCTGAGACTGGGCGTTTGGAAGAGCAGGGTCTGGGCTGGACCAGCAACTTTGAATCCGGCTCTGGCGCGCATGCCATCGGCAGCGGTCTGGAAGTGACCTGGACCACGACGCCGGCGCAGTGGGGCAACAATTTCTTCGAGAATCTGTTCAAGTATGAATGGGTGCAGGAGAAAAGCCCGGCCGGCGCGACGCAGTGGGTCGCGAAGGATGCGCCGGATCTGATTCCTGACGCCCACGACGCCACGAAGAAGCACAAGCCGAAGATGCTGACCACGGATCTGTCGCTGCGTTTCGATCCGGCGTACGAGAAGATCTCGCGCCGGTTCCACGATGATCCGCAGGCTTTTGCCGAAGCCTTTGCGCGCGCGTGGTTCAAGCTGACTCACCGCGACATGGGCCCGCGTGTGCGCTATCTCGGCCCCGAAGTGCCGAAGGAAGAACTGCTCTGGCAGGACCCGACTCCGAAGGTCGACCATCCTCTCATCAATGCGGAAGATGTGGTTACGTTGCGGGCGAAGGTGCTGGCCACTGGCCTCAGTGTGGCGGAGCTGGTGTCGACGGCCTGGGCCTCGGCTTCGACCTTCCGTGGTGGCGACAAGCGTGGCGGCGCGAATGGTGCGCGTGTTCGCCTGGCGCCGCAGAAGGACTGGGAAGTGAACCGGCCGTCGCAACTGGCGAAGGTGCTCAAGGTTCTGGAAAGCGTCCAGTCCGAGTTCAACCAGTCTGCTGTTGGCGGCAAGAAGGTGTCGCTGGCCGACCTGATCGTGCTGGCGGGCGGCGCGGGTATCGAGATTGCGGCGCAGAACGCTGGCGTCAACCTGACGGTGCCGTTCACGCCGGGACGCAGTGATGCCTCGCAGTCACAGACCGATGTGGAATCGTTTGAATACCTGCAGCCGGAGGCGGACGGGTTCCGCAACTACGCAGCCGGCAAGGCTGGCGCGAAGGCGGAACATCTGCTGATCGACAAGGCCCAGCTGCTGACGCTGACCGCGCCCGAGATGACGGCGCTGGTGGGCGGTCTGCGCGTGCTGGGTGCGAACACGGGTGCTGCGAAGCATGGCGTGTTCACTGCGGACCCGGGCACGCTGACCAACGACTTCTTCGTCAATCTGC
Organism: Gammaproteobacteria bacterium; assembly: GCA_031424095.1. Lineage (GTDB taxonomy): Bacteria > Pseudomonadota > Gammaproteobacteria > Steroidobacterales > Steroidobacteraceae > ZC4RG30. The sequence continues at coordinate 6,157 of JANPGU010000118.1, forward strand.
TCGACATGGGCGTGGTGTGGAAGCCGACGTCGGATGCGAACGATGTGTTTGAAGGTCGCGATCGCAAGACCGGTGCGGTGAAGTGGACTGGCACGCGGGCGGACCTGGTGTTTGGCTCGAACTCGGTGCTGCGCGCGCTGGCGGAGGTTTATGCCAGCGCGGATGGCAAGGCGAAGTTCGTCGCCGACTTCGTGGCGGCGTGGACGAAGGTGATGGCGCTGGATCGCTTCGACGTGGGTTGACGCACTACTGCAGGCATGCGCGCGCGAGCAGTTCGCAGGAACGCAGCCGGGCGGCGTGATCGAAGATGGCGCTGGCGACGATCAGTTCGTCAGCGCCTGTCGATGCGATGAATTTCTCCAGCCCCGCGCGGACCGTTGCAGGCGAACCTACGAATGAGCAGCCAAGAAAACCGTTGACCTGCTGTTGAACATGCGGCGCAAGAGGCTCCATGGTTTCCGCTGGCGGGGCCAGCAACCCGCGATTGCCGGTTACCAGACCGATCACGACCTGTTGCAGCGATGTAAACAGAAGGCGCGCCTCTTCATCCGTCGGCGCAACGATCACGTTGACGCCGGCGATGGCATACGACCTTGCGAGCTGCGCCGATGGCTGGAAATATTCGCGATACATGCGCAGCGCGTCGTTGAGTGCGGCCGGCGCGAAATGCGACGCAAAGGCGTAGGGCAGGCCGAACTTCGCCGCGAGTTGTGCGCCAAAAAGACTCGAGCCGAGAATCCACAGCGGCACATTTGAATTGGCGCCTGGCACGGCGCGGACGCGCTGTCCCGGCTGCACGGGCCCGAGCAGCGCCTGCAGTTCCAGCACATCTTCAGGGAATCGCTCGGAGGCGCCCGGCTCACGGCGCAATGCGCGCCACGTCAGCCCATCGGTGCCTGGCGCGCGCCCCAGTCCAAGATCGATGCGTCCCGGAAACAGCGCCTCCAGCGTGCCGAACTGCTCGGCGATCACCAGTGGCGAATGATTCGGCAGCATGATGCCGCCCGCGCCCACACGGATGCGTTTGGTAACGGCCGCGACCTGCCCGATGACCACCGAAGTCGCGGCGCTGGCGATGCCGGGCATGTTGTGATGCTCGGCCAGCCAGAAGCGCTCGTAGCCGAGCCTGTCCGCATGCAGCGCGTATTCAAGCGTATTGCGCAGGGACTGGCCCACATCGCTGCCCAGCGGCACATGCGCGAGATCGAGGATGGAAAGTTTCATAGATATCTCCGCAGGTCCTGTGGCTTGAAGCCGGCGAGCGGCGCGTCGAAGGCGCGGCCCAGCGCGATGAACTTGAAGGTCTCGCCCATTTCGGTGGGCATCAGCAGTTGCCGCGCTTCAGCAGCGCGACGAATGCGCACATTGTCTTCCGTGGCAGCGGCGATTTCGCCTTCAATTCCCAGCCCGAGCAACGCACCCGCCTGCGTGGCGTAGCCCAGCACTTCGAGCCCCGCCGCGTCGGCAGCCTCTGCCACCTGCGAGAAGTCCACCCAGGCCGTGATGTCTTCCATCCCCGGATGCGCGAAGGGATCATCATGGGCGCGCTGCCGGTAATGGCAGCGCAGCGTGCCGCGATCCCGTTGCGCACTGTAGTACTCGCGCCGCGGCAGGCCATAGTCGATGAACAGCGCCACGCCACGCTGCAGGGCGGCCGTCACTGCACCGATCCATGGCATAACCAGCGGGCACAGCTCGGACTCAAAGCCCTCTGGCGCATCGGCTTGCGGAAACCGCGCTTCGATCGCCGCGACCAACGCGGCCCCGGCGGCGCGATCTTTCCAGTGCAGTGCGCCGCGCTCATCCACTGCGACACCCTGCTCACACCATACGCCGTTGCGCCGCACGAAACGCTTTACCGGCAGCGCATCGAGCACCTCATTCGCCAGCAATGCGCCCTGCCAGCCTGCGGCCGGCGGCGCATTCAGCCATTCCACGCGCATGGCGAGCGCCGCGGGCAGCGTCGCCAGCAACTGGCGCTGGCGGTCGCGCAGGTCGGGGCTGATCTCCAGGATCAGGTAGCGGTCGGGCAGCATGCCGAGTGCGGCCATGGTCTTCAGCACATCGAAGGCCAGCCGGCCGCTTCCGGCGCCCAGCTCCAGCACATCGCCGCCGCCCAGTGCCTGCAGCACCTCGACGCAATGGCGCGCCAGGCAGCGGCCGAACAGCGGCGAGATCTCCGGCGCGGTGGTGAAGTCGCCGCCCGCGCCCAGCTTGTGCGCGCCGGCGCTGTAGTAACCGAGGCCCGGTTCATAAAGTGCTGTGCGCATGTAGGCATCGAATGACAACCAGCCGTCCGCGGCCGCTATGCGCGCACGCAGCAGCGCCAGCATGCGCGCTACATGTGCAGACTCGTGCAGATCGGGCGGCATCGTCATAAGCTTGTGGGATGGAACAGACGTTGCAAGGCAAGGTTGTATTGATCACCGGCGGCGGCAAGCGCGTGGGCGCGGCCATCACGCGCAAGCTGCATGCGGCGGGCGCGGAAGTCGTCATCCACTATCACCGCTCGGTCGAGGCCGCGCAGGCGCTGTCGGCAGAACTCAATGCGATCCGCCCCACGTCCACCACGCCGCTGGGCGGGAATCTGCTGGATGTGAAGGTGCTGGCCTCGCTGGTGGAAGCCACGGTGGCGCGCTATGGGCATCTGGACATTCTGATCAACAATGCGTCCACGTTCTATCCCACGCCGGTGGGAAGCATCACCGAGACACAATTCAACGATTTGATCGGCACCAACCTCCGTGCACCGCTGTTCCTCTCGCAGGCGGCGGCGCCGCATCTCAAGGACCGCCAGGGCCTGATCCTGAACATCGCCGATATCCACGGCATGCGGCCGCTGAAGTTTCACAACGTGGACACCCCCCCGAAGGCCGGGCTGATCATGCAGACGCAGTCGCTGGCGCGGGAGATGGCACCCGCCGTGCGCGTGAACGCCATCGCGCCGGGCCCGGTGGAGTTTCCGGAGAAGGGCCTGACCGACGACATGAAGCAGGCGATCATCGAGAAGACGCTGTTGAAACGTCACGGCTCACCGGATGACATTGCGCGGGCCGCGCTGTTCTTCGCCACCGAGGCGCCGTATGTCACGGGGCAGATTCTGGCGATTGATGGTGGACGCAGCGCGAACTCGTAACGGTTGCGTCAGGCGGCGTTCAGATCGATGGGTTCGAGCAGCAGCGGATTGGCGGCCTTGTCGAAGTCGTGCCACAGCTCGGCCAGCGTCGCGCAGCGAACCGGGTGCGTCAGCTGTGGCGCAAGCTCTGCGAGCGGGCCGAGCATGAAACCCCAGCGCAACAGATCGGGCCGCGGCAGCATCAGGCCGGGCGTGTCCTGCACCACAGCGCCGAACAGGAGGATGTCCAGATCCATCTCGCGCGGCGCCCACTTGGGCGCGTCTGGTTTGCGGCCGCACTGCGTCTCGACGCATTCGAGCTCGCCTTTCAGCAGCGCGGGGTCGCCGGCGACCGGCAATTCAACGACGAAATTGATGAAGTCGGCGCCGTCGAATCCGATCGCCGTGTTGCGATAGCAGCGCGAGAAGCGCGCGCCGGGATGCCGGCCTTTCAGCGCGCGCGCGGCAATGAGCAGATTGCGCTCCGCATCGAGGTTGCTGCCCCCCGATACGTAGGCGAGCGTCACGCCCTGCGCCGCTCGATCGATACGCCCACATCGCGCGAACCGCGGATGGCGCCAGGCTTGTTCACTGTCAGCTTGATCCAGGCGATGTCGAATTCGGCGAGCAGCGTCATCGCCAGCTTGTGGGCCAGGGTTTCCACCAGGTGGAATTCCGCCTCGCTGACGAAGGCGATGCAGCGCTTCGCAATCGATTTGTAATCGACCGTGTCTTTCACACTGTCGCTGCCGGCGGCACGCGCGCAGTCGACGGGAAGTTCCAGATCGAGCACCACGGTCTGTTTGACGTGGCGTTCCCAGTCGAAGAATCCGATGACGGTCTCGATGGCCAGACCGCGCAAGAAAACTGTATCCGTTGGCTGCGACATGAAATTCCCTTAGACCACACCAGGCGCGCGCAACGACATCAAGGGCCACTGCGCGCGTGCTTCGATCGCCAGACTGCTGACTGCCCCGCCCTGCTTCAGGCGCGCCAGCCCCGCGACCGCGATCATCGCCGCATTATCCGTGCAGAACTCGAAGCGCGGAAAGTAAATCGCAACGCCGCGCCTGGCTGCGGCCTGTTCCAGCGCTGTGCGCAGCGCGCGATTGGCGCTGACGCCGCCGGCCACCACCACATGCTTGAGATATGTTTCATCCAGCGCGCGCGCCGTCTTGCCGACCAGCGTGTCGACGATGGCGTCCTGCACCCCGCGCGCAATGTCGGCACGGCGCTGCGCATCGGGCACCTGCTCGCGCACGGCCAGCATCACGGCGGTTTTCAGGCCCGAGAAGCTGAACTCGAAACCGGCGCGATCCAGCATCGGGCGCGGGAACACGAACACGCCGCTGCGACCCTGCTCCGCGAGCCGCGCCAGCTCCGGTCCGCCGGGATAAGGAAGGCCCAGCAACTTGGCGGATTTGTCGAAGGCTTCGCCTGCCGCATCGTCGCGGGTTTCGCCCAGCAGCTCGTAGTCGCCCAGGCCGCGGACCACGATCAGCATGGTGTGCCCGCCGGAAACCAGCAGGGCCAGGTGGGGAAATGGCGGGGGGCGATCCTCCAGCAGAGGCGCCATCAAATGACCTTCGAGATGGTGAATCGGCATTGCCGGAATGCCCAATGCATAGGCCATGCTCTGTCCCAGGGCGGCCCCGGTGAGCAATGCGCCAACCAGCCCGGGACCCGCGGTATAGGCGATCCCCGAAAGCTCGCCAGGCGCTGTATTCGCGCTCGCAAGGGCTTGTCTTATAAGGGGAAGCAGCCGCTGGACATGGTCCCGCGACGCAAGCTCAGGCACCACCCCGCCATACAGCCGGTGCAGGTCGGCCTGACTGAACAATTCATGCGCCAGCAGGCCGCGCTCATCGTCGAGCACCGCCACCGCGCTTTCGTCACAGGACGATTCGATCCCCAGAATCCGCAATGGACACCCGCCCCTCTTGCCTTTAAAATCGCGCACCTTCGTTTTCGGGTGCCGTGAACGGCATTCAAAAACAACCACTTAGCTCACCAACAAGGGTCTGGTCGTTATGCCGAGCGTGCGAGTCCGTGAGAATGAATACTTCGACGTCGCCCTGCGACGCTTCAAGCGTGCCTGCGAAAAAGCCGGGGTGCTGGCCGAGCTGCGTCGTCGTGAATTCTACGAGAAGCCCACGCAGGAACGTAAGCGCAAGAAGGCTGCTGCCGTGAAGCGGCACGCCAAGCGCAATGTTCGTGGCGGCGAAGCCCGTCCCGCACGCGCGTTCTAAGCATGACGCTTAAAGAGCGCATTCTCGAGGACGTGAAGTCCGCGATGCGCTCTGGTGAAAAAGAGCGTCTGGCCACGGTGCGTCTGATCACCGCGGCAATCAAGCAGCGCGAAGTCGATGAGCGCATCACGCTGGATGATGTGCAGGTTCACTCGGTCATCGAAAAGATGGTCAAGCAGAGAAAGGAATCCATCGTGCAGTTCGAGGCCGGCGGTCGCGCCGACCTCGTGGCGAAAGAGCGCGCAGAGCTGGTGATTCTTACCGCCTACCAACCTACGCAGATTTCCGATGCCGAGGTCGATGGCCTGATCGCTGCGGCGATTGCCGCCACCGGCGCGGCTTCGATGAAGGACATGGGCAAGGTGGTTGCACATGTGAAGACTGCCGCCGCCGGTCGCGCCGACATGGCGGCGGTCAGTGAGCGCGTCAAAGCCAGGCTGGCTTAGAAGCGCAGCAGCATGGCCTTGCGCGGAATCTTCCTGGCAATCCTGCTGGCCATCGTCGCCGGCGTCATCCTGAGCATCATCCGCCGCAACAAGCGCTGATCCACCCCGCGCGACTTACTCGCGCAGCAGCGCGGCCTTGCGCAGGATCAGCGCTCCGATTCCCGCGCCCACCAGCAGCGCGGCGAGAAACAGCAGACCACCCGCGAAGCCGCCCGTGGCCTGCTTCACATAGCCCACCATCGTCGGGCCGACGAATCCACCCAGCGACCCTGCGGTATTGATCAGCGCAATGCCGGCAGCCAACGCGCTGCCCGACAGGAATCGCGATGGCAGCGCCCAGAACGGACCGCGTGTGCTCAAGTCGCCCATGGCGGCAATGGTCAGCGCGATCATGCCCGGCACCGGCGAGACCAGCAGCGCGCTGGCCGCGAAGCCAGCCGCACCGATGAAGCTCGGCAGCGCCACATGCATGAAGCGCTCGCCACTGCGATCGGAACTGGCGCCGACATACAGCATGGCCAGCGTCGCGGCGATATAGGGAATGGCCGACACGAAGCCCACCACCAGATCACTCTGCCCGGACAAGCCGCGCACGATCTGCGGGATCCACAGCGTGAGTCCATAGCTGCCGCATTGGCAGGCAAACAGCACGAAGGCCAGCAGCCATACGGTGGGATGCATCAGCGCTGTATAAAGACTGTTGGCGCCGGCATTGCGTGCGCGCGTCGCGGCGTCTTCATCGGCCACGCGCTGCTCGACATGCCGCTGCTCGCGCTCGCTCAGCCAGCGCACATCGCGCGGCCGGTCCGGCAGCCACATCCAGGTGACGACGCCGAGCACCACCGCCGGAATTCCTTCCAGCACGAACAGCCATTGCCAGCCCGCGAGGCCATGCCAGCCATTCAGGCCCAGCAGCATTCCCGCCAGCGGGCCACCGAACACCGTCGACAGCGGTATTCCCAGCATGAACCAGGAAACAGCGCGCGCCCGTTCCCGCTTGGGGAACCACTGGCTCAGGTAATACAGGATGCCCGGCAGGAAACCCGCCTCGGCCACGCCCAGGGCAAAGCGCAGCGCGTAGAAACTCCATTTGCCCTCCACGAACATCATCGCGACCGAGATCAGGCCCCAGGTCACCATGATGCGGGCGATCCAGCGCCGCGCACCCACCTTCGCCAGGATCAGGTTGCTGGGCACCTCGAACAGCGCATAGCCCAGGAAGAAGATGCCGCCGCCCAGCCCATAGACGGCGCTGCTGAAGCCCAGGTCCGCATTCATCTGCAGCGCCGCGAAACTGATGTTGACCCGGTCGAACCAGGCGACGACGTACAGCAGCAGCAGGTAGGGCAGCAGCCGCCAGCGCAGGCGGCGATATAGCGTCGGCTCGTCGATCACCCGCATTCCCCCTGGCCGCTTCCTGCGACGTGCAGCATGGTATCAAGGTACGCTTTGCGTCCCATGGCAGGCATGATCCCCAGGACGTTCATTGATGACCTTGTCGGCCGCGCCGACATCGTCGAGATCATCAACGCCCGCGTACCGCTGAAGAAAACCGGCCGCGAATACCGCGCCTGCTGCCCCTTCCACAACGAGAAGACTCCCTCTTTCTGGGTCAATCCGGTCAAGCAGTTCTATTATTGTTTCGGTTGCGGTGCCAGTGGCACGGTCTTGAGCTTCCTGATGAATTACGACCACCTGCCTTTTGTAGAGGCGGTGGAAGAGCTGGCGGGTCGCCTGGGCGTGGAGGTGCCGCGCGAACAAAGCGGCGTGGGCCAGGCGCCAACGGTCAGCGATGATCTCTATGCCGTGATGGGCAAGACAGCCGCCTTCTATTCCGAACAGCTTGGCGCAACGGAACGTGCCCGTGCCTACGCGGCGAAGCGCGGGCTCGAGCCAGATACCATCGCGCAGTTCAGCATCGGCTATGCGCCCAATGCCTGGAGCGAAGTGCTGAAGCGTTTCGGCGCCAGCGATACGTCGCGGCAGAAGCTGATGGAAACCGGACTGATCATCGAGCGCGAGAAAGGCGACGGCCACTACGACCGCTTCCGTGACCGGCTGATGTTCCCGATCCGCGATGCGCGTGGCCGGGTCATCGCTTTCGGTGGCCGCGTGCTGGATCAGGGCGAGCCCAAATACCTGAACTCGCCGGAAACACCGCTGTTCCACAAAGGCCGTGAACTCTATGGCCTGTATGAAACGCGGCAGAACCGCGCGCCGCTGACGCGGCTGATCGTGGTCGAAGGCTACATGGACGTGGTGCGGCTGCATCAGAGCGGCATCACCTATGCAGTGGCGACGCTGGGCACTGCCACCACGCCGGAACATCTCAAGCGCGCCTTCCGGCTGGTGCGCGAGATCATCTTCTGCTTCGACGGCGATCGCGCTGGCCGCGCCGCGGCATGGCGGGCGTTGCAGAATGCCTTGCCCGAAGCCACCGCGGGCCGCGAGCTGAAATTCCTGTTTCTGCCTGATGGCGAGGATCCGGACACACTGGTCGGCAAGGAAGGCAAAACCGCCTTCGAAGCGCGCTACGCCACAGCGCTGCCGCTGTCTGAATACTTCGTCGCACATCTGGCCGAGTCCATCGACATCTCGCATGCCGACGGCAAGGCGCGCTTCGTCGCGGAGGCACGGCCACTGCTCGAGCGCGTGCCGGCGGGCACGTATCGCGAACTGCTGCTGGACCGTCTGGCGCAGGCGATTGGCGTATCGGCAGAGCGGTTCCTCAGCATCGTCGGGCCGATGAACACGCCGGAAAACACTGCGCCGCGCGCCGCCAACCCGCGCGCGCCGCAGCGACCGATCCGCAGCGCGCGCAGTTCCGGACGTGGCGGACTGGTGCGGCAGGCCGTGCAGAATCTGCTGCATTTTCCCGTGATCGCGGCACGCCTGACGCCGGTGGAACGCCAGGCGCTGGATGCCGTGGATGAGCCCGGTGTCGATGTGCTGCGCGAACTGCTGGCGACGCTGCATGCGCATCCCGCCGCCCACACCGCGCAACTGCTGGAGCGCTGGCGCGATCAGCCGCTGGGCGAACGACTTGCACGGCTGGCCGCCGAACCATCGATCCTCGCTGACGAAATCGCCGCCGGCGACGAGATGGTCACGGCCGTGCAGCGGCTGGTGCAGGGCGTGCTGGCGGCGGAGCTGGACGCGCTGATTGCAAAGGAACAGCAGGGTGGACTCAGCGCGGCGGAACGCCTGCGGCTGATGGCTTTGCTGCGACTGCCAAAACGCAGTTGAAACTTGCGGCCGAATCCCCAACTCCAAGCATTGTCGGGCCCTTTTCTGGCCTGCTTTGTCCGGCATCCCGGAAAGGATCATGCCAAAGCCCCTGCATGCCGCAACGCTGATCAAATATCGTCCGTTTGCATAGCGATATGCGCATATCACCGCTAGAATTGGCGGTTCGCTCAAGCGACCTTCACCGAACCTGGAGCCCTCATGGCGCCGAATCGCAAGCCCCAGAAATCTGCCCCTGCCAAGAAGCCAGCTGCCAAGTCAGCGGCCGCTAAACCTGCGCCGAAGTCGGCCAAGCACGCGGCCCCCGCCAAGGCCGTCAAGCACGCGCCGCCGCCGGCCAAAAAGCCGTTAGCCAAGCCGGTCGCCAAACCGGTCGCCAAGCCGGTTGCGGCGGCTGCAAAGGCCGCGCCCGCTGCCACTGCTGCCAAGAGCAAGACTGCAGCCCATGTGGCAGTGCCTGCCAAGGGCAAGCCTGTGATTGCGGCCAAGCCTGCAAAAGTCGTCGCCGCCCCGCCGCCGGCACCCGTTGCTCCCGGCAAGCCGGGTCGCAAGCGCGGTCGTCCTGAGGGTGGCCATGCCGAACCCGAAGCACTGAGCGCCATCGAGCGCCGCGCGCCGGTCATGCCCGAAGAACGCCAGTCGCAGCTCAAGCTGCTGATCGCGCTGGGCAAGGAACAGAGCTTCCTGACCTATTCGCAGGTCAACGATCACCTGCCGAGCGAGATCGTCGATCCGGAACAGATCGAAGACATCGTCAACATGATCAACGACATGGGCATTCCCGTGTACGAGAAGGCGCCGGATTCGGAGCCGCTGCTCGCGACCGAGAATTCCTCGCCCGCCGACGAAGAAGCCATCGAAGAAGCTGCGGCTGCCCTGGCCGCGCTCGATGCCGAACTCGGCCGTACCACCGATCCGGTCCGCATGTACATGCGCGAGATGGGCACGGTGGAACTGCTCACGCGTGAAGGCGAAATCAGCATCGCCAAGCGCATCGAGGAAGGCCTCGATGCCGTGCGTCGTTCGCTGGCAGTTTACCCGGCCACGCTCGAACACCTGATGAATGCCTACGAGAACGTGAAGACCGGCCAGGGCCGCCTGGTCGACTGCATCGTCGGCTTCATCGATCCGAATGCGCCCGACGTCATCGCGCAGCCGCAGAATCCCACCAAGGTGGAAGAAGTCGAAGCTTCCGAGAAGGAAGACGAGACCGAAGACGCCACGGACGAAGAGGAAGAGGCCGTCGACACCGGCCCGGATCCGGAAGAAGCCGCCCGCCGCTTCGCCCAGCTGCACAAGCTGCACGCGGCTGCACTCTCGAGCATGGAAAAGATCGGCACTGCCGATCCGAAGACGCAGAAGGCACGCGCCAAGGCCGCCGCCGAGTTCATGGAACTCAAGCTGTCGCCACGCATGTTCGAAGCCCTGATCCACCAGCTGCGCAATCACATCGGTGAAGTGCGCCAGCTGGAAAAAGAGATCATGGTCATCTGCGTGCGCGACGCCGGCATGCCGCGCAAGGAATTCGTCACCACCTTCCCGCGCAACGAGACCAACCTCAAGTGGCTCGGCAAGCATGTCAAAGGCGCGAAGAAGTACTCGCAGAGCCTCGCGCGCTTCACGGACGAGATCGAACGCCGCCAGAAGAAACTCGCCGATCTCGAAGTCACGCATCGCCTCTCGATCAACGAGATCAAGGAGATCAACCGTGACGTCTCGATCGGCGAGGCCAAGGCCCGCCGCGCGAAAAAGGAAATGGTCGAGGCCAACCTGCGCCTGGTGATCTCGATCGCCAAGAAATACACCAACCGCGGCCTGCAGTTCCTGGATCTTATCCAGGAAGGCAACATCGGCCCGATGAAGGCGGTCGATAAATTCGAATACCGCCGCGGTTACAAGTTCTCGACCTATGCCACGTGGTGGATCCGCCAGGCCATCACGCGTTCGATCGCCGACCAGGCACGCACCATCCGTATTCCGGTGCACATGATCGAGACCATCAACAAGCTGAACCGCATCTCGCGGCAGATGCTGCAGGAGATGGGCCGCGAGCCGACACCGGATGAGCTGGCCGTGCGCATGGAAATGCCGGAAGACAAGGTGCGCAAGGTCCTCAAGATCGCCAAGGAGCCCATCTCGATGGAGACTCCGATCGGTGACGATGAAGACTCGCACCTCGGCGATTTCATCGAGGATACCTCGGTGACCTCCCCGATCGACCAGGCCACGATGGAATCCCTGCGCGAGACCACGCACTCGGTGCTTTCGCAGCTCACGCCGCGCGAAGCCAAGGTGCTGCGCATGCGCTTCGGCATCGACATGAACACCGACCACACCCTCGAGGAAGTCGGCAAGCAGTTCGATGTCACGCGTGAACGCATCCGCCAGATCGAGGCCAAGGCGCTGCGCAAGCTGCGTCATCCGTCGCGGTCGGAACAGCTGCGCAGCTTCCTCGTCGAAGACTGAGCGCGCGGCAACGCGACGCGAGAGCAAGGCCCGCCCCCGCGCGGGCCTTTTTCTACCCTCGCCTCGCCAGCTTCGAAACTCCCGTGAAAGCACCCCCGCAACTGCAGCCCCTGATCGATGACGGCATCATCGACAAGGTGGTGCGTCGCCTGCGCAGCGGCAAGGAAGCCTCGGTGTTCCTCGTGGCCTGCGGCGAGGAGATCCGCTGCGCCAAGGTCTACAAGGATGCGAAGCAGCGCGGCTTCCATCGTCTTGCCGAATACCAGGAGGGTCGCAAGACCCGCGGCAGCCGCGACGCGCGCGCGCTCAAGGGCGGCGGCAGGCACGGCCGCGAGCTGGCCGAATCGCAGTGGAAGAACGCCGAGGTCGATGCCCTGTTCAAGCTCGACCGCGCCGGCGTGCGCGTTCCCAAGCCTTACGGCATCTTCGACGGCGTGCTGCTGATGGAGCTGATCGCCGATGCCGAAGGCGGCGTGGCGCCGCGGCTGGGCGATCTGAACATCCAGCCCGGGCAGGCGCGCGAATGGCACGCCTTCCTGTTGTCACAGATCGTGCTGATGCTCTGCGCCGGCATCATCCACGGGGATCTGTCCGAGTTCAATGTGCTGGTAGACGCGCACGGGCCTGTGATCATCGACTTGCCCCAAGCCGTCGACGCCGCGAGCAACAACAATGCCTTCGCGCTATTCGAGCGCGATGTGACTAACCTGCGTGACACCTTCGGTCGCAGTGCGCCCGAGCTGCTGCAGACCCACTACGCGCACGAGATCTGGGCGCATTACAGCGCCGGGCAGCTCGCGCCCGCCACCTTGCTCACCGGTGAATTCGAGTTCGATGAAACCTCCGCCGATGTGGAAGGTGTGCTCGCGCACATCGAAGAAGAGCGACTGATCGCCGCAGAGCGCGCGCAGCGGCTGGCCGAGGCCGAAGAAGACGCCTGAGCCTGGCGTTCACGCTATCGCAACATCGGCGCCGGAGACTGGCCCGCATGATCGCGCAGCGTCCCACATCAAGATTGCGCCTGGCCTTCGTCGACCCCGGCCTTCGCAAAGCGCCATTCTTCCTGGAGTTGCGCAAATGGCTGCCGGACGGGATCGAATGCCTGTACTGGTCCCAGCGTTCGGTAGTCCGCAGCTACATGCGCAGCGCCCAGGTCGCGATGCATCCTCGCGGCGGTGTCGCACCGATCGCTGACCTCGACATCAGCGATGCCGAATTGTTGCACGCGGTCGGGGCGAAGGAACTGGCGCTGCGTCCGGACAAGGCGCTCGCCAAAGCGCGCCGCCTGCTCGCCAGCCTGGCGCACTTCTTCGATACGGAGCGGGTGAACGCCATCCTGGTCTGGAATGGCTCGAATCTGCGCGGTGCGCTGGCCATCTACCTCGCGCGGCAGCGCCGGATGCCGGTGCTGTTTGCCGAGCACGGCTACCTGCCAGGCACCACGCAGATCGATCTGGAAGGCGTCAATTTCGAAGCCTCGATCACCCGTCTTGCACATAGCGGCGAGGCACAGCTTCCGCCCGAACCGCTGCTTGACGCGGACCTCGACGCCGACATCGCGCGCTTCAAGGCCGGCGTGAAAATGCGCGACCTGAACCCGCTTCCGCCTGCCGAGCTGCGTCGCAACCTGCGCGCGCGGCTGGCCAGTCGCGTCGGGTTCTGGTTAGAGCGTCGTGCACTGCCGTGGATCAATCGCCAGAGCGTGGCAACCGGCCACCGCGAATTGCCGCAACGCTTCCTGCTGCTGCCCTTCCAGGTGCGCAGCGATTCGCAGCTGGTGCTGCATTCACCGTTGTTCGGCAACGACCTCGAAGCGGTGGTCCGTGAGCTGGACGCGGCGCTGCTGCAGATCGACCCGCAGCTGCGTCTGGTCGCGAAGTTCCATCCCTATGAACTGCCACAGGTGCAGCGCGCCTATCGCCATCTGCCGCGGCGCTATCCCCGCGTCACCTTCGTCAGCAATGTGCCGATGACCAGGCTGCTCGAGAAAGCCGAGGCCGTCGTCACCATCAACTCCACGGTGGGCTTTGAGGCCCTGCTGTACGACAAACGGGTGCTCGCACTCGGGCGCAACTTCTACACCGTGCCTGGCATCGTCGAATGCCTCGAGCAGCGCGATGCGCTGGAAGCCGCGGTCCGCAGCACGCTCTCCGGCCAGCCCGACATCGCGCAACGGCGCGCGTTCCTGCGCTTTGTGCGCGCGCGTTTTCTCGCGGCGGGCGGCTATCACGATTTCTCGCAGCGCAGCCTCCTCATGTTTGCGGACCGCGTTGCCGGATTGCTGCAAGGCACGCCGACCCGCAATCCCGCGCTGGCGGCAGCTGCAAGAATGGACGGACACGAGCTGGCGCTGCCCGCGTCGCCGTGAATGCGCCATGCCCGGCAGGTCTTCTCTGCAAGGCGCAAGTTCGGGCAAAGCCTGGCGCGCGGCTCACTTCCTGCGCGCGGCCTCAAACTCCAGCCATGCAATGCGGTTGCCACCGCCGTCTGCGACATAGAGCCTGTTGACCAGCTTCGTCGGCAACTCACGATCACTGCCCGCGGAAAGCCCTGCCCCGCGTGATCCCTGACCCAGCTCGAACGCCGAGAATTTTCCTGCTGGCGTGACGCTAACGACTTTCGATCCCTGTGTAAACCACACATTGCGATCCGGTCCCACCGCGATGTTGATCGGCGACGGTGTGCTTGCTGGCATCTCGAACTCGGTGACCTTGCCGTTCATCGTGATACGCCCGATGCGCGCGCCGTCCGGTTGCACGCCATCCATGTTGCCCGACAGCTCCACGAACCACATCGCGCCATCCGGCCCGGCGGTGATATCGCCTGGCCCCGAGTTGGGTCGCGGCATCGGGAACTCCGTGACGTTCCCAGCCGGTGTGATGCGTGCGATCCGGTTCGCGCGGAACTGCGACACCCAGATATTTCCGTCCGGACCTGCGGCGAGCGCCCGCGGCCCGCTGTTGGCGGTGGGCAGCACGAACTCGGTGATCACACCCTGCGGCGTGATCCGCCCCACCTTGCCGCCAGCGAATTCACCGAACCAGAGGTTGCCATCCGCACCCAGCGCAATCGCGCGCGGCTGACTCGCAGGGGTCGGAATGTCGAATTCGGTGATCAAGCCCGCGGGCGTGATACGCCCGATGCGATTGCCCGTGTGCTCGGAGAACCACATATTGCCGTCTGCGCCGCGCGCGATGATGCGCGGCCCGCTGTCAGGATTCGGCAGCACAAACTCCGCCAGACCATTGCCGGGATCGATGCGTCCAATACGGTTACCACCACTCTCGGTGAACCAGACGCGGCCGTCGGCCGCCACCGCCACGGTGGTCGGTCCGCTGTTTGGGTTGGGAAGGACAACCGCGTGAACGCGGCCATCGGTCACGTGCCCGCGCTCTTTTGGCGCCAGCCAGCGCAGCTCTGCAGCGCCCGCGGTCAGCGCCATGCACGCCAGCCACGCAGCCTGTGATCTGCTCCCCATTCCGCACCTCCACTTTCAGCGATAAATTCCAAGAGTAAGATACGCCGTGAATTCCCTGCTGGGGAGAGTGAGAGCGTGCCGCCGCCAGACGACGAGAACGACCCGGAAAAGCCGGCTGGACGTGTGCGCCACGACGCCAGCGGGCGCGCCATCTGGGAGTGGGCCGCGGAATCCGGTCGCCACGCGATCGATTCCACCTCCCGGCTGCTGAAGCGCCTGGACTTGCCAGGTCTCATGCTGGCCGACGACGCCCAGAAGAAACAGGAAGAGGAAGAACAGGCCGCCGCGGAAGCGCTGAAGGCCGCCGGCAAGCCGGTTGTTCCCACATTCGGTGGCACTCGCGAAGCCGACCCTGCCGGCAACAGCAAGCACAGCTTCAATCCCTATGACACACGAGCCACCAAACGCAGTGCGCCGAAGCCCGCACGGAAGACCGCGGCGAAGCCGGCCGCTCCCGTGAAGCGGCCGGGGCTCTTCGCTCGGCTGTTCGGTGGGAAGTAGGCGTCCCGTCCGAAATCAGGCTGCGCGGCGGCGGCGCACCATTGCGCCCAGTGCACCCAATCCCGACGCCAGCAGCCACATTGCGGCGGGCACCGGCACCGGCTGCGGCTTCAGCACAAACAGCTGCGGATCATTGATCCCCGAGGTCGAATCCAGATCCTCGCTGACCAGATAGATGTTGCCTTCCGCATCGATCGTCACGCCTTCGATGCTGCTCGAGAGTCCGGTGAGATCGAACATGCTCAGCACCGTGCCTGAACGATCGACCTCCAGCAGTCGCCCAGACTCCTGACTCAGCAGCAGCAGGTTCTGCCCATCGGCAGTGCCGACCAGCGAACCAATGGCAGAGAGTGCCTGCACATCCGCCAGATCCAGCACACCCAGCGCAGCCGGATTGAACAGCGACGACAACGAGCCCGTGCTCGTGCCGAAGTCGATGCTGGCCAGGTTTACCTCGGAAGGAGACTTTTCCTTCACGGTAATGAAGCCGCCGGTCAGCGGATCGAACGAAACACCTTCGATGCCGATGTTGCCGACATAGCTGCCGAGATTCACCGACTGTGCCGGATTGCGGACCAGCGTCGTGCCCGCCGCATAGCTGAAGCGATAAAGACTCTGGATGCGTTCTTCGGCAAGCACGAACTGGCCGCCACCCGCGTAGGTGAGACCTTCCGTATCGTCGAAGCCGCTCAGCGTCATGGAGCTGAGCACCTGCCCGGTGGTGGTGGTTTCATACACACGCCGACCTTCATCCTCGATCACATAAAGATGACCGTTGTCGGGATTCCAGGTGACCGACGACGCCTCCCAGGCCTTCGGCGCCGTCACGAGGTTCAAGGTGTACTGACCAGCAAGCTGGTAGGTGGAGAGGTCGACGCTGGTAACGGCGGCCTGTGCCGCGAACGGTGTGAAGACAACCGCCACCAGCAGTACATTCCGTATTGCGCGAATGCTCACAAATCAGACCGCCGCGCTGTGACGGCGACGTGCTGCACCCAGCAATCCCAGACCCGAGCCGAGCAGCCAGACTGCGGCTGGCAGCGGCACGGCAGAGACTGCGCCCGGCGAACCAATGCGACCGTCGGCGCCTGCATACGCGCCATTCACACCCACCAGGCTGAAGGCGGCCAGCGCTGCATTGTTCGCACCGGCCGAGTTGTCGAAGGACGCATTGTTGTTGGCGGCGCCGAACGTAACATTGGCGATCAGGGCATTCGCTGCATTGTAGATATTGACGGCATCACCACTCGAGCCGAGGCCGAGACCCGAGCCACTGTAGGTTCCAAACTGGAACCCAGCGGGTGCGGTGCCGCCGAACCAATTGCTGACGAAGGCGGCCAGCGAGCCACCCTCGCCAAATATCACCGATTGGCCGGCGGCAATGCTGGTAATGCCAGTCAGCAGGGCCGCCGACGCCGACGAATTGGAATTGTCGTCGATCTTCCAGCCAGTGATGTCAACGGCCGAGGATCCCGTGTTGGTCAGTTCGATCCAGTCGAAGCCGTAAGCCGAATTGCCACTGGCGGCGGAGTCCACCTCAGTGATCACGATGGCGGCATTTGCCGAGCCCATGGCGCCAGCGCTCATTGCCAGAGCGAGCAGTATCGACTTCAAATTCCTGTTCATCGCGTGAGACCTCTTCATGATGCGGTGTAGATCGAAGAGGACGATCATCTTGGTTGCGCTGTGTCAAAACGATGGCAATGCTGTTACACCTGCAGCACCTGTGGCACTGTGGCCATAATTGCCGTGGGGAAAGGTCACTGGATCAGAGAGTCATCCCGATGAAATTCCTTTGCGAGACAGTCGTTGCATGTCTTTTTCTTTCCGCCGCTGCACTGGCCGCCGATGCACCGGCGACGCGCCCTGCCGCTGCAGGCGACGGCCTGCCGCGCAACCTGCCACCTCCCCCCGCCGGCATGTTCGCCGCACCCGGCCGCGCCATCACGCATGTGGCCGGCGACCTCTACCGCGCCAACAACGGCGGCTGGTATGTCGGCATCCTGGTGACGCCGGACGGCATCGTGCTAGTCGACACGCTGAGCGTGCAGTTCGCCACCTGGCTCAAGCAGGAACTTGCGCAACGCTTCCCCGGCAGGCCGGTGAAATACGTGATTTACAGCCATAGCCACTGGGATCATGTGGAAGGCGGCGCTGTCTTCGCCGACACCGCGAAGTTCATCGCCCAGGAAGGCGTGCTGCGCAACATGGATGGCCGCTATCCCGCGCTGCCCGGTGACATCGTCGATCGCAACAATGACGGCTTTCTCGATGTGGTGGAATTCGAACAGCCCTTCCTCGACCGGCTCTGGTATTGCGGCGCGTTCGCAAGCTCGGTCACAAGCAAGGATAAGGACGGTGATGGCCGCGCCACGCCTGCCGAGTTCTTCGCCGATATCGTCAGGCCCGACATCGTCTATTCAGAGCGCATGACGCTGCGCTTCGGCGGCAAGACCATCCAGCTGGTATTCCCCGGCAGGAACCACGCGAATGACGGAACGGCGGTGCTGTTCACCGACGAGCGCGCTCTGTTCACGGTGGATTTCCCAGCCGATGCGCTGGTGCTTGGCACCATGCGGTCGCTGCCCAGCGCCTGCGGGCCGTTCGACGGCAATCCGATGGATGAATGGATCCGCTCCTACCGGACCATCGAGGCGCTCGACTTCG